>JBBPYY010000099.1:0-13885 GCA_038199445.1 Terriglobales bacterium | reverse complement strand
CGGGCAAAGTGCATCTGCGACATATTCCTATCGCCTGTGCGCGCAGCCTCTTCACCGCGCTTTGCAATCCACTCCGCGCGAGGCGTCGGAACCGCGTAATCATTGCCGTTGCTGATTGTCTGCTTTTGGTTCCCGTTCCCGTTGGCGACCATGACTCACCCCTGGCGAATTCACAAATTCGCGTAGTTCGATTACACTACTCCCGGCGATTATACGTCGCATGAATTAGTCGCTTTCTACCCCTGGGCGTTCCCCAAAGCGCCTTTCTAAACAAGAATGGAATGCAAATGAACCGCAATAGCCAGACGGTCCGCATCCTCATCGCAGTCCTCGTGATTGTTGGCACCATCACATGGCTTGCTGTCACCGGCGTTCAATCCAACAAGAGCTACTACGTCACGATTCAGGAACTCCACGCGATGGGCGACAAATCGTACACGCGCCATCTCCGCGTCGCGGGCAACGTAGTTCCCGGTTCCATCGAGCGCGTGGGCACCAATGCGAAGTTTCAGCTCACCGAGCAGGGCCGCATTCTCACCGTCGCCTACTCGGGTGCAGAGCCGCCGCCAGACACCTTCAAAGACAACGCACAAGCGCTCGCCATGGGAACTTACGGCCGTGATGGAGTCTTTCACGCGACGCAGTTACAGGCCAAGTGCGCTTCAAAATACGCCCCGAAGCAACAGCAGGGTCCAGCTCCCGCAGGCGCGGCCCGCGCCAGCGTCCAATAGCCTCCGGGCCGGCACCCGTACACTGTCTGCTTGCAACCCATCGCCCAGCTCGACTCTGTCTCCAAACTTTTCGGGACCTTCGCCGCACTTCGTCAAGTCACCGCGACCTTTCAAGCGGGCCGCTGCTATGTCATCACCGGTGAAAACGGCGCGGGCAAATCCACGCTCCTTCGCATCATCGCGGGGCTCGCACAACCCAGCATGGGAAGCGTCCGCGTCTTCGGCAACCAGGAGTCTACAGACGCGCGCGGACGCATCGGCTACCTGAGCCACGCGTCGATGCTCTACGACGAGCTTTCAGCCACAGAAAATCTCAGCTACTTCGCGAAGCTCTATCCTCTTCAGCAGACGCGTACCCCAAAAGAAGCGCTGCAACTCGTGGGCCTCGACGCCAGCCTCACACGCCCCGTCGGGCACTATTCGCAAGGCATGCGTCAGCGAACCTCCCTTGCGCGCGTCCTCCTTTCGCGCCCAGAACTGCTTCTGCTTGACGAGCCTTTTTCAAATATGGACGCCGCCAGCGCGCAGCAGATGATCGCGCTGCTCAACGCGCAGCGCGGCACATCGACCATCCTGCTCACTACGCACCAACCTGAACTCGCACGCGATATTGCGGACGGTCTCGTCGCCATGCACGCCGGACAGATCGTGGGCTTTGAAGAGAGTGGCCGTTGACCCGCCTCCTACTCACCCATCTCGCAAAAGACCTGCGCCTCGAGTGGCGCGCCAAAGACGCACTCAACGCAATGCTCTTCTTCGCGCTGCTGATCGTGGTGGTCTTCTCGCTGGCGTTCGATCCAACCGCAGCCATGTCGCGCCAGATCTCCGGCGGAATCCTCTGGGTCTCGCTTCTCTTTGCCGTCGTTACCGCCCTCAATCAGGCGTGGTCCCGCGAACTGCGCAACAGTGTTCTCGACGCACAACGCATGGCCCCCGCATCTGCCGCCGCGCTCTTCCTCGCAAAAGCCCTCGCCAATTTCTTTTTCGTCGCCATCGTCGAATCCATCATGGCGCCCATCTTCGTGCTCTTCTACAACCTGCATCCGCTGGGTCAGAGTTCGCTGTTATTGCTCGTGCTCCCTCTGGGCACCTGGGCCCTCGTCATCAACGGCACCTTTCTTGCCGCCCTTTCGCTCCGCGCCCGCAGCCGCGAGCTGCTGTTGCCCCTCATCCTCTTCCCACTGGCGGTCCCCGCGCTGTTGGCCATGGTCCAAGCCACCAGTGCCATCTTCACTGGCGAGTTTGATCCTGGCCTCTGGATCAAGCTCCTCGCCGGCTACGACATTGTTTTCACCACTGCGGGCCTGATGCTGTTTGAAACCGTCTTCCAGGCGGAATAAAATTTCCACCCGACCGAAGCTTTCCGCGCAAGATGGCGTCTACACTTTCGACGCCATGAAACGCATCCCGCCACGCATTCTGCTAGCGCTCTTCGCCCTCGTATTCTTCGCCGCCAACTCGGCGCTCGCGCAACAGCAGGTCGACCCGCAGAGCTGGGTGCCGCACGGGCTGGAATCGATCTCTCAACACGCCGCATTCCACGCGGACTTCACCTTCGACCGCAACATGCTCCGCTTTGCCGACGGTGTCTTCGACGATGGCGATGTAGATGTGCGCAAAGCCATTGGAAAGTTAAACGGAGTCTCTGTGCACACCTACCGTTTCGCCGCACCCGGCGCATATGACCAGAATGCTCTCGAAAACGTTCGCCAACAATACCGCAGCGGCGCGTGGAAGCATCTCGTCACCGCCACAAATCGGAGGAATGCCGGCATCGGCGACCCAGATGCCCCCATCGGCCGCACCGACGTCTGGGTCGGCTTCGAACACGCGAGTGTCACTGGCGTGGTTGTCATGCTGGCCGGAGTCAAAAATGTTGAAGTCATCGTCGTCTCAGGCGATCTCAGCGTGCTCGACTTGCTCCACCTGCGCGGCCACTTCGGCATTCCAAAGTTTCACCAAGACGCGTTAGAAGACGCGCCGCTCCAGCACTAAAAAATCCCGACAACATGTTGATTACAGAAGGCCGCGACAAAGTCGCGGCCTTCTAATTTCCTGCGCTTCTAGCACTACGCTGCAGCCCTGGCCGCTCCCTCCAGCGAGGACCACTCTGCTTCCGACAGCTTCAACTCCGCCGCTGCGACGTTCTCTTCCAGATGCTTTACGGATGAGGTGCCTGGAATCGGCAGTACCACCGGCGAACGGTGCAACAGCCATGCGATCGCCAGCTGCGCCGTCGTCGCATTGTGCTTCTTAGCCAGCGTCTCAAGGACTCCGCCTGGCTCCGCCAGCTTGCCAGCGGCTACCGGAAACCATGGGATGAATCTGAGATTTTCTTTCTCACAATAATTCACCACGTCCTCATGCGCGCGATCGCTGATGTTGTACTTGTTCTGCACGCTCACTACGTTCACGATCTTCCGCGCACGCTCAATGTCTTTGATCGAAACCTCAGAAATGCCGATGTGGCGAATCTTGCCTTCTACCTGCATCTTCTTGAGTTCCCCCAGCGACTCCTCAATCGGCGTCTTCTCGTCAAACCGATGCAACTGATACAGATCGATCCGCTCCAGTTTCAGCCGGCGCAGACTCATCTCTACGCATTGGCGCAAATACCCTGCGCGCCCCACCGCTTCCCACTTGTTCGGTCCCGTTCTTGCGAGGCCGCCTTTGGTCGCAATGATCAGGCCTTCCCGATACGGATGAAGCGCTTCCGAGATTAGTTCCTCGCTCACGAACGGACCGTATGCATCGGCCGTATCGATAAAATTCACTCCGAGGTCCCCGAGGCGCTTCAGAACTCTTACCGCTTCCGCGCGATCCTTGGGCTCGCCCCAGATGCCATCGCCCGTGATACGCATTGCGCCGAAACCCAACCGATGAACGGCCAAATCGCCGCCAATCTTGAACGTACCGCTTCCTGCTGCATTTGGTGTCGTCATGTGTGTTTTGATTCTCGTCCTCCAGCAGAGGTTTCTGTGAATTTTCGGTTCTGCGGCGCGAAACTCACTCCCTCGGCGCGCATGCGCAGTAAGATAATCCTGCTATGAAAAAGCTCGCCCCCATCTGGCTGGTAATCACGCTCGCTCTGCTGATTCGCGGCTTCTATGTCGCGATGTATGTCGCCCCAACAGAAGCGACCATGGGCAATATTCAACGCATTTTCTACTACCATTTCCCAGCGGCGATGGTCGCCTTCCTGCTCGTGTTCGTGAACTTCGGCGCTTCTCTTGCCGTGCTCGCGTGGCGCCGCTCCAAGCCGGCCCGCGCTCAAGCGGCGGATGCGTTCGCCGTCAGCACCGCTGAGGCGTCCGTCGTCTACTGCACCATCGTTCTTGTGACGGGTATGCTCTGGGCGCGCCCCATCTGGGGCATTTGGTGGACATGGGACGAACGCCTCACCAGCTTTCTCATGCTCTGGCTCATCTATGTCAGCTATCTGCTGCTGCGACGCTTCACCGCTGGTGGTCAGGTACAGACGATTGCTGCCGTTCTCGCCATCTTCGGCGCGATCGACGTCCCCATTGTGTACATGTCCACGCGTTGGTGGCGTACCCAACATCCGCAGCCCGTCATTGGCGGCGGTCAAGGCTCCGGCTTGGATCCCAGCATGTGGCCCGCAGTCTGGTGGAACCTCGCCGCGTGGTTTGCATGGGGCGTCCTCATGGTGTCCATGCGCTACGTTTTGGAGCGTCGTCGCCAGGCGAATGACCAGCGCGCAGCTTTCGAAGCGACGTCCTATCAACCGGCCAATACTTCAGTGGGAGCTTAATGGAACACCGGAATCTCGTTCTTGCCTATGCCTTTGTCATCGTACTGCAGCTCGGGTACGCCGCTTTCACCTGGGCAAGGCTCCGTGCGGCCAGCCCCAATAAGCCTTCGCGAAAATAAAAAGACAACGAAGCCGTCAGGGGGCGACTCCGTTGTCCGAGGAGGGTAGGTCATATGGGAGCGTTTCATGCTCGCTCTAGGCCAATGAAACCCTCCGCACACCCTGAAGTCGCGCCGTTCCAGACGATTTTTCCGGTGTAGCTCGTCAACGCGCTGATTTGGCCGCGCCTGTCCCGCCCGATACACTGAGATTCACGTTTCTTCACGCACCAGGAGCGAGACATGCTCGTTGTTATGAAGCCGCAGGCCACGCCGGAGCAGGTGCAGGCCGTCTGCGAGCAGATCGAGGCCCTCGGTTTCCGGGCCCACTCTATGCCCGGTGCGCAACGCACCGCTATCGGCATCACCGGCAATCAAGGAGCCGTCGACCGCGGCAACCTTGAAGAGATGCCCGGCGTCTCTGAAGTGATCCGTGTTTCCAAGCCCTACAAGCTTGTCAGCCGCGACCTCAAGCAAGACAACACCATCATTCGATTCCCCGGCACCAACGCGACGATCGGTGGCCGCGAACTCGCCATCGTTGCCGGCCCTTGTTCCATTGAATCGCGTGAGCAGGCCTTCGCCGTCGCTGAAGCCGTCGCCCGTTCTGGCGCGCAGTTCTTCCGCGGTGGCGCTTACAAGCCCCGGACTTCTCCCTACGCCTTTCAGGGCCTCGGGGAAGAAGGGCTGCAGATCATGGCCGAGATTCGCGACACCTTCGGCCTGCGCATCATCACAGAAGCCATCGATCACGAATCGCTCGAACTTGTCGAGCAATACGCCGACATGATTCAAATCGGCACCCGCAACATGCAGAATTATTCGTTGCTCAAGCGCGCCGGGCGATCCCATCGCCCCGTGCTGCTGAAGCGAGGCATGTCGGCAACCCTCGAAGAATTCCTGATGGCCGCCGAGTATGTCATGAGCGAGGGCAACTACAACATCGCCCTGTGCGAACGCGGCATCCGTACCTTCGCCGACCACACTCGCAACACCCTTGACCTCAGCATCGTTCCGGCCGTCCAACGCCTCAGTCACTTGCCGATCCTCGTTGACCCCAGCCACGGTACCGGCAAGCGCAACAAAGTCGTTCCGCTCGCCCGCGCCGCCGTCGCTGTCGGCGCAGACGGCCTGATGATCGAAGTGCATAATCAGCCCGAAAAGGCCCTCTCCGACGGACCACAATCCATCTACCCGCAGCAGTTCGCAGAAATGATGGACGAAGTCTCGCAAATCGCTGCCGTAGTTGGCCGCATTGTTCCACGTGGCATTGCCGTCGAGACAGTAGCGCGCTGATCATGCACCGCCGCAAAGTCCGCGCGCGGTTCGCGGCGGCGGTCGCACTGGCAGCCCTCGCCGGTTGTCGCCGTCACGATTTCCCTGACTACCCGAAAACGTATCGCGAATATGCTTATGTCGCGAACGGCGGCGACGCAACGGTGACTGTCCTCGATATCATCAATTTCCGCCAGGACCGGGTTCTCCACGTCGGCAACTCACCGATCGGAATCACCGCCAGTCGCACCCGCAACGAGGTTTACGTCGTCAACGCGGGCAGCGACTCGGTCAGCGTCATCAATGCCGAGAAAGACGAAGTCGTCGCGACCATTCCAGTGCACCGCAAGCCTTATTTCATCGACATAGACGGCACCGGTAAGCTCGCATACGTCGCCAACTCCGGTTCCAACAACATCTCGGTGATCGATCTCGACAAGCGCCGCGAAATCGCCACTATCCCCGCCGGAGACGGCCCCGGCATGGCCCGCATCTCTCCCGATCTCGCGACCCTCGTTGTCTCCAATCACCGAAGCGGCACCATCAGCATCATCGATGCGCGCACGCGAACGACTCGCACCAGTGTCTCCGGCTGTCCCGGAGCCACAGACATCGCGATCCCGCCCGATTCTCAGAAGGCATTCATCGCCTGTTCTGACTCCCATCAGGTGATGGTCGTATCGCTCGATCCAGCCAATGCATCCAACGCTCTTCTCACTATGCTCGAAGTCGGCGAGGTCCCCATCCATCTCGCGCTCAAACCCGACGGCGGAGAGATCTTCGTCTCCAACTTCGCCAGTAATAGCATCAGTGAGATCTCCACCGGAACCAACGAAGTTGGTGGTGCCCATCTCGTCGGAACACACCCCTCCGGCTCTGTCGTTTCGGCCGATAACGCGCTGCTTTACGTCAGTAACTTCGCCGCAGATACCATCGGCGTCTACGCGATCGACGATGGCAAACTCCGAGCATCGATCCACGTTGGCGCCGCTCCCGATGCACTCGCCTTTTCCAGTAAAGGCCATTTGCTGTTCGCGGTCGACGCTCGCTCCGGCGACGTCTCCGTCATACGCGTCACTGACAATTCCCTCTTCACCATCATGCCCGCCGGCTCCAAACCCAACTCAATCGCAGTCAAAGCCTTCAGCCTCACAAAATAGAAGTGGGCCCGGCATTCTGTAAATCCGTGGACCGAAAATTCTAGCCTCCCCCACATTTATCTTCAAAGGGTGCAAATTCTTCGAGCAATCCCTATCCACGCGGTCCGCCTGCTCGTCTTCGACCTCGACGGTACGCTCATTGATTCCCGCGCTGACCTGATCCAGTCCGTCAACGCGACCATGCGCCACTTCGGACGCAAAGATTTGCCCGGCGATATCATCGCCAGCTACATCGGCGATGGCGCAGGGATGCTGGTTCGCCGTGCGTTAGGCGACCCGGATGACGAACATCTCTTCACCGACGCTCTGGAATACTTCCTGACCTACTATCGAGCGCACAAGCTTGACTTCACGACCGTCTATAGCGGAGTCCTGTCCGCGCTCGACGCCATCCGCGCGCAGCCTTCCCCGCCCGCGATGGCCGTCCTTACCAATAAACCGGTGGGACCTTCCCTCGCGATAGTGGAAGCGCTCGGCCTAGCCCCATATTTCTTCCGGGTTTACGGCGGCGACAGCTTTCACAGCAAAAAACCCGACCCGCACGGACTCGAGACTCTGATGCGCGAAGCCAATGTCCCTGCCGAAGAAACAGTTATGATCGGCGACTCCGATGTCGACGTCCTCACCGCTCAAAACACAGGAGCGTGGTCTGTCGGCTGCCTCTTCGGTTTCGCGCCGCACACCCTCGCTACCGATCCGCCCGATGTGCTCGTTGACCGCCCCGAGGAGTGGTCGCTGTGCCTCACCCAGATCCAGCGTGGCTGACGTGATTCGATCAGGATCAAGAAGTATGGCGGTTCTGCGAGACTTCCCCGCGGCCGGTCACAATTGCGTTAGACCGGCCGCGGGATTGTCTTTCGTTGCTTATTTCAAAGCCACTTCGAAAGATGAGCCAGCCGCCGGGATATTCTTAGTCAACTTCTGCTCGAGCGTGGGTCGCACCACCAATTCGCTGTGCTTATTCGTTCCAGCCAGCCAGACCTGCATCAGGTAATTTCGACTTCCGTAGCGATGGAACACAAGACGGCCCTGCGCTTCAATGACGCGCCCGGGCTCCGGGCGAACCATCACGATCTGGGTTTTTGCCGTCTTGGTATCGCGAAGAGACAAGAAGCGGTCGGACAGAAGTTGAACCTGATATGAGCCGGCTGCTACTTGCTGGTGGTTGGCCGAGAACGCAAAGGGGATGGTGACGGATGCGGTGGTTTGGGCGGAGGCGTTGGGAGCTGCGCAAAGCAGGCCAGCCGCCAGGGGAAGACTGAGAAGCAGGTTGGTGAGGATTGCGGAATGACGTGTCATGAGAGTTCTCCTTAGTGAATTTTTGCGGCTGCCGGTATCTCCGGGACCCGCTTGCGATGCTCGTAAGTTGCGCTGACTTACGAGTTCTCGCAATGCACTGGAGGTGATCCCTAAATTAAACGCGACTCGCCGCAGAAGTCTCTGACAGGTCGAGACTTAGAGGGCGATATGCTTCGGGGAATTGCGGCCGTGGCCGCGCGCGAGGCCGTGCGATAGGCGTGCTAGACTCCGGCAAGTGAGCTGGCAGGAGCGAGTTTGTGGAAAGCCCCGCGAACACGGCGCAAACTTGGCGATTCGGTCTTTTTTCGGTCGATGCGCGCAATTTGGAATTGCGCCGCGGCGGCACGCCCGTCAAGATGCGCGAGCAATCCTTCCGCATTCTGGTTTATCTGCTGGAACATGCCGGCGAGATCGTCACCCGCGAAGAATTGCGCGGGGTCTTGTGGCCTGCCGATACCTTTGTCGACTTTGACCACAGCCTGAATACGGCGGTCATGAAACTACGCGACGCGCTGGGCGATTCCGCCGACGCGCCTCTTTATATCGAGACCATCCCCAAGCGGGGGTATCGCTTCATCGCTCCTGTAGCGAAGGCAGCGGAGGTGGGGAATGGACTGGCCAAGGACAACGGCGATTCTGTTCCGCCCCTGTCTGTTCCGCCTCCGACCAACGAAACGAGCGAGCCACCGCAGGCAGCTCCTGCGCCAGCCGAAAAGCCTGTGCTGCATCGCCGGCTAGCGCGTACCGCCGTCGTCGCTGGTTTGCTGGTGTTTGCCGCCGCCGGAGCTTTTTTGCTGGTTCGGGCGCGCCACAGCCGTGCTTTGCCTGATGCAAGTCAAGCTTCATCCACCATGCAGATTGTGCCCATAACGACCGCGCCGGGCAACGCCATATCTCCCGTCTTTTCTCCCGACGGACGCGAGATCGCTTTCGTCTGGGACGGCGCCGAACGAAAACATTATGACGTGTATGTGCAGTTGCTGGGTGCAGACCTGCCGCTGCGTCTCACCTACAGCAAGATCGGTCTTCTCGGCACGCCAGCCTGGTCCCCGGAAGGACGCGAGATTGCCTTTACCCGCTGCGATGGAGAGAACGACGGCGTCTATGTTGTGCCAGCCCTGGGTGGCGCAGAACGCAAACTGACATCGGTCGGCTGCTTGTACACTCTGCCCAGTTCGCTCGCCTGGCTTGTCGATGGCAAGGGCATGTTGATGATCGACTATTGCTCGGGGAGATTCACCTTCGGCGTAGTCCTCTTTTCCCCTGCAACCGGCGCGAAGCGGTGTCTCACAAACTCGGAATCTCCGGATGGTGTGGACAGTGGATATGAGTTTGCGCTTTCTCCGGACGGCGGAACCATCGCATTCACCCGGCATACGAGCGGTTTGCTGTGCTGCGACAGCATCTACACGATTCCGCTGTCCGGCGGAGTCCCAGCCACCTCACCGTCGACGCTCGTTTGCCCTGCAATCCTCTCACTGATTTTGGCTGCAACAGTCTTATGTGGACTCCGGACGGCAAATCCATCGTGTTTGTCTCCGACCGGACAACGCTGCCTTCCTTGTGGGTCATCTCCGCCAATGGTGGGCCAGTGCAGCGCGAGACGACGTACCCAGCTCTCGGAAGTTTCTCAAAAGACGGCCGTCGTCTGGTTTACTCGGAAAAAAGCAGCGCAGAGCCGGCAGCGATCTGGCGCGCAGACTTAGCCGCTGCAGGTGGTCCTGTGCTGACCAACAGGAAGCTGATCAGTAGCCAATATTCAGAGATGGACGCGCAACCGTCGCCGGAGGGCGCCAAACTGGTATGGATGTCGATTCGAACCGGATTTGCAGAGATATGGATGAGCGACGCGAGGGGAGAAGGCCCCGTCCAGTTAACGCACCTCAATCGATATTCCGGGACGCCGCGCTGGGCGCCAGATGGCAAGTCGATCGCGTTTGACAGCACTGTACAGACTGGCCCCCAGATTTTCGTAGCGGATGCAGAAGGCAGAAACGTCCACGCAATCGACGAAGGGAACTCAGCCAATGTCGTGCCGAGTTGGTCGCGCGATGGCAAGCGAATCTACTTCGCCTCCAAGCGAACGGGAAGCTGGCAAGTCTGGAAGCATTCTTTGCAAGATGGCGCTGAGTCGATGCTGACTGAGCGCGGCGGCTTCGATCCCTTCGAATCCTATGATGGCAATACCATCTTCTTTTCCAAGTTTGACCAGCCGGGTATCTGGAGTATTCCGGCGAAAGGCGGACCCGAATCGCTTGTGGTGGCAGATAGGCCGCAGGCCGGATATTGGGGACACTGGGCGGTCACCCGGGACGGTCTCTATCTATTAGACATTGAAGCCGAACCACGACCGAGTATCGAGTTCTACAGCTTCGCGACTCGCCGCATCACACCGGTTCTCACATTCAGCAAACAACCGGCGCGCCTGCAACCCAGCCTCAGTGCCACCATGGACGGTAAGACGATCTATTACACCCAATACGATCGGCAAAGCGTGATCAAGATGATCGAGTTCTCCCACTGAAGTGCACACCGCCTGCGCGCTTCGAAGAAGAGAAATGAATCCAGTAGAGGCGTTTGGCACATCGGAAGTTAATCCGGCCAGATCAATACGGCAAAGTCGGCTAGCGTTTATCAATTCTCTTCGCCTGGAGGGTGCGTTCACTATGATCAAGCAATTCCGTCCGCGGATTCAGCCCTTGTCGATGTTTAAGTCCGCAGTCTTACCCCCGCCGGATTCGCCGTACGCCCAGCATCCAATACCATATTAGTATGGACTTCCAGCTCGTCAGCACCTACAAACCGCAGGGCGATCAACCGCGTGCCATTGCAGAACTGACCACCGGCCTCAGCGCTGGCGAAAAGCATCAAGTCCTGCTCGGCGTCACCGGATCCGGCAAGACCTACACCATGGCCAAGGTCATTGAGCAAATGAACCGGCCTGCGCTCATCCTCGCCCACAACAAGACGCTCGCCGCTCAGCTCTTCCATGAGTTCAAGCAATTCTTCCCCAACAATGCGGTCGAATACTTCGTCTCCTACTACGACTACTACCAGCCCGAGGCCTACATTCCCTCCGGCGACCTCTACATCGAAAAAGAAGCGACCATCAACGAAGAGCTCGATAAACTGCGCCTCTCGGCCACGCGCTCCCTGTTCGAACGCCGCGATGCCATCATCGTCAGCTCTGTCAGTTGTATCTACGGCCTGGGTTCGCCTGAGGCGTATTACGGAATGTTGTTGCTGCTGGAACGCGGCCAGAAGATCCGTCGCGAAGACATCACCCGCCGCCTTGTCGAAATCCTCTACGAGCGCAACGATGTCGATTTTCGTCGCGGTACATTCCGCGTCCGGGGCGATGTCATCGAGGTCTACCCCACCTACGACGAAATGGCGTTCCGCATCGAGCTCTTCGGCGACGAGATTGAAGCACTCTCGCAGATCGACCCGCTTTTCGGGACCGTGCGTCAGAAATACGCGCGCCTGCCCATCTACCCCAAGAGCCACTACGTCGTCCTGCCCGAACGCAAGAAATCTGCTATCGAGAGCATCCTCTCCGAGCTCAACGACTGGGTGCCGCAGCTTGAAAGCGAAGGTCGTCAGGTCGAAGCGCAACGCATCCACCAGCGCACCCGCTTCGATCTCGAAATGATCAAGTCGATGGGCTACTGCCACGGCATCGAGAACTATTCGCGCCACTTCTCCAACCGCTTGCCCGGCGAGGCTCCGCCCACGCTGCTCGATTACTTCCCTCGCGATTTCTTGCTCTTCTGCGATGAGTCGCATGTCACAGTCCCGCAACTGCACGCCATGTGGCACGGCGATCGCTCGCGCAAACAGAACCTAGTCGACTACGGCTTCCGTCTTCCCTCCGCGATGGACAACCGTCCCCTGCGTTTCGAAGAATTCGAACAGCGGACCAACCAGCTCATCTATGTCTCCGCGACGCCAGGCCCCTACGAACTTACTAAAGCCGCTGGGGTCGTGGTCGAACAAATCATTCGTCCCACCGGCCTCGTCGATCCGCAGATCGAGATTCGACCCGTTCGCGGCCAGATCGACGACCTGCTGGCAGAGATTCGCGACCGTGCCGCCATCAACCAGCGGGTGCTTGTTACCACGCTCACCAAACGCATGTCCGAAGACCTCGCCGGTTATTATGCGGAGGCCGGTGTGAAATGCCGCTACATGCACTCCGAGATCGAGACGCTTGAGCGCGTGCGACTCCTGCGCGATCTGCGCAAAGGGGAGTACGACGTTCTCATCGGCATCAACCTGCTCCGCGAAGGCCTCGACCTACCCGAAGTCTCTCTCGTCGCCATCCTTGACGCCGATAAAGAAGGCTTTCTGCGCTCGCAGGGTTCCCTCATCCAGACCATCGGCCGCGCCGCCCGTCATCTCGAGGGCCGCGCCATTCTCTATGCCGACAAGATGACAGACTCCATGCGCCGCGCCATCGACGAAACCGATCGCCGCCGCGAAATCCAGGTCGCGTGGAATGAAGCGAACGGCATCACACCTGAGTCCATCATCCGCCCACTCAGTATGGAACTCGCCGGCATCCTCAAGGCCGATTACGCCGACCTGACCGAAGAAGACGACACAATGCCCGCTTTCCGCACTCAGGCCGACCTCGACACTTACATCGCAAATCTCGAATCAGACATGCGCGAGGCTGCGAAGAAATTTGAATTTGAGAAAGCAGCCAAGCTGCGCGACAAAGTTAAGGAGTTGCGAACCAAGGAGTTTCTGTTCGCGTAAGCGACTCCGCTTTGCGTAGAACTTCGCTCACTACCATATCCACATCCGCCATTGGATTGATGGCAACCGAGCGCAGCCAGTCCTCGCCATCAATCGTGACCGCTGCGACCTGAACCGTTTCCATCTGCGACACAAGCGCCCGCGGAGAAACACCCTTCACCCGCCATACCACCACGCCCGTCGCCGACGCACCCCGCAACTCTAGCCGCTCATCCGTCCGCACCCGTTCTTCCAGCTCTTCCGCCAAGCTCATACAGCGTTCAATCCGCTCCGCCACGCCGGCGCGTCCCCATGCCATCAGCATTGCCATCAATGGCAACGCCGTCGCCCCGTGCGACCCCTGGAGACCGATGTTGTCCTTAAGGAGATAGTCAGCGCCAAACGAAAGTGCCGCATGGGCAGCCTCTGGATCGCCAAACAGCACTAGCGCAGATTCCTTCGGCTGGAAAAGCCACTTGTGCGCCGAAACGGTCACCGAATCCGCCGCTTCGATTCCATCCAGCCGCGAACCATACTTTTTTGACAATCTGAGCGGTCCAGCCCACGCCGAATCCACGTGAAACCACGCTGCATCCACGCCAAAAACCAGTGGTTCCACCGCACCAATCACCGTAGTTCCCGCCGTCAAAACCAGCGCCGACCGTGAAATGTCACCAAGGTTTTCGCGGCTGAAACTGCCGTCGTGTTGGACGGAGATCACTCGCAGCGGTAAACGCAATAAGTTTGCGGCCTTAGCAATGCTCAAGTGCGCCGCTTCCGTTGTCACCACCTCTTGCACGTCACGCATCT
>JBBPYY010000098.1:0-3314 GCA_038199445.1 Terriglobales bacterium | reverse complement strand
CGTTCTCGGCTCCTAAGTCCGTCTCGCTTACCGCCCTGGTTGGTGCGGACGAGCGTGTGACTGAAGCCCATCGTGCCGCTGTCACCGAAGCTCTGGACGAGTTGGAGCGTTACACACAGGCGCGGATCGGCGGCAACAACCCAGCCGAGACGACAGGAAAGTTTATCGCCGCGAAGTTCGAGCACGATACGGCGCGCCCGGTCGAGGGCTATGCCGCGCCGCAGCTTCATACCCATGCTCTAATCTTCAACGTGACAGAGCGCGCAGATGGGAGCACGCGGGCGCTTGACCCGCGCTCCATGTTCGAGAGTCAGCAATACGCCAGTGCCGTTTACCAGTCTGCACTTACCTACCAACTACGCAGTCTCGGATACGAAATCGAGACTGGCAGGAGCGGCGCGCCCGAGATCAAGGGTTACTCCTTGGAGTATCTTGACGCATCGAGCCCCCGGTCGCGGCAGATACGGGATCAATTGGAACGCACGGGTTATGCCGGACCGGAGGCCGCGCAGATTGCCGCTCACGCTACACGCGACCGGAAGCAGAATCTGTCTGCCGAGCATGTTCTTTCGGCGCATAAGGAGATGGCCGCCGAGTATGGCAATCAGCCGCAGCAGGTCATCGCAGCCGCCAGAGAACGATCTGCGAATCGGGAGATACACACCGAGCTTGGCACTCACGCAAAAGAGGCAGTCACCTATGCCCGCGATAGTCTCTTCGAGCGCGAAGCTGTGGCCGACGAGCGGGCGATTTTTATCGCTGCGCTGCGGCGCGGTATGGGCGAAGCGACCTTTGAGCAGGTGCGCGACGAGTTCCAGACGCGCAGGGATTCGGGACAATTTCGCTCTATCCCGAGCCAGAAATACGACTCTGGGCGTAGCTTCACGACCCCTGAAACCATCGCCGCTGAACGCTCGAACATAGAGCATGTCCGCGCGGGCAGAAATACGGTTTCCCCCATCATGGCTCCCAATCAAGCGCGTGAGCAAGCGAACAGCCGCGACTTCTTCAATGACGCCCAGCGACGTTCCGTTCAGGAGGTTCTCACCTCCACAGATCGGATTCAGGGATTGCAAGGTTTGGCCGGCTCGGGGAAGACGAGTTCTCTGGCGGCGATGCGCGAGGGTGCAGAAAAGAGCGGGTATACCGTAGAAGGATTCGCCCCGACCTCTCGCGCAGCCGGTCAGCTTCGCGAGGCCGGAATTGACGCGACCACCCTCCAAAGCTTTCTTGCCCGAGGCGCGAATCACCCCAGTGCTAATCAAGAACTGCGTCATCTATATATGCTTGACGAATCGAGCCTTGCCAGCACCAAACAGATGCGCGCCTTCCTCGATAGGCTAAATCCCAATGACCGCGTTCTTGTCATCGGAGATACCCGGCAACATCAAGGCGTAGACGCCGGACGGCCCTTCGAGCAGATGCAGGATGCCGGCATGCGGACCTCGCAGCTTGACCAGATCATGCGACAGAAAGACCCGGAACTGCTGAAAGCTGTCCAACAACTTGCGACGGGTGAGACAGCAAAGGGAGTCGCAATGCTTGCAGAACAAGGCCGGGTTACGGAGATTCCGAATGGGCAGGATCGCGTTTCCGCCATTGCTAGGGACTATGCTGCCCAGCCAGGAAACACCATCGTCGTATCGCCTGACAATCGCAGTCGCCAGCAAATCAACGAAGCCATTCGAGCAGAATTGCGCTCGGCGAATCTGCTAGCGGAGGGCCAGCAGTTCCAGATGCTCACCCATCGTTCCGACATGACAGGCGCCGATCGTACCTGGGCCGCTCGCTATAACCCCGGCGAGGTCCTGCAATACACGGCTGGGAGCAAGGAACTGGGGATAGAACGAGACAGCTTCGCCCGCGTCCAGAGCGTCGATGCTCAGATGAACGTCCTCACGGTGGAGAAGCCTAAGGGTGAAAGCGTGTCCTATGATCCGCGTCGGCTGCGCGGTGTGAATGTCTTCAAAGAGACGGAGGGCGAGTTCGCCGCCGGCGACCGCATCCAGTTCACCGCACCGAACAAGGGGCTCGAAGTCGCCAACCGGGATCTCGGCACCGTCGCGGGTATCGAGGCCGGTTTGATGACCGTGAAGATGGATGGCAAGAATGAGCGCACCGTGTCTTTTGACCCCAACCAATTCCGCCAGTTCGATCACGGATATGCCGTAACCTCACACAGCTCTCAGGGACTTACAGCGGGACGTGTGCTCGTCAATATCGATACCGATTCAAGTCGCAGTCTTATCAATCACCGACTCGCATACGTCGCGATATCCCGTGCGTCGGACGACGTTCGCGTCTACACAAACAATGCCGCGACGCTCGGAGAGCGCCTCGCGACAGACGTTTCCAAGAAAGCCGCGCTTGACTTTCGTGCCATCGGTAAAAGAGAGGAGGCTCGCGAGGTCATCACATCGTTTCGGGCCAACGATCCTGCCAAAGGCACTGACAGATTGCAGCAACATGGCCGACTCTATGAATTTGCCGCGCCGGAGCATCGGTTGGCCGCTGTAAGCTCCGATTACACGGCAAAGGCGGACCGTGTTGTGATTGTTGCGCCCTATCCCGCTGAACGCCGAGAGTTGACGGACCTCATCCGCGCCGACCTTCGCCAGCAGGGCCGTCTTTCCAGTGAGAGTCGCACCGTACCGGTTCTGGTTCAACAGAATTTCGAGAACCCATACGCCGCTGCAAGCTACGCGCCTGGCGATGAAATCCGTTTCAGAAAAGGAAGCCCGGAGAAGCACGGTATCGCTGACAGTAGTGCCGTGACAGTTCTCGCCGTGGACCAGCAGAGCAACCGCTTCACAGTCGAAACCAGCACTGGCCACCATGTTTCCTTTGACCCTGCCTCACTCAAGCACCAGATGGCACAGAGCGTGGTCTATCGTCAAGAGGAACGAGAATTGGCCGCAGGCGACCGTGTTCAGGTCACTGCGTCCAGCCGGGAAAGCGGCCTTCGCAAAGGTACTTTTGGAATGATTGAGCGGGTCACCGACGACAATGCAGTCTCCGTACGTCTGGATAATGGAAAGCGAGTCGAGTTGACCCCCGAACAGTCCCGCCACATCGACTACGCATATGCCGTTGAGTCCGCGCAGCATCTTTCAGCCGACCGGGTGCTCATTACTGGAAGCCCCACTGTCCTCGCGGAACAGCAAGCCGATCTTGCCAAACTCTCAACGAAGGTCCAGGATCTAGCGATCTATACCTCGAATGGATACGAGCCGCACCAAAACTTGCTTGATCGCGCACCTGTACTTGCCGCTACCGAGGGACGCTCTCCTGTCCAAGCGACCCTAAAAGTTGTT
>JBBPYY010000097.1:0-31893 GCA_038199445.1 Terriglobales bacterium | reverse complement strand
GGCTGAAAATACGGATTATCGCTTAAGAACTGCGCCACGGCCGGATCGGGACCGCCGTCTGCGCCAGCTTGAGAGAAATCTCCGTTCTGTATTTGCGCTGTTGTAGGAACTGTCTGTACGCCGGGATTCTCGGCATTCGTTTGCCGCTGTCCTTCATAGGAAAAGAAAAAGAAATTGCGATCCTTACGCGGGAGAATTTTCGGAACGAATATCTCGCCGCCGATGGTCCCGCCAAATTGATTGCGGCGCAGTCCCACTCTAGGCAGGCTGTTGACTTTGTTGAAATAGTCGTTGGCTTCAAAGGATGGGTTGCGATTGAACTCGTACAACGTGCCGTGGTAGTGGCTCGTGCCGCCTTTGGTGACGATGGTGATGACCCCACCGCCGTTGCGGCCGTATTCGGCCGAGTAGTTGTTTTCCAGAATGCGAAATTCTTCCACAGCGTCGGGGTTGGGATTGAACAAGACGCCATTGCTTAGGAGATTTGTGTTGTTGCCGCCATCGAGCAGGTACGTCACTGAGTCGGTGCGGCCGCCAGCGATCGATACAGAACCTGCGCTGGTGTTTCCGGGGTTGTTGCCGGTGGTCACACCGGGCTGCAATCGGGCCAAGTCGAGGATGTTCCGGCCGTCCAGCGGGAGGTCAACCAGCGGGCGCTCCGTGACCGACCCGCCCACTGTGGAACTGATCGTGTCGATCTGCGCAGCCTGGATCGTCACGTTGATGCTTTGCGTCGTTCCCGCGACGGCCAGCTTGAAGTCGATACGTTGATTCTGATTGATCAGGAGCTTGTATGCAGGAGACGCTGCGACAGCAAACCCCTCTTTGCTCGCTGTAACTTTATAGGCGCCAATGGGAAGCTGATTGGCGGTGTAGTCGCCGTTTCTCTCAGATTTGACTGTATTTTGGACGCCGGTATCGACGTTGGTGACGGTGATGCTTGCGCCAGCAACTACAGCTCCCGAAGGATCTGTCACAGTGCCAACAATTCGTGCGGTTGCGTCCTGAGCGTAGAGAGCAGGCGCAAGCAGGGTTGCGATGACGGCGAAAAGGATGACGGGAAACAGTAATTTCCTGGCCAACATGGGTGCCTCCGAGAAGTGTTGGAAACGGGCCGATTTAATTTCATTTTTGAAGCCGGACCCGGCGATTGACTAACGCACTGTTGACCGGCGTGGGTGTTGTTAGCCGGGATTCTCGTCCCCGAAATCGGGCGTTTCGTCCCTGTATGGCGATGACTATATCGTTAATACCTTGTAAATGAAACACGAATTTCGCGGATGTTTGACACAGTCGTATGAAGGGTGTGGAAAAGCAGGGTTGGCTTCTATAAATTGCCGAGGCTCTAGCCGTGGCAGCAAGATATGACAGCTGGTAATGTTGTTGATAGATATAGTTAGAAGCTAAACTTCAAGTTTTCCTGTAAGGTTTGCGACGCGCTTGATTTCGTGACTTTGGCACCAGTGGCGAAGGGCCTCAGCGATATTTTCTGCGGCACGGGGATCGGCGTAGCTGGCGGTGCCGACCTGGACGGCGGTGGCGCCGGCGAGCAGGAATTCGACCGCGTCCTCGGCGTTCATGATTCCGCCCATCCCGATGATGGGGATGCGGACGGCGCGGGACGCTTCCCAGACCATGCGGACAGCGATGGGTTTGATCGCGGGGCCGGATAGGCCTCCTGTGATGTTTGCGATGCGGGGTTTGCGAGTCTCAACGTCGATCGCTAAGGAGACGAAGGTGTTGACGAGGGAGATGGCGTCGGCACCGGCGTCTTCGGCGATGCGTGCCATGCGCGCGATGGAGGTGACGTTGGGAGAGAGCTTCACGATGATCGGTCGGGTGGCAAGTTTGTGGGCGTGGAAGGTGAGGGCCGCGAGCGCGTCCGGGTCGGTACCGAAGACGATGCCTCCGTGCGCGGTGTTGGGACAGGAGACGTTGAGTTCATAGGCGACGATGCCGTCGGCGGTGTTGAGGCGCTCGATGACGGCGAGGTAGTCGGCAATGGAGGAGCCAAAGACGTTGGCGATGACTTTGACGCCGGGACGACTTTTAAGTGGAGGGAGTTTTTTTTCGATGAAGGCGTCGACGCCGACGTTCTGAAGACCGATGGCGTTCATCATGCCGCTCGAGGTTTCGATAATGCGCGGGGCAGGGTTGCCGGCCATGGGAGCGCGGGAGAGTCCTTTGGTGACGAAGCCGCCCAGTTTTTCGAGAGTGACGATCTCGTCGAACTCGATGCCGTAGCCGAAGGTTCCGCTGGCGGCGATCACAGGGTTAGCGAACTCAATGCCGGCGATGGTGACGCGCATATCTGGCTGGCGCTGGCGGCTCAAGGCTTGGCTGGGCCTCGCGAAGCTCTGTGACTTGTACGCAGTGCTGCGCGCTCGGGAGTTGCGGATGTCGCGACGGGGTGGATGGCGCGGCTGAGTACGTGGCCAACGGCGGAGGAAGGCTGGTTGAGCCCGAGGAGCGAGGCGAAGGTAACGGCGAGGTCCGTCGGTTCTACGCGATCGCGATAGATGCCGGGAGTAAATGGTGTTCCGTAGAACGCGAGGGGGACGTGGCGATCGTAGGAGTAAGGCGAGAAGTGCGTAGTGAGCGCGCCGGAGGCTTCCATCTGAAACGCGGTGGGAATGGTCATGACATACCAACCGCCGTTGGGTGTGTAGCTGTGAGCGAGCAGGCGGCCGAATTCGCTGGGGGGTAAATTGTCGGATTCAAGATTCAGACGTGTGTAGGCGCGATAGAGGCTCGGCGATGGTTTAAGGCGCTTGTCAGATGGTGGCGTGGTGGAGACAGAGCCAGCTGGGGCCGCGTCGGGCGGCGCGGTGAGCGGTGGAGCGAGAGAAGCGAAGGCGTCTGGAAGGGCGTTCTTTACGGCGTCTTCGGCTTCCTGCTCGTTGACGCCCGCTTTTTCGAAGACTTCGCGGTTGAGCGAGAGGTACGGGAGTTCCTGATGCGAGAAGAAATAGGGAATGTGCTCGCCGGGGGAAAATTTCAGATTGATGGCGGCATTGAGCGATTCGACAAGCGCGGTCACGTTGATGCTTGCAGCATTAAGGCCGAGCCGCACGGCAGAGGCTGGGACTGGGGCGACGCCGTGGTCGGCGGTAAGGGCGATCCAGACGTTGGGCAACCCGCCGGGGACGCCCTTGTCGAGGAATGTGAAGAAGCTATCAAGGTCTCTGTCGAGTGAGTCGACCATGTCTTTCTCTGACTTTGAGTCAGGGCCCATCGCGTGGCCCATGATGTCATTTGCCGAGAGGGAGATAGTGATCAGGTCTGTTGTTTCGCCGGTACCGAGATGTTCGTCCTGGATGAGCTCGCGGGCGAAGTCGAGTTCATAAGAATTGGCGGCGGGCATGCGGCCAACGGAATCGTAGAAAGATTTCGGGTTGGCGAGGCCTGATTCTTCGATGGCCTGTTGCGCGCGAGTGCCGCTGTTGAACTCATTGACCCAATCGGGCATTGAGTTCATGTAATACGTCGAGGTGATGAAGTGGCCGGTGGCGCCGTCGATCCAAAACGCGGCGTTCGCGGTGGCTCCGGCGGGGAGAATGGCGGCGCGATCTTTGAGGGAGATTCCGTAGACTCGGGACCGGCCTTGAGTAGCGAGGCGGAGTTCGTCGCCGACGGTGGAAGCACGGAGATTGAGGGGGGATGAGCCGGCGCGAGTGGGGTCGCTATTGGGCAGCCCGATGATGGAGTAGCGCTCGTCTTCCACGGAGGAGATGGGCCGGTCCTTCTGTCGGTTCGTATCCCACCACTCATTGCTGCCGATGCCGTGGCCATCGGTGTAGGCTCCCGTGCCGATGGTGGCGTGGCCGGGTGCAGTCTTAGTGTTGGCGTAATCGTAGTAGCAGTCAGTGAAGTAAGCGCCCTTGTCGATGAAGAGGCGGAAGCCGTGGCCTTTGAAGTCTGCGCGGTAGCGCTCAAGATAGTCGCCGCGAAACTGATCGATGACGATGATGACGATCAGTTTGGGATGCGCATCGTAGGCGCTGGCTTCGGCGACGTACGAAGACGGGAAAACCGGCGAAGCGAGGAGCAGTATTACCAGAAAGCGCTTGATCATAGATATTTTCGCGGGGCCACATTCACGACACCACAATCTAATGGTAACGCGAGCGATATGACCTGTAACAAAAGCGTCTCACTGAGCGTCTTACGGTCTCAAGCTTCGTCTAAGGTTGAACACCGAGAAATTCATGGCTCTTGCAAAAAGCACCCAGCAGCGAAGTGTTGCCACAGAGCTCTACGGGAAGAGGGTCAATCCTCAGAGGGCACGCCAACTGGAGTCGGCGCGATGCTGGTCATACGACTGTTCCGCGAACACGACATCATGACGCAAACTTTATGGTGCTCAAGGTGGCTCCTCCATTGAACAGCAAACGAGAAAGCCTGCGGAAATTTGGACTCGATGCGTAAGGTAATGGAATACGTCCATCATTCGACGGGATTCTGGTCGAATGCGCTTTCACTGGCGGCGCGGTCGTCAAAGATTTAACGATGCCGGCAAACAAACAGTTCACCGATGTAGTCATCGTTGGTGGCGGCCCAGCGGGTCTTGCTTGCGGGATTGCGCTGCGACAGCAAGGGATCGAGTGCGTGCTGATCGAGGCGTTGGATCCCGGCATCGATAAAGGTTGTGGCGAAGGATTGATGCCGGATGCGCTCTCTTCCATGAGCGCGCTGGGAGTGGATATTGCGGCAGAGGAGGGCCATGTGTTTCGCGGTATACGGTTCGCGAATGCAGAGCGTCAGGTTGAAGCGAGGTTTCCAACAGGAGTTGGAATAGGGGTGAGGCGAGTGAAGCTTCACCGACGCCTTACCGAGCGAGCTGAAGCGTCGGGTGTTCAGCTGTATTGGCGGAGTCGAGCAAAACTGGTGGATGCGGAACGATTGCAGCTAAATGGAACGGATCTACATTTTCGTTTTCTAGTTGGTGCGGACGGGTTTGCCTCTGGCGTGAGGAAGTGGGCTGGCCTTGATAGAACTCGCAGGGAAAGTATGCGATTTGGTTTGCGACGTCATTACAAAATCGCTCCGTGGAGCGAATTTGTCGAAGTCCACTGGGGACCGAGGGGGCAAATCTATGTCACTCCGGTTGGCGAAGAGAGCGTGTGCATCGTGGCGATCGCGCGTGACTTGAAGACGGACCGCGAGAATCTATTTGCGGATTTTTCCGAGATAGCTTCGCGGTTAAAGCGTGCGGAGATCATGTCCCAACAGCGGGGCGCGGTTTCTGCGACGCGAATGCTACATCGGGTTGCGACACAAGCGGTTGCGTTGGTCGGGGACGCTTCAGGTTCGGTGGATGCGATTACCGGAGGTGGGCTGGCCACGGCATTTCGGCAAGCGGTTGCTTTTGCGGATGCGGTGAATGACGGCGATTTGCGAAGCTATGGGCGGGCCCATCGGGAGATCGGTAAGCTGCCCCATGCGATGGGGAAACTGATGTTGACGATGGATCGATGGCCGGTGTTGGAGAAGCGGGCGCTGTCGGTTATGGCGGCCGAGCCGCTGCTGTTTGAACAACTGCTTTCAGTGCATCTCGGGCATGAAAGCCTATTCAACTTTATTTCTCGCCGCGGAGCCGGCGTGGCGTGGAACTGTTGCGCCCGCTGAATGCCGCGGCGCGGGTTTAAGGAGAGTTTGGTGAATTTGTTTTTGGCGATGTTTTTCTTGTTTCAAAATGCACCCGGATCAACAGGCGCACTCGGTAATTGGGTGACTGCCGACAAGGCGGTTGTGAAGATGTATCAGTGCGGTCAGCACATCTGCGGCAGCCTGGTGCAATTCAATGCTCCATTCGCGAATGACAACAAGAATCCCAATTCAAAACTGCGGCAGAGGCCGCTGTGCGGTTTGAATATCGTCGAGGGCTTTCGAATGGCCGACGCTACACACGCCACAGACGGGCATGTCTATGACCCTAACTCTGGCAAGACCTATAGTGGCGTGATCACGATCGCGGGTGATGCGCTGAAGCTGAGAGGGTATGTCGGCGTTCCTCTGTTCGGGCGGACCGAAACCTGGCACCGCGCAAAGGGACCCGTCACTGAGTGCAGGAAATAACTCGGCTATGATCTGTTCCCTTCGACGCCGTCCTGCACCTGGCCGTATTCGAGCAGGGTAACAAGCAATACGCCGCCGCAAATGTTGCCGCTGGTGGCGAAGAAAAGCCAGCGCGGATAAGCGGCCGCGGGGAGCTGACCGGTGAGTACGGCGGCGATGATTTCGCCGCTACTGGCGATGCAGTGCGCGAAGCCTCCGGCGCCGACGAGAAACGTCAGCAGGTAGATGAGCATCAGGGATCCGCTGAGGGAGTGGCTGCCGCTGACGAGCCATGCGACGAGAGCGATGATCCAACCCCCGAAAACGCCGCTCCAGAAGATGTGACTGGCAGGGTGCATGGTGGCGGTCACCCCGAGGTGCGCGAGGGATGCAACGTTCGCCGCATCGAGCGCGCCGGTTTTTGAGGCGATCAGAGCGAAGAGAAACGCTCCGCACACGTTGGCCGGGAAGACGATGCTCCAGAGACGCAAGGTTGAGAGGACGTGCCGGCGTTCGCTGAGAATGAGCGCTACGGGATACAGCGTGTTTTCAGTGAAGAGCTGGGCGCGACCGAGGATGACAGCGATGAAGCCGAGAGGATAGACGAGGCTGGAGACGAAGGTCGCGACCGGGGAATTCCCGAGATGCGTGAGAGCGACCGCACTTGCCATCGCGGTGAGGCCCATGGTCGTGCCGCCGGCGAGGCCGGAGACTGCGAGTTCAGAGACCCCGCGGCTGAGTTCCTGGCGGGCGTTACGGGAGACCTGCTCGTAGATCTGGTGCGCGCTGGGGCGTTCGAGATCGGTCTGGACGCTGGGGTCCTGCACGGGTTGAGGTTGACGTCTTTTTGACCAGGGCATTTGCCTGTGAGATGCACGCTAAGAGGGCGCGCGCGCGGACTTTCTTTTTCGAAAGTGCAGTCTGGGGAACGGAACTCTCGTCTATATGAGTGAATGCAACAAGCAGCAATAGCGATAGCGCCGATCGCGGATGAGACGGGTGTGAGTCGAGCTGCCGAGCGCAGCAACGCGAGCCTGGAAGATCTGGAGACTGTGGTGCGACTGTATCGCGGGCGAATCTTCAGGTTTCTGCTGCTGTCGTTGCGGGACAGGGACGCGGCGGAGACGCTGACGCAAGACTGCTTTTTGAAGGCGTGGGGGGCGCGGGAACGTTTTCGCGGAGAGTGCAGTCTGGATACTTGGCTGATGCGGGTGGCGGTGAATCTGCTACGAGATCACGCACGAAATCGCAAGCTGCAGTTCTGGAGGCGCGCGAGCGCATCGAGTGTCGACGTTGCAGATATTCATGACCAGATACCGGGCTGCGATGTTACGCCGGAAGAGACCCTGATCACGAAGGAACAAATTGGGTTGGTGTGGAAGGCGGCGGAACAGTTGCCGGCGCGGCAGAGGGAGGTCTTTCTGCTGCGCTTTGTCGAGGACAAGAGCGTGCGAGAAATCGCGGAGATTACGGGAACTGCGGAGAAGACAGTGAAGAGCCATCTGTATCGCGCGGTGACCGGGATACGCGCCGGGCGGGGAGGAGTCCACGAGTGAGAGACGAACCCGTTAAGTTGCACCTGTCAGCGCAGGAGTTATGTGGATGCTTTGCGGATGGCCCAAACCAGAAGCAGGCGGCCTCCCTGAAAGTGTGCGAGCGATGCGCGGCGGACTTGCGGCGCGGGGAGATGGTTGGCGGTGGTGCGCGTCGGACGGTTTCAAAGTGGGCGGAGTCTTTGCAAACTTCGGAAACGGCGTTTCTAAAGCGGCTGATGGAGCGTCATCGCCGAAGGCAGGAGTTGCGGTTCGCGCAACTAGCAACAGCGGTTCTGCTGTTGCTGCTGGTGCCAGCTGGCGTGATGGAGCGGCAGCACAGGGAGCAGATTAGACGACAGGCCGACGAAGTGTTGTTGCAACAAGTGGACGAAGAGATTGCAGAAAAGGTACCGACGGCGATGCAGCCACTAACACGGCTAGTGGCGTGGCAAGACGACGTTGGGCTAGCGACAGGAGCTACACATCAGGAAGAAACGATTCGAAAGGGAACAAAATGAAAATCGTGAAGTGCGCACTTTTGGCGGTGATGCTGACAATAGCGGGTGGTTCGACGGCGCTAGCGCAAGACAGCGCGCCGCCAGCCCCTGGTGGACCGGGCGGGATGCCGGAGATGCACCGGAAACACATGGACGAAATGATGCACGGCGGCGGGCCGCATGGACGGTGGTGGAATGATCCGAAAATGGTTGCCGAACTCGGCCTGAGTCAGGATCAGCAGACCAAGCTGGACAACATCATGCAGCAGAACCGTTTGAAACTGATCGACCTGAACGCCTCGCTGCAGAAGGAAGAGGCAACCCTAGACCCCCTGGTATCCGCGGATGCGCCAGATGAAACCAAGATCACGGGTCAAATTGACCGCGTGGCGCAGGCGCGGGCGGAGCTAGAGAAGTCGCATGCGAGGATGCTGCTGGAAATGCGGCGTGTGCTGACTCCGGAACAGTGGAGCAAGTTGAAAGCGATGCATGGCGGGAACATGAGTATGGGGATGCACGGTATGGGATCTATGCACGCGCCTATTCCGCCGGTACCGCCAGTTCCACCAGCTCCGCCGCAGTAGGTTGGTTGGGGACCGACGAGAAAAGGCTCAACCCCATGGGTTGAGCCTTTCTCTTGCCGGCTGGCTGGCGAGGGATTATTGTCGCGCGGTTGGCTGTGCGGCTGGTGGCTGCACGCCGACGAGCACATCTGGAGTTTCTTCGTGCATTTCTGGCAATGGACCTTCAAGCGCAATCTTCAGAACCTCGTCCATGGATCCGACAAAGTGCATTTTCATGGCGGACTTCAGATTGTTCGGCAGGTCGGCCATGTCTTTCTGATTTTCCAGAGGCATGATCGCTTCAAAGATGCCGGCGCGATGCGCTGCGAGGAGCTTCTCTTTGAGCCCGCCGATGGGGAGCACCTTGCCGCGGAGCGTGACCTCGCCGGTCATCGCGATGTCGCGACGGACGGGGATGCGCGTGAGTGCGGATGCGAGGGCGGTGGCGATGGTGATGCCGGCGGAGGGCCCGTCCTTCGGGATTGCGCCCTCGGGGACATGTACGTGGATGTCTACGTTGCGATAGAAATCTTTGGGCAAGCCGAGATGAGCGGCGCGGCTGCGAATGTAGGAGAGCGCCGCTTGCGCCGATTCCTGCATGACGTCGCCTAGCTGGCCGGTGAGGGTGAGCTTGCCTTTCCCATCGAGTACCTGAACTTCGGTGGAGAGAATGCTGCCACCCATCTCAGTCCACGCGAGGCCGGTGACGAGTCCGATTTCTGATTTCTCGTGCTGCTGCGAGTCGCGGAACTTTGCGACGCCGAGGAACTCGGCGATGTTCGCAAGAGAAATCTCCTCTTTGTGATGCTTTATGCCGTTCTTGACGACGCGGCGCGCTACCTTGCGACAAACGTTGCCGATTTCGCGCTCGAGGTTGCGGACGCCGGCTTCGCGCGTGTAGGCACGGATGATCTCGGTGAGCGCTTCGTCGGTGAAGGAGATCTGTTTATCGGAGAGACCGGTTGCTTCGCGCTGTTTTTTGACGAGATACTGCTTCGCGATCTCAAGCTTTTCTGCTTCGGTGTAGCCGTGCAGCCGCAGAATTTCCATGCGGTCCTGCAGCGCGCCAGGGATGGTGTGGAGGACATTTGCTGTGGCTACGAAGAGGACTTGCGACAGGTCATATTCGACATCTAGGTAGTGGTCCTGGAATGTGGTGTTCTGTTCAGGGTCGAGGACTTCAAGGAGGGCGGAGGCTGGATCGCCACGGAAATCGGAGGCCATCTTGTCGACTTCGTCGAGGAGGAAGACGGGGTTCTTGGTGCGGGCTTTTTTCATCGACTGGATAATCTGGCCGGGCAGCGCGCCGATATAGGTGCGGCGATGGCCGCGGATTTCTGCTTCATCGCGAACGCCGCCGAGGGACATGCGGACGAATTTACGGCCGGTGGCCTTTGCGATGGACATCCCGAGAGAAGTCTTACCGACGCCGGGAGGTCCGGCGAAGCAGAGGATGGAGCCCTTTGGATTCTTTACCAGCTGGCGAACGGCGAGGAATTCAAGGATGCGGTCCTTGATCTTTTCCAGGCCGTAGTGGTCGGAGTTAAGAATCTTTTCAGCATGCTCGATGGAACGGATTTCTTTGGATTTCTTTTTCCATGGCACGGCGAGTAGCCAGTCGAGGTAGTTGCGCGAGACGGTGGACTCGGCCGACATAGGCGGCATGGCCTCGAGCTTTTTGAGTTCCTGCAGGGATTTTTCGAGAACATCTTTGGGCATGCCGGCGGTTTCGATTTTTTTCTTGAGTTCATCGAACTCGCTTTTCTCGCCACGACCCAGTTCCTTCTGGATCGCCTTGATCTTTTCGTTGAGGTAGTACTCCTTCTGGGCTCGTTCCATCTGTCGCTTGACACGCGATTGGATGGAACGGTCCATGTTCAGTTTTTCTATTTCAACGTCAAGCACTCCGGCGACGCGCGCGAGGCGGTCGGCGATGTCAAAAACGTCAAGGAGCTGCTGCTTTTCTTCGATGGAAATTTGAAGGTTCGCGGAGATGGTGTCGGCGAGTTTCGCGGGCTCGTCGGTGCGAACGGCGGTCACCATGGTTTCGTAATTCAGCGATTGCTGCAGCTTGACGTATTGCTCGAAGAGGGATGTCACGCGCTGCATGAGTTGCTCGACGGGTTTGGTGACTTCGAGCTCTGAGTGCTGGGTTACGACGGTGGCGACGAAGAAGCCGTCGGCGTCAGAGATGTTGATGGCGCGGGCCCGTTCAACGCCTTCGACGAGAACCTTGATGTTGCCGTCGGGCATCTTTACGCTCTGCACGATGTTGCCGATGGTGCCGATGGGGAAGATGTCTTCTGCGGTGGGCTCGTCGATACCGGCGTCGTGCTGAGTGGCGAGAAAGATTTTGCGGTCGCCGGTGAGTGCTTCTTCAAGGGCCCGGACACTGGATTCTCGACCGACAACGAACGGGGTCATCATGTAGGGAAAAATGACCATGTCGCGGATCGGCATCATGGGCAGCTTTCTCTGTTCTTGATTTTCGCGGGGCTGGGTCACGCGTAGACCTCCGTGGAGTTGGGTGTTCTTGGGTGATTGTAAATGGATGATGGGCCGGAGCGCCGCGATTCATATGTGGGACTGTTCACGAGGTGGACGCGACTTTCTGATGAGCGAAGCGTGGATTGCGTTCCCAGACGCCGAACAATGCGACACCGATGACGATGAGGGCCGCGCAGAGGCCTATCCAGAGGCCAACGACTCCGAGGCGGAAATGAAAGCAGAGCAGGATGCCGAGGGGTAGGCCAAAGAGCCAGTAAAGAATAACGTTGGCGAGCATCGGTGTGCGGGTGTCGCCAACTCCGCGCAGCGCGCCGGCGGCGACGACCTGAAGGCCGTCAAACAAGGCCCAGGCCGCGCAGATGCGCAGTAGAGGGCGGCTGACGGCGATGATGCTGGGGTCGGGAGTGAAGATGCGCGCGCAGAAATACGGCGCGAAGAGAAAGAGGAGCGCGGCGGCGGCCATGAATCCGCAGCCGAGCAGCATGGCGGCGTGGCCGGCGCGATGCGCCTGCTGGGGTTGGTTGCGGCCGATGGCCTGTCCGACGCGGACGGCGGCTGCGGAGGAAACTCCGAGCGGAACCATGTAAGCGAAAGCGGCGCAGTTGAGCGCGATCTGATGGGCGGCAAGGGGAAGAGGCCCGAGCTTGCCGGCGAAGAATCCGGCTACAGTAAATACGCCAATTTCGGCCAGAATCTGCCCGGCGACGGGTGCGCCCAGACGGATTAGTTCGGCGATGCGGGAGAAGTCGGGTGCGCGGAAGCTTTGCCAGACGCACAGAGAATCCCGCCGAGAATAGTAAGCGAGTGCGGCGAGCAAGACGGCAAGCAGGTAGATGCGCGCCCAGAATGTGGCCCAGGCCGAACCGGCTACTCCTGAGGCGGCGAAGCCGAGGTGGCCGTAGATCAGCATCCAGTTGCCGGCGAGATTGATGAGGTTGGAGCTCAGCAGGGCGAACATTACGATGCCCACGTGATTGAACGCCTGGAGGTACCGGCGGAGAGCGAAGTAACAGAGCAAGGGTGGCACTGACCAGTTCAAGGCGTTCAGATACCGAGATGTTTCGTGAATCAGGTCGGGTGCGATGCCGAAGCGGCGCAGAAGCATGGGGCCGAGACCGATGGCGAGCATGGCGAACGGCGAGAGCACGGCGACCATGTAGAGCGCTTGAACGAGAGAGTGGTTGGCGTCGCGGGTGTCGCCGCGGCCATGGGCCTGTGAGGCGAGGGTGTCGAGGCCAAGGAGCATGCCGCCGGTGAAGATGGCGATGGTGTAGAAGACGCCGCCGCCGAGGGATGTGGCGCCGATCGCGAGCGCAGAGTTGGGCATGCGGCCGACCATGATGGTGTCGACGACGGTCATGAGCATCCAGCCGAGTTCGCCGAGGGCGAGCGGCCATGCGAGGCGCAACATGGGGCGCATTTCGGAGCGGAGGGTGTAGAGGGTTTGGGGGCGGCTCACTCAGGCAGGGTAACCGTTCTCAAATTAAGATGAAAAGAATGCTTGATTTAGGGTATGTGCGCGCGAATCTCGCGACTGTCCGACAGAGGTTACTCCTTCGTGGACTCGAGGCCAGACAGTCTTTGTCTGCTTTCGAAGAACGTGACGAACAGAGAAGGAATTCTATCCGCCTGCTTGAAACATTGAAGGCAGAGCGGAACCACATCACTGCCGAAATTGCTCTCTTGAAACGAGCGGGTAAAAACGCGGATGAGCTTATTCAGACAAACGTCAAGCTGAAAGAGCAGTTGAGCGCAGCAGAAGCTTCGGCAGGCGACAAAGATTGGCTGCGTTTGATGATGGAGCAGATTCCGAACCTGCCGCATGAGTCAGTGCCAGCAGGGAGGATGGCGGAAGAAAACGTCGAAGAGAAGCGATGGGGTGCGCAGAGGAAGTTTGAGTGTGAGCCGAAGCCGCACTGGGAGATTGGCGAGGAGCTGGGTATTTTGGATATGGATCGCGCGGCGAAGATTTCTGGGGCGCGATTTGCGGTGTATTGGCGGGAAGGGGCGCAGTTGGAGCGTGCGCTTTCGAACTGGATGCTGGATCAGCACACGCGACACCACGGATACACGGAAGTGTTGCCGCCCATGATGGTGAACGAGGCTTCGTTGTTTGGGACGGGGCAACTGCCGAAGTTTCGTGAAGACTTGTTCAAGACGGAGCAGGGAGATCACTGGTTGGTCCCGACGGCGGAGGTCCCGCTGACGAATCTGTATCGCGATGAAACTCTGGATGAGTCTCAGTTGCCGATTTCGTTGGTGGCTTCGACCGCGTGTTTTCGCGCGGAGGCGGGTTCGTATGGGAAGGACACCCGCGGGATCATTCGGCAGCATCAATTTCAGAAAGTAGAGTTGGTGAAGTTTGCGCATCCCGACATGAGCTATGACGAGCTGGAGAAATTGACGCGCGATGCGGAGACGATTTTGGAGTTGCTGGACCTGCCCTATCGACGGATGTTGTTGTGCGCGGGGGACATGGGTTTCTCTGCGGCTAAGACTTATGATTTAGAGGTCTGGCTGCCGGGGCAGAATGCGTATCGCGAGATTTCTTCTTGTTCAAACTTTGAGGAGTTTCAGGCGAGGCGCGCGAATATCAAGTTCAAGCGGCGCGGGGGCGGGAAGAGCGAACATGTGCATACGCTGAATGGAAGCGGCCTGGCCATTGGGCGCACTTGGCTCGCGATCGTGGAGAATTATCAGCGTGCGGATGGCAGCGTGGCGATTCCGAAGGTGCTGGTGCCGTATATGGGCGGCAAGACCTTGATTGAGATGCCGGAGCAGAAACGGAAGGGCTGATGGCGCACACACTTCGCAGATATCTCTGGTGGACAGATCAGCGGGGCAGTTTTCACTACGACGTGATGGTGACACTGATTCTGCTGTTTCTCTTCCTATCGCCGCGCGTCATTAACTATGGCGAAAAGCCGGTGGAGCGGACCCCGCGGCCGGGCGAAGTGGTAGTCAAGTCAAACGGAAGCCGGGGCATCGTATATCAGATCAGCGCGAAGGGATTACCACCGAGTGACGGCAGTGTTTCTGGCAACAGGCAACTGGCGGCGGCGATGCAGGGTGTGATTGAACCGATCGCCGGAGAAATGACAATTGACCGGTGGGAACCGGTGAAAGACGCAAACGGGAAGACTACGGAATATCGCGTATGGGCGCGGCGTTGAGGAGCGAGTGGATGGTGCGAAAGAGATTGAGCGCGCTTCGGGCGGCTGCGATCGGATTTTTATTTGTAACCGCTACGGTGGCATATGCGGCGAATTCTCCGGAACTGGATAAGGTTCTGCGGCAGATGGATGCGGCGTCAGACAAGTTTCAGTCTGCACAGGCGGATTTTTCCTGGGACCAGTATGAGAAGGTGGTTGATTCTCACGATATTCAGACAGGAACCATCTATTTTCTGCGTAAAGATGGCGCGACCGAGATGGCGGCCTCGGTGCGGCAGATGAATGGCAAGCCGGCGCCGAAGGACGTGACCTACATTGGCGGCAAGTTATACCTCTACCAGCCGAATATCGATCAGATGACGGTATTTGCGGCGGGTCCGAACCGTGAGCAGTATGAGAGTTTTTTGACGCTCGGCTTTGGCGGGAGCGGCCGAGATCTGGAGAAGAATTGGGACATTACGTACCTAGGGACGGAGACAGTCGGCGGCGTCCAGACGGCAAAGCTGGATCTGGTGGGCAAGCAGGCGAGCGTGCGCGCGAACTTCAAGCACATCACGATCTGGATCGATACTGCGAAGGGCGTGTCGCTGAAACAGGCATTTTTTGCACCTTCGGACGATGTGCGCACCGCGATATATGAGCATGTGCAATCCCCAGCGAAGTTTTCTGCGAACGTGTTCAAGGTGAAGAAGGCCGGGCATGTGGTGCAGCACTAGGCCGCCAGAAAAGCGCGGCTGCAAACGCGATGAGCATGGGGAACATTTCGAGGGTGTAGCGCGGCTCCGATGTTTCAAGGGTGAGCAGCAATGCACACCGCAGAGCTACGAAGGCCATCATCGGAATAAGCAGCCAGACGGGCGCGTGTTTGCGGATGGCGCGGACCAGCCCCCACGCGCCGAGTGAGAAATAGAGGACATCGAGAAGGCCGTAGCATGCGGCGAAGATGGTGCCATAGCGGTCGTCGGCGTAGTCCCACCAGCGTACGTCTATCGGCAACATTTCGATACGCGGGCGGAGCCACATGTTCGCCAGGCGCGCAGTGGGAAGGAAGATGTGGGTGCGCATCGGGTGCGCGTGTGTCCGTTGCTGCGCCAGTGCGGCGAAGCGAGCGTCCAGTTCGGGAGTGAGCGTGGACTCCAGGTCGTAGTCGTCGATCAGCTGGAGCGTTTCGCCGCGCTGCTTCGGCGAATCGAAGACGCGATCGGGCAAGACATCTGGATCGAGCCGACTGTCGTTGACGACCCAGTAGACCTCAGAGGTGGAGGCGAAGTCGACAGCCCACGTAGCGAACCAGCGGTTGAATCCGCGTGGGACAAATTCGTTGACTTCGGTGGCGTAGCGCGGAGCGAGTGGCTGAAAGACATGGAACGTGCGCTCATTGCGCGCGGTCCAAATTACGAATGGGATGGCGACGATGATGGTCGCGGCGGAGATGAGTGCGAGGGCAGGGCCGACGCCTCTGCGGAAGGCGATGACGTACAGCAAGGCGGGGAAGAGTGTGAGGCCAAGGAGTGCTCCGTCTGGCCGCAGCAGTGCGGCGTACGACACGGCGAAGATAAAGGCAAGAATTTCCAGGGAGAATTGAGGCTTCTGGTAAAGGCGGGCAAACGCGGCGAACCCGAGTGCAACGCAGAAGATTGAGAGCGTCTCAGTCATGGGCGCGGCAGCGTAGTTCGCCGTGAACGGGCACAAGCAAGCGAGCCAAAGCGAGGCGCGTGCAGCGCGGGCGCTGAGCCAGCGGCGGACGGTAGCCGCGATCAGCACGCAAGACGCGAGATCGACGAAGACCTGAATGCGCATAACTGCGTTGTAATGCTCGAGTCCGAAGATGCGGAAACATGCGGCTAGAAAAAGTGGGTAGCCGGGAAGACGAATGATGGTAGGACGCACCCCCCGGTCGATGGTCGAGTAGCCGTAGGTGTGGTGAAGCACGAGATTCTTGGCGAGGTCACCATAGTTAAGAGCATCTCCAGCAACCTGGGCAAAGGCGTTGACCAACCACCAGCGCAAAGCGATGCCGGCGACGAGCGCGAGTGCGATAGAAAGTCGATTGCGTGTGCGGGCTTCCACTGTCGTGAAAATATACGACACGGCGCGATGGCAAACGTGTTTCAGGCGATAGTGTCGGGTCAACTTGTCCCTGCTAGGATTTAGAAGGCCGCTATGACCTTGAACAAGGCAGTATTTTTCGATCCGCAACGCAAACGCTGGAAGCGGCTGCGCCGGATTATCGACGTTACGGCGGTGGTGTCGACCCTGGTGCTGGCGGCGTTTGCGATTAGCGTGCTGCGGCGTCAGCAATTGCCAGAATTGCTGCTGGTCACTCCGAAGCGCAACTACAAGGCGCTGAAGGAGACGGAGCCGGCGGTAAAAAAGGGGGCGGTGAAGGCGCGCCGCAAGACGACGAAGAAGCCGACGGACGTGCCGCTGAACGAGGGCGAATCGCTGCGTGCCGCGTATCTGGTGGAGTATGACGAGGCGAGTTATTCGTCGCTGAAGGAGAACATCCACTCGATCGACCTGTTGTATCCGGAGTGGCTGCACATGGTGACACCGGACGGCAAGCTGACGGCGTATACGCTGGACAATCGGCCATATGACGTGGTCGACAAAAATGGCGTCCATAACGTCGATCGCGAGAACCGCGTTGCGCGGACGATCGCCGAGTCGAAGGCGAACACTGACGTTCTACCACTGATACAGAATTCGGATCCAAATTCTGGTTTCAATGCCGGGGTCATCTCAACGATGCTGGCAGACCCGCATGCACGGCAGAATTTTCAGCAGCAGGTGGACACATTTCTTGCGGGAAACCCAGCGTACAGGGGAGTTTCGCTCGATTTTGAGGATATTCCCAGCGCTTCGCAAGGAAATTACCGAACGCTGATCGGTGCACTGTATTCGGATCTGCATGCGAAGAACTTGCGGCTCTATGTAAATGCTCCGGTGGATGATGACGATTTCGATCTGGGGTATCTGGCGGCGAATTCCGACGGCGTGATGCTGATGAACTATGACCAGCACCAGACGGAGAGCGGTTCCGGGCCGATTGCAGGGCAGGACTGGTTCGTGAAGAACTTGCAGGTTGCGTTGAAGACGGTTCCACGCAACAAGTTGATTTGCGGAATCGGCGGGTATGGGTATGACTGGACGATTCCGTTGCCGTCGAGGGGGGAGCCAGAGGCGGAGAAAGCAATCAGTGTCAGCCCGATTTCTACCCAGGAAGCCTGGCAGGCGGCGTCCGACGCGGATGCGTCGCCAGATCTGGATGGCGATTCGCTGAACGTCCACTTCGCGTACGACGACGAAGACAACAAGGTGCGGCATCACATCTGGTTTCTGGATGCGGTCACTGCGCTGAACCAGATGAGAGCAGCACGGCAACTGGGCATTCAGACATTTGCGCTGTGGCGCCTGGGTTCAGAAGATCGTTCGCTCTGGGCTGTGTGGGACAAGCCGCAGAGTGCCGCGGCGCCGATTGCTCTGGCGAATGTGCCGCCCGGCGAAGATGTGGACACTGAGGGAGAAGGCGACATTTTGAGGGTGACGACGCGGCCCGTGGTGGGCAAGCGAAGCATCACGATTGAAGCGGATAACCGTGTGCATGCAACGGATCCTGACCGCCGAATTATCACGGATGAGTGGATTGATGTCTTTCCGCAGTCCTACACGGTGACCCAGTATGGATATCACCCGGACAAGGTGGCCCTTACGTTTGATGACGGGCCTGATCCAAAGTGGACGCCGAAGATACTCGATATTTTGAAGCGCGAGAACGTGAAGGCAGCGTTCATGGTGATCGGAGAGGAGGCGCAGAACAACAGCGGACTATTACAGCGGCTGGTGAGAGACGGCCATGAGGTCGGGAACCACACCTTTACGCATCCCGACATCAGCAATATCTCCTCGCGCCAACTGGAACTGGAACTGAACCTGACGGAGCGATTGTTTGCGAGCAAATTGGGCGTGCAGCCGTTGTATTTCCGGCCGCCGTATTCGATCGATCAAGAGCCGGATACGAACGACCAGGCAGCGCCGGTAGATCGCATCCAGTCCCTTGGCTACACGATTATCGGTGACAAAATTGATACGTACGACTGGGATGAGCACCCGCGCAAGACGCCACAGCAGATCACAACTTCAGTGCTGGACCAGCTGAAAGGGATGAAGGACAAGCCGCAGTTTCGCGGCAGCATCATTCTGCTGCACGACGGCGGTGGTGATCGCTCTGCGACGGTAGCAGCGCTGCCAGTATTGATTAGTGCGCTGCGCTCGCATGGGTACCAGATTGTTCCGGTGAGCGAACTGATGGGCAAGACTCGCGCGGAGGTCATGCCGCCGCTTACTGAAAAGCAACGTTGGCAAGCGAGGATCGATTCGATCGCATTTGTCGCGTTCGCATTCTTCAATCGCTTTGTGGTGAGCGTGTTTTTTGTTGGCGACATTTTGATGAGCGCGAAGCTGATTATTGTGGGCTTGTTTGCGCTGATTGATCGCCTGCGCAGGAGGAAAATTCCCGGCTCTGGAGTGTTTGAGCCGCAGGTAATGGTGCTCATTCCGGCTTACAACGAAGAGACCGTGATTGTTAGGACGATTCGGTCGGTCTTGCAATCGAGTTACGCGTTTCTGCGAGTGATTGTGATTGACGACGGGTCGACGGATCGGACATTCGATGTGGCGCGCGACGCCTATCCGCAGGAGATCGCGAGCGGTCGGCTGACGATGATGACGAAGCCAAACGCGGGCAAAGCAGAGGCGCTCAATTTCGCCCTGCAGCACATCGAAGAAGAGTTCTACGTCGGTATAGACGCGGACACGGTGATTGCGCCAGACGCTATCAGCAGGATGGTGCCACACTTCGCCGATGCGGAAGTGGGCGCCGTCGCGGGAAATGCGAAGGTGGGCAACCGCGTGAATCTGTGGACGCGGTGGCAAGCCCTCGAATACATCACAAGCCAGAACTTTGAGCGGCGAGCGCTGGATCTATTCGATGTGGTGACAGTTGTACCGGGCGCGATTGGGGCTTGGCGCACAGCGCCGGTGAAGGCTGCGGGTGGTTATCCGCTCAACACAGTCGCGGAAGATGCTGACTTGACGATGAGCTTGTTGGAGCAGGGGTACAAGGTGATCTATGAGGACTGTGCGCTGGCGTTCACTGAGGCTCCGGTCACGGCGCGGGGCCTGATGCGGCAGCGGTTTCGCTGGTCGTTTGGGATTCTGCAAGCTGTATTCAAACACAAGCGCGCATTTCTAACGAACAAGGCCATGGGCTTGTTTGCGTTGCCGAATATTTTCATTTTCCAAATTGTGCTGCCGTTGGTTTCGCCGTTCATCGATCTGATGTTCGTTGCGGGTACAGCACATTATTTGATTGACCGGTACTTCCACCCGGAGACGGCGAGCGCGGCGAACTTCGACAAGCTGCTGGTCTACTTTCTGACGTTCCTGGTGATTGATTTCGTTGCCTCAACATTGGCGTTTGCGTTGGAGCGGAAGCATGCGGCGAACAAGGGAGACGGGTGGCTGCTGTTCCACATCTGGCTGCAACGATTCGCGTACCGGCAGGTGTTTTCGGTGGTGTTGCTGCGCACGATCAAGCGCGCGATCGACGGGCGGCCCTTTGCTTGGGACAAGATCGAGCGGACGGCGAAGATGTCGGCGGCGACGGAGCGGGCTACGGTCAGCAGCTAGACAGCCGCAGCCCCGTGCGGGAGCGATACACTCGGGGGGTATGGCTACCGCAGAAATGACCAACGCTATTCAGCCGCGCTTGCCCAAGGGCGAGTTTCGCAATGAACCTTTCACCGATTTCACCCGCGACGATATTGCGCGCGACATGCGTAACGCTCTGCGAAGTGTGGGCGATCAGCTGGGTCATGAATATGACCTGGTGATTGGCGGTCACCGTCTGCGCACGGCGGCAAAGATTGAGTCAATCAATCCGGCAAAACCTAAGCAGGTAGTGGGTGTGCACCAGAAGGCGGACGCGAGTCACGCTGAACGCGCCATGCAGGCTGCGCTGACGGCGTTTGAAAGCTGGAAGAACACTCCCGTGGAGGAGCGGGCTTCGTTGCTGCTGCGAGCGGCGGAAATCATTCGGCAACGGCATCTGGAATTCTGCGCGTGGTTGACCTATGAAGTCGGCAAAAACTGGGCGGAGGCCGACGCGGATGTTGGCGAGACGATCGACTTTCTTGAGTTTTATGCGCGCGAGGCGCTGCGACTGGCGAAGGCTGAGACACCGATTCAATATGCCGGCGAGCGAGACAGCTTGAGATACATCGCGCTGGGTGTGTGCGCGGTCATACCGCCGTGGAATTTTCCGTTGGCGATTATGGCGGGTATGACGAGCGCGGCAATCGTTTGCGGAAACACCGTGATCCTGAAACCGTCGAGTGATTCGCCGACCATTGCGGCGCGATTCTTCGCGGTGCTGGAGGAAGCGGGGATGCCGCAGGGCGTGGTCAATTTCTGCCCGGGGTCGGGCGCGAGCTTTGGGAACGCAGTTGTCGAGCATCCGAAGACGAGATTTATCGCGTTCACTGGCTCGAAGGAAGTCGGACTGGATATTCATGCGCGGGCGGCACAAGCGCGGCCGGGACAAATCTGGATCAAGCGGACGATTCTCGAGATGGGTGGTAAAGATTCGATTGTTGTCGACGCGGACGCGGACATCGATAGCGCGGTCGAAGGCGTTGCGGTATCGGCGTTCGGCTTCAACGGGCAGAAATGCTCCGCATGTTCGCGCGCGATTGTCGATGACAAGATTTATGACGTGTTCGTCGATCGGCTGCGCGAGCGCGTGTCGCGAATGAAGTCGGGCGACCCGGCAACAAATGCTTATGCGGGCCCCGTTGTGAATGAGGCCGCATATAAAAACATTCTGCGTTACATCGAAATTGGAAAGAGTGAAGGGCGTTTGCTGAACGGTGGGGAAGCGTTGTCGAAACCGGAGGACGGCTACTACATCGCCCCGACGGTCTTTGCGGATGTTTCTCCGACGGCGCGCATTGCGCAAGAAGAGATTTTCGGTCCGGTACTGGCTGTGATTCGCTCCCGGAATTTTGATGACTCGTTGGCGATTGCGAACAACACGGAGTATGGCCTGACCGGCGCGGTGTACTCGAACTCTCAGGACAAGCTGGAGCGGGCGCAGCGCGATTTCATGGTGGGAAATCTTTATCTGAATCGCAAGTGCACCGGCGCGATGGTGGGTGCACATCCATTCGGTGGATTCAACATGTCAGGGACAGATTCGAAGGCGGGCGGTCCGGATTACCTGTATCTGTTTACGCAAGCCAAGTCGATTGCAATGAAGCGCGGCTGAGATTTGTTCCACTGCAGGAGAACAATAAGAGTGCAGCCATACGGTTGCGCTCTTATTGTTTAGGAGGCTCGATGGGGTTGCGAAGGGTCTGGCTGGTTTCAGCAGCCGCCTTCGCGAGTGCAGGATGGTGCACGGTGAACAGTGCGAGTTCGAGGCGGTCGGAGACCCCGGTTTTGTCAAAGATAGTGCGCATGTAATTTTTGACGACCTGCTCTTTGCAGGAAAGCTTGTCGGCAATCTCTTTGTTACGCAGGCCCTCTACAACAAGTGAGACGATCTGCAGCTCCTTTGGCGTGAGGCGTTCAAGGACGCGCTCGCCGACGGAGTCGATTTCGTCTGGGGGCGCAGGGGCGAACGCCGTGGGATCCGCGGGTTCGCCGCTGGCAACGCGACGCAGAGTCTCGAGCAGCGCGATGGTTGTGACACCGCGAAACACTACGGAATCGACACCGGAGTTCAGATAGGGCCTGGGCGATTCTGTGTTCTCAGCGAAGCAAATTGCCCGGCTTCCGGCAGCGCGGACACGCGCGACCAACTCAGGCAACTCTGCACGAAGAGAGCTGGCGAACAGCACGACAGCATTGGGATTGTTGTCTACAGCGGCGAGCAGCTTCTCACGATCGTTGGCTTGCGCAGCGATTGCGATGTGAGGTTCTGCGCTCAGGACCCGGGCGACGCCAGCCCGAAAGATAGATTGATTGTCGGCGAGGATGATTTCCATACGTTGCGAGAGTGCTCGACCTCCACACAGTGTATCGGCATCGTTGGTGAAAACTTGAGGGCCCGTACGCAGGAAGTCTCGATTGGCTATCTCGCAAGGTTCAATTTGGGACGCGATTATCGAATTCCCCGCACTTAATGCCGGGAAAGCTGCATCCGGTGGCCGCAACTTTGAATCAACAGGTGGCGGGTACACTGATTGGCAATGGCGACGAAACCTATTCTGCTGGCTGTGGATGACGATACCGCCGTGCTAGAGGCTGTCATGCAGGACTTGCGGCGGCATTATGGGGCGAATTTCAGGATATTGCGGGCAGCTTCCGGACAAGCAGCGCTCGATACATGCCTACAGTTGAAGGCCCGCGGCGATACCGTGGGACTGATTTTGAGCGATCAGCGGATGCCGGGAATGACGGGCGTCGATCTGCTCGAAAAATCGATTGCAATCTATCCTGATGCGAAGCGTGTATTGCTGACGGCCTATGCCGACACCGAGGTCGCAATCAAGGCCATCAATGCGGCCAAGATTCACTATTACCTGACCAAGCCGTGGGATCCTCCGGAAGAGAACCTTTATCCGGTGCTGGATGATTTGCTGGAGGCGTGGGGTGAGGGCTACAAGCCTCCGTTTGACGGGTTGAGGATCGTGGGCACGCGCTGGGCGCTGCGAGACCACCAAGTGCGTGATTTTCTGTCCCGCAACCATGTTCCGTACGTCTGGCTTGATCCGGCTCAGACGCCGGATGCCATATCGGAACTCGAGAAGCATCACCTGAGCGACTCGAAGCTGCCAGTTGTAATGTTTCCTACGGGGAAACCGCTGGTGCAGCCGACACAGACTGAACTGGCTTCGCGAATCGGGTTGAAGGTGCAGGCGGACAAAGAGTTTTACGACCTGATCATCGTGGGGGGCGGCCCGGCGGGGCTGGGAGCTGCTGTATATGGCGCTTCGGAAGGGCTGAAAACTCTGGTGGTTGAACCGGATGCACCGGGTGGGCAGGCGGGTTCCAGCTCAAAGATTGAAAATTATCTTGGCTTTCCGGCAGGATTGAGCGGTGCTGATCTGGCGCGCCGCGCGTTTACCCAGGCGACGCGATTTGGCGCTGAATTTTTGACGCAGCGGGCGACGAGCTTGCGCAGCGAAAACAAGTATCACTTCGTGAAGCTTGCGGATGATCGCGAGATATCGTGTTTCTCGATGCTGATCGCTCTCGGCGTGGATTACCGAAAGCTGGATATTCCGGGCCTTGAAAAGTTCACCGGAGCTGGCGTCTATTATGGCGCCGCGATGACGGAGGCAATGAGCTGCGCAGGAGAAGAAGTATTCATCGTAGGCGGAGCGAATTCCGCAGGGCAGGCCGCGATGTATTTTTCGAATTACGCGTCGAAGGTGACGATGTTGGTGCGCGCGGCTTCGCTGGAGAAGGGGATGTCAAAATATCTGGTAGATCAGATCTATCAGCGATCGAGCATCGTTGTGGAGACGGATACGGAAGTGATCGGAGTGGATGGTGGGGAGCGTCTGAGTTGCATCCGGCTGAAGACTTCGCAAGGCGAGAGCGAGCGATCCGCAACATCCGTGTTTATTTTCATCGGCGCCGCGCCGAAGACGGAGTGGCTGCCACAGGAACTGGCGCGGGATTCGCGCGGTTTTCTGCTGACGGGCCCGCAATTGAAGGCGCATGATGCGCTTCATGACTGGCACGAAGACAGGCAGCCATTTTTATTGGAGTGCAATGTGCCGGGCATCTTCGCAGCCGGGGATGTGCGCTCAGATTCTGTAAAGCGTGTGGCGTCTGCAGTGGGTCAGGGTTCGATGGCTGTGCAGTTCATACATCAGTACTTGGCGAAGCTGTAGATGAGCGTAGCCCCCGGCACAATCGTTGAGATGGACCACAACAGCCTGCTTGCACGGCTGCAGATGGTGCCCATTTTTAGTACGCTGCAGGCGACGAGCATGAGCTGCTTCAGGGGCGCCGTCGTGGTTGACTTCCAGCCCGATGACATGCTGGTCGAACATGGAACTGAGGGGCGCTTCTTTTGGGTCGTGCTGGATGGGGAAGTGCGCGTGGTGGAGGGCAAGGAGACGCTCGCGGCTTTTGGAGCCAACGAGACGTGCGGGGAAGTGCCGTTACTCGCTGGCACGCAGAACAAGATTGACCTGATTGCGAGCACAAAGACGCGCGCTGTGCGGCTGGACGTAGACGGATTCTGGCAGATGATGACCTCTTGCAGAGAGGTGCGCGTTGCGATTCTGGGCAACATGGCAAGGCGACTCGAGATGTTGCAGTCGCTGATGGTGCAGCGCGAGAAGCTGGCATCGCTTGGGACGATGGCCGCAGGTCTGATGCATGAGCTGAACAACCCGGGAGCGGCAGCGCGTCGTGCAGCTTCGCTATTGCGTGAAAATTTGATGCGCTTGCAGATGGTCGGGATGAAGTTGAGCCGCGTCGCCCTGACTGAATCGCAGGCGGAGTGTTTGAGCGCGTTACAACAGCGAGCGCTGTCGGCGGAGAAGCCGAAAGCGCGCAGTTCGATCGAAGAGTCGGATGCTGAAGAGGCAATGGCGGAGTGGTTGAGCGGACAGGGCGTTGCAGATGCATGGAAGATGGCGCCAACGCTGGTGGGGATAGGCATCAGCCGTGAAGACCTGGAGTGTGCGCGAAGCCAGTTCTCAGGCGATAGGCTGGCAGATGCGCTTATCTGGCTGGAGTCGTTGGTGAGCAGCCTGCACTTGGTAAACACGGTCGAAGAAAGCATTTCACGTGTTACCGAGCTTGCGATTGCGGTGAAAAAATATGCGTATGAGGGAAAGATCGCCCACCAGGCTGTCGATGTGAATGAGAGCATCGCGAGCACGCTGATCATCCTCGCGCACAAATTGCGGAGTAAGGAGATTGAGGTTGTGAAGAACTTCGCATCATCGCTGCCTACCGTGACGTGTTACGGCGGAGGCTTGAATCAGATATGGACGAACCTGTTGGACAATGCCATCGACGCGGTTCCGGAAAAAGGCCGGATTGAGATCCGCACGGATTCGACCGGTGATGAGCTGGTTATCACGATTGTGGACAATGGCGGCGGCATTTCTCAAGAGCATCAAAAACATATCTTTGAGCCTTTTTATACGACGAAGCCTGCCGGTATCGGCACTGGGTTGGGGCTGGATATCGTGCATCGGATCGTGCATGACAAGCTTCATGGTTCAGTCGCGTTTACTTCCCAGCCGGGCCGGACAGAGTTCAGTGTGCGCATTCCAGTTACGTCGCTCTAGGTCCTAGAGCAGCGTAGTCTTCGAATATCGCCGCAACTTTTTCTTTCACCAATTTTTTCTTTCACAACATTCGTCCCACGCCTGCGTTTCTTCTCAAGTAGGAGGTGTGGGATGAAATCCGTGTCTGGTGCGACTTTGCTCGTTGGGATGATTTTGCCGCTGCTCGCGGGATGCGGGCCTGAGAATTATGCGGTTGCTCCACCGCCCCCGCCGCCCGCACTGTCTGGGTACTATTACGACCAGCCGGTACTTACGAAGACGGCGCGAGACAACGGGTTTCGCGACGGGTATACAGACGGGGCGCGGGATCGCGAGACGGGACACAGCTTCCGCCCTGGGAAAGATGACAAGTATGAAGACTGCCCCGGTTACTACAGCGAGATGGGCTCGCGGGGCCTCTATAAGCAGTACTATCGCGACGCGTATCAGCACGGTTATCGCAACGGCTACTCGCGGGGCTGAACGAGTGGAACGACTCGTAACGTAGAGCCTCCATGGTTGACGCGTGAAGCGCCGCTAAAAGCAAAATGATTGCTGAGATGTATGTGTAGGGGCACCCTCGCGTAAGACCCGCGGCCCCGTGTGACGCAAATCAGACAGGGGCTGACAGGATTACACTGGGCCGTCGGGGGAGTGGACGCGTGCATACAAAGAAAGAGCTAGAAGAGCAATTCGGCACTTCGGGCCGGATTCGGTTCGAGGAAACGCCGACTGGGTTAGTGAGGGCTGTAATCGCAACCGATTTGGGTGAGGCGGATGTATATCTACAGGGTGGGCATGTGGCCCAGTGGACGCCGCGGGGCGAAAGGCCGGTTCTCTTTACCAGCTCGCGTAGCGAGTTCGCGCCGGGCAAGGCGATACGGGGCGGCGTTCCGATTATCTTTCCGTGGTTTGGGCCGCGCGGAGGAGGAATGCCCGGGCCATCGCACGGCTTCGCGCGAACAGTGCCGTGGAGGCTCGAGCAAGTGCATGAGGGGGATGGGACGGTCGCGCTAACACTCGTGCTCGGGTCAAGGGACGTGCCTCACTCGTTTGGTTACGCGGATTTCAGTCTGCGGTTTAGTGCGGTGATTGGGGCGCAACTTGAGATGGAGTTGGAAGTTCGCAACGACGCCGAACAAAAGTTGATCTATGAGGAGGCACTGCATAGCTATTTCGCAGTAGGTGACATTGAGCAGGTGCTGGTAACCGGGTTACAGGGAATGACGTACATCGACAAGACGGACGACTTCAAACGGAAGCACGTTGACGGCGAAATAATTCGGCTGACGAAAGAAACGGATCAGGTGCACCTGAACACGCTGGAGACTTGCGTGATAGAAGACGCGGCGTGGCGACGGCGAATTATTGTCGAGAAGAGCGGATCGCAGACGACTGTCGTGTGGAATCCGTGGGCGGAAAAAACGAAGGGCTTCAAGGATATGGCGCCCGAGGAGTGGCGGGGGATGATTTGCGTGGAGTCTGCGAATGCGGCGGAAAACGCAGTGACGCTCGCTCCTGGAGAAGCGCATCGTATGCGCGTTCTCGTTCGCGTGGAGTAACGGTGTGATGGGTGCTGCGGAGACCGAGCGAAAAGCAGGTCTGCATCGGCCTTTCGAAATATTGCGTTGATCAGTTGGAGGGCTGTAGCTCGAATTGCGCCGAGGGAGGCCCTCCTGCACTTCGATCTAAAGCGGACGCCAGGCGGCTTGATTAGCCGCGCAATTTCTCTTCAAGAGCCGTCCAGCGGTGGTAAAGCGCGTCGAGGCGCTCTGATGCTTCGGCCAGCTCGGCGAGGGCATGCTGCAGGCGGTGTGCATCAGTCGCGATTGCGGGATTTGCACTCGCAGCCTGCTTTTCGGCAAGTACTGCGTCGGCGTCTGCGATCTGCTCTTCGATCGTCGCGTATTCACGCGCTTCGAGGTACGAGAGCTTCTTCCTCGCCGACAATGGAGCCGCCGGGGCCGTTGTTTTCGCGAGAGGTGCCCGGGGCGAAGTGGTCGCGTTTGACTGTGCAGCTTGCCAGATCTCCCACTGTGAATAGTCCGCGAACTGCTGGGCATTGCCCTCTCCATCCAGCCCGAGCACGACAGTGGAGACACGATCCAGCATGAAGCGATCATGAGTTACAAGCGCGAGCGCGCCGCGATATTCGAGCAAGCTTTCTTCGAGGATCTCGAGGGTTGGGATATCGAGATCATTTGTCGGTTCGTCGAGCAGCAGCAGGTCTGCGGGTTGAAGCATCAGTTTCGCCATAAGCACGCGAGCGCGTTCGCCACCAGAAAGCCGCTCGACGGGTTGATTGAGCTGGTCGTTGGTGAACAAGAAACGTTCGGCCCAAGCGGCGACGTGAATGACGCGTTCCTGGTAGATTACCGAATCGCTGTCGGGTGCGAGAGCACGACGAAGTGTCACGTCTTCATCCATGCGTCGCGTCTGATCAAAGTAAACAATGCGCAATGAGGGAGCGAGGCGGATCTCGCCGGACTGCGGTGTTAGTTCACGTCGCATCAGCCGCATGAGCGTGGTCTTTCCGCTGCCGTTGGGGCCGACGATGCCTACGCGCGTGCCGGCAGTAAGGACAAAGCTGAGCGAGTCGAAGAGCTTGCGTCCGCCGATAGTGAAATGAACGTCCTCGAATTCGACGAGCCGCTTCGTCTGGCGCTCGCTGGCAGAAAATGCGATACCGGCGCTGCTGGTCTGGCTGCGTGCCTTCATGGTGGCCAGTTCGCTGATCATCGCGTTTGCCGTATCGATGCGCGCCTTTGCTTTGGTAGCCCGCGCCTTTGGCCCTCGCCGGAGCCACTCCATCTCGGTATGGACGCGATTCGTGAGCGCATCCTGCCGTCTATTGTGCGCGACGAGATACTCCTCTTTCTTCTCAAGAAATGTGCTGTAGTTACCGTTAACGCGCATGCTGCCGTCGGCGTAAATGCGGCTGATTTCAACGATCGTGAGCGCAACATTTTCAAGAAAGTAGCGATCGTGGCTGACGACCACAGAAGCAAAGCGGGCGCCGGTCAGCACTTTCTCGAGCCATTGAATGCCATCAATGTCGAGGTGGTTTGTAGGCTCATCGAGCAGCAGTAAATCAGGCTGGCGGACGAACGCCTGTACGAGTGCCAAGCGTTTCTTCCAGCCGCCGGAAAGTGATTCAGCGAGCACGTGGAAGTCTTCGAAGCCGGCGCGGTTGAGCGCTTCTGCCACGCGAGCGTTGCGCTCGCCGGCCTCGGCTTCGCCGCTGTTATGCTGCTGCAACGCGTCGAGCACGATGGAGTGCGGCGTCGCGCCGACGGGGAATTCGGATGTTTGTGCTACAAAGGAGACTATTGCAAGCTTGCGTTTGGCGAGTTCCCCTGCGTCGGGTTCGATCTCGCCGGCGAGGATTCCCAGCAGCGTAGATTTGCCGGATCCGTTAGGCCCGATCAGGCCAATGCGATCACCGGCGAAAACAGTGAAGGATATGTCGCGAAACAGCGTGGTGGCGCCGAATGACTTAGCGATGGATTGTGCGTTGAGGATGGGTGGCAATCGTAGTGTCTTTCGGCCAATGCTTCGCGGAGACTGTGCCTGAAAGCAAAAGCTTGTTCCGCTATGTGCTCTTCCTCAAGCTTACATCTGTCAGCATGATTGCTGCGCGAGATGGTCAACATGACGGGCGATCATGCGGTCTTCTTCTGCGGGAGCAACGTAGATGCCAATTGCGGACGCGCCAAGACTGATGCGATGCAGTTCGGAGTTTGCGATTTCGTTGGAAGATGGGTCGAGCGTAATGCCGAGCGACTCGCACCCCGAAAGAATTGCGTACCGGAGGCGAGCATCGTGTTCTCCGATTCCGCCGGTGAAGACGATTGCATCCACGCCGCCGAGCAGGCACAGACAGCTGCCGATCGCTTTCTTGACGCTTCGGGCAAATACCCCTATCGCAAGTTCGGCCGATTTATTTCCCTTGTCCGCGGCGTCATGAATGATTCGCATGTCATTGGACAAACCGGAAAGGGCGAGCAAGCCGGAGGCGCGATTGAACAGTTTCTCGAGTGCCTCGGCCTGTGCTTGCACTTCGCCGCTCTGTTGGCGTAACAGATAGAGGATGAGCCCCGGATCCAGGTCGCCGGGGCGGGTGCCCATCACAACACCACCGGTTGGCGTAAGCCCCATCGTGTTATCGACGGAGTATCCGTCTTCAACTGCGGTCACACTACACCCGTTCCCGAGATGGGCGATGACCAGTCTTCGCGGAAATGTAAGTTGCTGCCTTATTGCTGCGTCGCGCAATTGGTACACAATGGATTCGCAGGAGAGCCCGTGAAAACCGTATCGCCGCACGCCCTGTTCCCGGTACTTGCCTGGAAGTGCGTAGGTGCTGGCGGCCGCAGGCATGGTTTGATGAAAAACCGTATCGAAGCATGCGTAATGCGGGAGCGTAGGGAACTGAATCGTGGTCTCCTCGATGATTTTGATGACGGTTGGATCATGGAGCGGGGCGAACACGCACGCTTTGCATAGCTCCGCCATTACCTCAGGCGTGATGAGTTGATGTGCGTTCAAGCGAGGGCCGGGATGAACGACGCGGTATCCAACTGCTTGTATTTTTGGTAGCCCGGGGCGGGAGATTACCCTCGCCACGACCTGAATGGCATCGGCGAGTGAGGAAGATGGACTGATGGATTCATTCTTTGTCAGGTCGTTGCCGCTCGCATCGCGAAAAACCAACGCGGCTTCTGCGGTACTGATTCCGCTGAGCTCTCCGTCGAAGAGAGTCACAGGAGATTTTGGACTGGAATCGAACAGCGAGAACTTGATCGAAGAGGAGCCGCTATTGATTACAAGGATGTGCATGTATTTTGACCGGAGCAAATCAGGATAGCGGCTGCGTAGACTTCGTCATAATGGCAAAAGTATTTTCAGGGACCGGGTATTACGCAACTGTGAGTGTGTAGCCGCGACTTCTCGATAGATGTATTTCTCGAAATGAGATTTAATCCCGATACTAGGAGCGCGCGCCAACCGCGTCATGCTTGCCAGATGACGGCTTCGGGTGCTTCACCTTGTATTCGGCAAAGAGCATTCGCCCTGAGAGTGCCATTAAAGTGGTGCCGAACGCTGCCAGATAGCTGAAGAGCGTAAACGTCAACTGTGTCGTATTCGTGCCCCGTGCCATAAGCAGCGCGATCGCGAACACAAAAGTGATTGCTGATATGGCATATACCGCACGGGATGAATGTGCGCGATGAGTGTCTTTGGCAATCAAGTATTCAGTCACAGAAGCGACGAGTGCCTGCGCGGAAGCTAGGTAGACGAACCAACTCAGGTCCATGCGGTCGTACACCACGAACATGATTGCGATACCGGTCAGCAGACCGTACACACCTTGGAGGAGATGCGCCGAAGCGCCGGACTTGTTCGGTATGTTGCCTACATTGACGAGAACCATTGCGCTATCCAAGATGCCATACGCCGCCAAAGACAGGATGGTAAGCACGATGGCAAAGGGCAAAAGAAGGATCGTGCGGGCCATGGCAGGAACGACGAATACGAAAAATCCGACGGCGAACGCCAGCACTCCCCGCGCCAGTGTGACGATCCAATATCGAGAGTACGCATTCATCGTCATCATGGCTCCTCGCGATCAGCTTCTTGGATGAGCATACTCCGCGCTGCACGAATTGAATTCGAGGTGATCGCACAAATTAAGCGTCTGTGAACAGGCTCGCGCGAGGGTGTCCTTTGGCGAGCGGTGGCGGAGTCGTTGATTGACTAAAGTCGGATGTCCAATGCCAGTTGAGAATCTCAGGCATGTCTTGAAATTGTTGCCTTATATAGACACTATGTTCATACAATTTGCGATTGAATAAGTTGATCGCGTCGACTGCTTGAGATTGGACTCGCGGAGCATGTTTTAGAGCATCCATCGCGAGATGAAAGCGGCTCATTTTGTTCAAGACCACCATGTCAAACGGAGTGGTGGTTGTCCCATAGTCGTTGAACCCGCGGACGTGAAAGCGGGACTCATTCGCGCGACCGTGCACCATGCTGTGAATCAACCAGCGATATCCGTGAAAGGCAAAGATCACCGGCACGTCGCGAGTGAAAAGGCATTCAAAGGAAATGTTATCCATTCCGTGCGGGTGGGCGTCGGGGCTCATCAGCGCACTGAGATCAACAACGTTCACGACTCGGACCTTGATGCCGGGAACATGCTTCTGCAGGAGCCACGATGTCGCGCAAATCTCAATTGTAGGGACGTCACCAACGCAAGC
>JBBPYY010000096.1:0-26672 GCA_038199445.1 Terriglobales bacterium | reverse complement strand
TGCGCAGCACCTTGTCCTTGGTCCCGCGCCCCTTCAGGTTCCCAATCGCCATCACCTCTTCGCCGTCGAAGCGCGCGAAGCCGCACGACATCGCCGGATCGTCACCGAAGTTCCGGTCGCCGTGAATCTCAGCGAAATCGTTGAAAATTGCTAGGATGTAATCCATCGGGTAGGGCCGCTGCGGGTGCCTCGCCAACTCCTGCTTTGTCCACGCTACGGGGACGGCTTCAGCCGCTACTGCAGAATGCTGTTGCTCTTCCATTACTTTCCGATTGTATGGGCCAGCCCGCTGGGCGCACAAATATTCGGGCAATCACCTTCTGCTGCCACTGCACCGAATCGTTCAAACTTGTGCAACATTTGAAGGATGCCCGCAGCCACGTCGTCGAACCATCGCGCACTCGGCTACCTGGCCTGCGGGGCAGCCGGATGCCTCTGGGGCACGGGCTTCTATTTCGGCAAGATCGCGCTCGCAGAGCTTCGCGTCGGCCATATGGTTTTCTACCGCTTCGCTTTCGCGTTATTGGTGCTGATCCCCGTCGGCCTGCGGGATGCCCGCCGCAACCGCGTCCATTTCAGCGTGAGCGAATGGCGATTCCTACTTCTCGCTGCCTTCATCGGCGTCCCACTTCAATTCCTTGTGCAGTTCGCCGGACTCGCCCGCACCACCGTGTCTCACGCCTCACTGATGGTCGGCGCTCTTCCTGTAATCCTCGCCCTGGGCGCTGTCATTTTCGCGGGTGAGCATATGCCGCGCATCGGCTGGATCTCTCTTACCGCCTCCACCCTCGGCGCAGCCCTGATCGCTTTCAGCGGAAATCAGCTGCACGCTGCGCACGCGGGCGACCCCAGCCTGACTGGCGACCTGATGATCCTGGCCGCCATGTTCGCCGCGCTGTTCTGGATTCTCGCCTGCAAGCGCCTCATGCAGCGCTACTCTCCGGTGGTGGTCAGCGTGTACTGCCTCACCGTCGGCAGCGTCATGCTCGCTGTCTGGGTCTTTCTCTTCGACGGGCCACCGCCGCTGCACATGTCCACGCGTGCCTGGATCGCCCTCGCCATATCGGGAATGCTATGCACCGCATTCACCACGCTGATCTGGAATTGGGGGCTCGGACGCATCCCCGCTTCGCAAGCGGGAGTCTTTCTCAACCTTGAGCCCCTGATCGGCTCGATCCTCGGCGTCGCGCTGCTCAACGAACATCTCGGGGCATCCGCCTGGATCGGCGGCGCTCTCATCATCGGCGCCGCCGCCACCCTCACCACGCGCAGTAAAGAGCAGCACCCCATCATCGAGCAGCTAGGCTAATGCGAGCGAAAGCACTTGGCAGCCAATCGCCGCATCGCATACTCTACTGCGGGAGAAGGCATGCCGCATTGGGCCCACTACAGACGCATCAAGCTGCGCCTGATTCTGCTACTAGCCGGACTGGTTCCTTTCTTCGCTCTGCTGATCTTCGCGCTCCCCGCTGCCGGTGGCAGCAACACCCTCAGCTACGTGATGGCATCGTCCTACCTGACTCTCGTCGCAGTCACATGGTTCCAATACGGCTCCTACCGGTGCCTGCACTGCCGCACTTCCTATCGCGGAAGACAGCTCTTCCGCAACCGGTGCCCGCGCTGCGGAATCCTGATCAATCAGTAATCTTGGGAAATTAGTAGTCTTGGGAAATTAGCGACTGCGTTCGATTGAGCGCGCTACTGAATCAGCTGCACCGTGCCGCGTCCGGTCAAGTTTTCGACGCGCTCGACAAAGCCCTTGTCCGCCGCGACCGAAACCCCCTCCGGCTCAAGCACGATCAGATACTCGCCATCCACATCGACGTCCAGCATCAAGCGGCCCGGTCCCGGCGCGGCGGTCACAATCTCGTGCAGCTTCACCAGCAGAGAATCATCTTGCTCCGGCTTCAAATTCACGCGAATGCGCACGCTGCCCGGCAGCTTAATCCTCACATCTTCAAGCGCGGTAATGCTTGAGATCGCCAGCTTGGGAGCAGCGTCTTCCTCCGCGCGGAGCACGCCCCGCACCAGCACCGGTACATCGATCTTCAGCTTGTCGCACAGCTTCTTATATCCCTCGGGAAAACAGAGAATGTCGATGCGGCCGACCATGTCTTCGAGGCCCGCTTGCGCATAGAGATCGCCCTTGCGCGACTTCGCCACTTTCAGGCTAGTGATGATTCCGGCCATCGCGATTTCGTTTTCGTTCTGCTCGCCCCGCCGGCCCGTCGACGGCGGCGGCTTCATCTCAAGCGCGGTCGCTGTGTCCACGACATTCAGGTTCATCAGCTTGTCGGCGTACTTCTCCAGCGGATGCCCGGACACAAAAAATCCCAGCACATCTTTCTCCGCCTGTAGACGTTCTGTCTCGTCCCAATCGGCCACCGCGGGCAACGGCTCATGACGCGTCCCGCTGCTGTTCGCAAACGCGGGCGGAACGTCATCGAAAATTCCGAACAAGCCATGCTGACCATGATCTTCGTCGCGCTGATGCTTCTGCGCGCGCTCCATCGCTTTGTCGACACATGCCATCATCGCCGCGCGCTTGCCATACGTGTCCAGCGCGCCGCTCTTGATGAGCGACTCCAGCACGCGCTTGTTCACCACTCGCAGATCGATCTCGCGACAGAAATCCCAGAACGACTCCATCGTCTTCCCGTCGCGCGCTTTCACGATGGTCACAATCGCATTCGAGCCGACATTCTTAATTGCCGCCAGCCCGAAGCGAATCGCAGTTCCCGCCGGAGTAAAGTTCGCGTCCGAAAACCGCACGTCCGGCGGCACCACGGAGATCTCCATCTCGCGACATTCCTTGATGTACTTCACCACATTTTCAGGCTTTGAAGTTTCCGACGTGAGCAACGCCGCCATAAACTCCACCGGAAAATGCGTCTTCAAATACGCCGTGTGATACGCCAGCAGCGCATACGCCGCCGAGTGCGATTTGTTGAAGCCGTAACCCGCGAATTTCTCCATCTTGTCGAAGATTTCCGCAATCGTCCGCTTCGGGAAGCTCTTCTTCGCCGCACCCTCGACAAAGCGCTCACGCTGCAACGCCATCTCTTTCGGATCCTTCTTGCCCATCGCGCGCCGCAGCAAATCCGCTTCGCCCAGCGAATACCCGCCCAGCGTATTCGCGATCTGCATCACCTGTTCCTGATACACGATTACGCCCAACGTCTCGCGCAAAATCGCTTCCATCTCCGGCAACTCGTACTCAACTTCTCTACGTCCCCACTTGCGCTCGATGAAGTCGTCGATCATGCCACCCTGAATTGGTCCCGGGCGAAACAGCGCATTCAACGCCGTCAAATCTTCCACCGAGGTCGGCTTATACCGGCGCAGCACATCGCGCATCCCGTTCGATTCAAACTGAAACACGCCCGAAGTCAGCGCGCGGTGAAACACCTTCTCATACGTCTCTTGATCGTCGAGCGCGATCGTCGAGAGGTCCACCTCAACGCCGCCATTCAGCCGGATCAGCTTCAACGCATCTTCAATCACCGTGAGCGTCGTCAGCCCGAGAAAGTCCATCTTAAGCAGGCCCAGCTTCTCGATGGCCTTCATGTCATACGCGACAACGATTTCTTCGTTCTTGGCGCGTGACAGCGGGACCAGCCCGGTCAGCGGCTCCGGCGCAATCACCACGCCCGCCGCATGCACGCCCGCGCCGCGCACCAGTCCTTCCAGCTTCTTCGCTGTGTCGATCACTTCTCTGGTTTTTGCGTCGGTGTCGTACGCCTGTTTCAATTCCGCGGAATCCCTCAGCGCACGGTCGATGGTGATGCCAATCGTTGCCGGAACCATCTTCGCGATGCGGTCCATCTCCGCGTACGGAACCTCGAGCACGCGCCCGACATCCTTGATCGCCGCCTTCGCCGCCATCGTGTTGAACGTGATGATCTGCGCGACCTGGTCCCGTCCATACTTCTGCCGCACATACTCGATCACTTCTTCACGGCGGTTCATGCAGAAATCGATATCGATATCGGGCAACGAAACGCGTTCCGGATTCAGAAATCGCTCAAACAGCAAATCGTTCTGCAGCGGATCGATATCCGTGATCGCCATCACGTAACTCACCAGCGAGCCCGCCGCCGATCCACGGCCCGGACCAACCGGAATCCCCCTCTCCCGCGCATACCGGATGAAGTCCCAGACAATCAGAAAATATCCGGCAAACTTCATCGCTTTGATGCAATCGATCTCCCGCTCCAGCCGCGCTTCGTACTCACTCAGCGGCTTGCGGCGGTTGTTCTTGTCGCTCAAAAAACGGATCGAAGTGTCGAGCCTTTTCTGGAAGCCTTCGCGGCACACCTGCTCGAAATAGCTATCGACCGTATGCCCCGGCGGAACGGCAAACTCGGGAAACGGATTCTTCACCTTCGATAGCTTCACGTTGCAGCGCTCGGCGAACTGCATCGTCCGCGCTATCACCTCCGGCGAATGCCGGAACACATGCGCCATCTGGTCCGCCGACTTCACAAAAAAATCATGCGAGTCAAACTTCATGCGGTTGGTGTCGCTCATCAGCGCAGCTGTCTGCACGCACAGCATCACTTCATGCGCATGCGCGTCGTCATCGCAGATGTAGTGGCTGTCGTTCGTCGCCACCAGCGGAATGTCAAGCTCCTGCTCCAGCTTGTACAGGTCCGCGTGAATCTTCTTCTCCATCTCCAGACCCTGGTCCTGAATCTCGAGAAAGAAATTGCCCTTGCCGAAAATATCTTCGTACTGCGTCGCCGTCGCACGCGCCGCTGCGTAGTTCCCCGCCATCAGACTTTCGCATAGCTCGCCCGAAAGGCATCCCGAAAAGCCGATCAGCCCCGCGCTGTGCTCCGCCAGAAATTTCTTGCTGATACGCGGCTTCTTGTAGAACCCATATAACGAAGCTTCCGACGTAATGCGAACCAGGTTGCGGTAGCCTTCATCGCTCTCCGCGAGCACCAGCAGATGATTGTTCTCATCCCCCTTGTCGCGTCCCCATGTCACATCCGCGCGATGATCTTCGTTCTTCGTGATGTAAAGCTCACAGCCGAGAATCGGCTTGACCTTTGAATTTTTCGCTGCTTCAAAAAAATGGACAGCGCCATAAATGTTTCCATGGTCGGTCATCGCGACCGCGGTCTGCCCCAGCTTCTCGACATGCTCCACCAGCTTGTCAACGTCGCAAGCGCCGTCAAGCAAACTGTAATCCGTATGCAAATGAAGATGGGTAAACTCAGCCATGATTTAGGGATATGCTGAGCTAATCTTAGTCCCCGACAAATTGGTGCGTTTCCGAACAAATCATAGGAAAAGCGGTACGGAATTGGCGCGAGTCTCGTCTGATCGGCTGCCAACACCTCAAGCCGAAGCGCCCGAACCTAGTACGGCAGTCCCTTCGCCTTCTCCGCCATCATCGCCCGCATGTACCACTCGAACTCATCGAAGAACTTCTTCACCACTTTCCCTCCGGCAAGCTCCTCGGTCAACGGCTTCCCATCTTCGCTCAGCGATTCCTGCACCTTTCCCACCGGCAGTAGCGATGGGATCGAAGACATCCCCAACTCCGCCAGCAGAATCCGCAGCTGCATCGCCGCACGTACCCCGCCGTACTGAGCGATCGAGTAGCAAACGATCGCAGACGGGCGGAAAAAATACTCTTCAAGAAAATGGTCCAGCAAATTGCTCAGCCCTGGCTGAATACTGTGGTTGTACTCGCCCGCCACAATCACAAATCCATCTGCCGTACGAAATTTCTCTGCCACCGTTTCCAGCTTCTCCGGCACGGAGCCCTGCTGCTTCATCTCTTTGTACATGCGGTCGATCAGCGGCAAGTTGAGTTCCGCCGCATCGACCAGTTCCGGTTGATGCCCGCGCTTCTTCAACTCCGCCATCACAAACCGCGCGACCCGAAGGCCATTCCGGTCTGACCGCACGCTGCCCAGGACCACAGGAATCTTCATGCTCATATCTCCATCCGCTTCAAAATCATCGCCACACGGGATCGCCGCCCAAAGAGAAAGCGCAGACCGTCAGGCCTGCGCTATTTTAGTTCCGCCGCGAAAAAGCTCACCGGCGCTTCGCCGCTTTCTTCCCCGCCGTTTTCTTCGCAGGTGCTTTGTTGGCAGACGCTTTCTTCACGGCCGCTTTCTTGACAGCAGCCTTTTTCGCCGGCGCTTTCTTCACGGCCTTCTTCTTCGCAGTCTTCTTTGCAGCGACCTTCTTCGCCTTCGTAACAGGCCTCTTCGGAGCCGCCTTTTTAACCGGCTTCGCCGCAGTCTTCTTTGCAGCGACCTTCTTCGCCGGTTTCGTGACCGCCTTCTTCGCAGTCGCTTTCTTCACCGGCTTCACCACAGCCTTCTTCGCCACAGGCGCAGCCTTTTTCGCCGGCGCTACCTCTTTGGCAGCCACCTTTTTCGCCGGCTCTTTCACAACCGCGGCCTTCGCTGCGCGTTCCGGTTTCAGCGTGACAGCCGGCACCGCCACTGCCTCAGTCCCAGCCGCCGCTGCAATGGCGACCGCCTTCTTCGCACGCGAAGCCCGCGGAGCCTTCGGCTCCGACTTCTTCGCCGCGCGCGGACGCCGCACGTGCACCGGCGGCGGTGGCGCGGGTGGAGAATATGGCTCGAGAAACTTGCGAATCTCTTCTTCCGTCGTCAGCTTGTTATCCATGAATGCAAAGAACAGCGCATCCAGCAACTCCTGGTAGCGTGGCAGCTCTGGAGTAATGCGCATCTCCTGCATGATCAAATGCGGAGTCTTCTGCCGGGCCTGCGGCCACACCGTAAAGAAATTCGTAAATTTGTTCTTGATCGCCACGGTGGGCGCCGTATACGCGAGCCACAACACGGCATCGGGATTGGCAGACGTCAGCAGCTTCCACGCAGCCGAGGGCGTATTCATTTCTTTCGCCGACAACTGTTTTGCAAACTCTTTCGCTGCGCCTTCCAGGGCTTCCCACTCGGCAACGAACCCCGGCCGCGGGAACATCTTTTTCAGCGCGCTGATCTCCTTTGGGCTCAGCTTCGCTGTCATCAATTCCGCCGACGCCGCGGAAACATCGGGATTCACCCCTTGCGTCTGCAGTTGACCCCAGGTATCGAGCAGATGGCGCAATCCCGTCGCATTCACCTTTGCCACTGTCCATGCCGGGTAAAGGTGTTTCATCCACCCGTCCTGCTCCAGCGCCTTTAGCACGCGCAGACCGTCTTCCTCATGCAGAATTTCTTCCAGCTCATAGCCGCGCTGAAAAGACGTGAGCACGCTGATATAGTCCTCATCCTTGCCGCTCTGGTAGCGCAGTCCGGTCTTCTCGTCCATGACCCAACCCAGACGTGCGATCAGCCGCGCCGCACGAATCAGCCGCGAAGGGTCTTCGATAAATCCGTAATTTGAAATCAGCCGCAGGGTTCGCGTCTCGACATCCGAGATGCCGTTCAGCGGGTCCATCAATAACGCGAAAGAGCCCTCATTCAACGACAACGCCATGGCGTTCGCGGTGAAATCGCGCTGTTTCAAATCTTCCAGAATGGTCGAGGGGTGATACACCGCCTTCCCCGGTTTGGGAAACTCGATGGTGTGCGCGCTGACCACTTCCACGCGCACGCCGCCCGGGAACTTCACATACAAAGACTGCGACGGTTCATATTCACCATGTACCACGCCGCCAGCTTTTTCAATTTCTTTTCTTAGCTTTAGCGCGTTTCCTTGAACTGTCACATCCAAGTCTCGCACCGGCGATCCGCTGGACATGTCGCGAATCGCACCTCCCGTCAGAAAACTGGTCATGCCCTTCGCTCGGGCCACGTCCCGAATGGCGATTAGCGCTCGTTTTTGATCAGAAGTAAGACGGGTTTCGAATAAGTAAACGTAGTCAGCCATGCGCGCATGCCGGCCCCCAAGGAATAGGGCCTGGCTCTCTCTTCTCTTCTATAAGGCCAATAGAATCAGTAATATATACCGTTCCAAGGCCTGAGTCACAATACTGTAAGATATCACACACCCGCTGACCTGGCCACGGTAAGTGCAATCTTTTCACCGCGAACCGCCCAACAGCGTGCGAGAATCCTGCCATGTCCTCCAGCCGCAAAAAAGTCATCGTTCGCCGCTTCTCTCGCGACTGGCTTGCCGGCTATGTTTCTCCCCTCACTTTCAACCGCGACGGCGTCATCGAACTGCTCGACCTAGATGGCAAGGTCATGCGCCTCTCCCTCGATCAGGTCAAATGGGTTTGCTTCGTCCGCGACTTCGACACCGGCGACAATCCCGAGCGCCTCACCCGCCGCGCTTTTGCTGCCCGACCCCGCACCGAGGGGCTCTGGCTGCGATTGCGGCTCCGCGACAACGACGTTCTTGAGGGCCACGCCGCCAATGACGTCACGCTGCTCGACGCAACCGGCTTGATGCTCACACCCCCCGACACGCGCTCCAACACGCAGCGTATCTTCGTGCCCCGCGCTGCGATCTCTGAGCTCAACATCGTCGCCGTCATCGGCACGCCGGCGAAACAGAAACCCGCCGCCGTCCTGCAGGAACGCCTCTTCTCCCCACCCCAGCCCGTGCCCAAGGCCCGGCGCGAACGCTCCGCTACAATTCCCGCATGAGGCTTGGGGAACTCGCGCGAACACTTGGGGTCCGTTTGCAAGGCGATCCACAACTGGAAGTGACCGGTGTTGCCGGCCTTGAATCCGCCGCCACCGGAGACGTTTCTTTCGTCGCGAACCCGAAATATGCGTCGCTCGCCCGCACCACCGCCGCCACCGCAGTCATCGTCGAAGAACAGTTCCCCGAGATTGCAGCCGCGACCCTGCGCACCAGCAATCCGTATCATGCCTTCGCGCGGGCCGTTGCGATCTTCCATCCACCGCCGCGATACGCACCCGGAATCCATCCCACTGCCGTCATCGATCCCACCGCAACCGTCGGGCCCGACAGCCATATCGGCGCGTATGTCGTGGTCTCCGCGGGAGTCCGCATCGGGGCCCATGCCACGCTGCTCCCGCACACCGTGATCTACCCCGATGTCACCCTTGGCGACCATTTCTTCGCCCACTCCGGCGCCATCGTCCGAGAGGGCTGCACCGTCGGCAACCGCGTGATTCTCCAGAATGGCGTAGTCGTCGGATGCGACGGCTTTGGATTCTCCAAGGACGAAAACGGCCGCTGGTTCAAGATTCCCCAAGCCGGCCCCGCGGTCATTGGCGACGATGTCGAGATTCAAGCCAACGCCTGTATCGATCGCGCGACCGTCGGCCAAACCGTCATCGGCCGGGGCGTCAAAATCGACAATTTCGTCCAGGTGGGCCATGGCTCGAGCGTGGGCGAGGACACGCTGCTCTGCGCCCAGACCGGTCTCGCTGGCTCCTCGCATATCGGCAAGAATGTCATTCTCGCCGGCCAGGTCGGCATCGCCGGCCATCTCACCATCGGCGACGGAGTCATTATGACCGCCCAGAGCGGCGTCTCCCACGACGTCGAGCCCGGCAAGATCCTCAGCGGCTCTCCCGCCTTCGAAAACCGCCAATGGCTGCGCGCCACCGCGGTCTTCAGCCGCCTGCCGGAGCTTTCTCGGGCTGTTGCGCGTTTAACCCGTGCCAAAGCGGATCAAACGCCCACCTGAGTAGCAGATTCATGCATCCAACCGAAAATACTGATGGCTGACGACTTTACTGAAGACGGAGAGAACGATCGGATCGCCGTCATGACGCCCACGACGATTCGCGTCCTGCTGCTCGACGATAGCCCCGAGAATCTGCTGCTGCGCTCCACCATCCTTCGCCAGCAGGGCTACGATGCCGTTCCCGTATCGACGGTGGAGGAAGCGGAGGAGCATCTTCACGAAATCGACATCGCCGTGCTCGATTACCATCTCGGCGCTGGTCAGTTCGGCACCGCAGTAGCGTCCCGGCTCCGCGAGTTGCACCCGCAAATTCCCATCATCATTCTCTCGGCTACGCTCGAGCGCCGTTTCGGCGGCGTCGAAGACATGCATCTGCTGAAGGGATACAGCTCTGTTGACGACCTCATCTCCGCCCTCCGCACCTTTGAAGCCAAGCGCAGCGGCAAGCCTGTCGTCGTCGACGCACGCGACTTCTTCTACTCGCGCATCAACATGGCGATGGGCGGCGACGTCGTGTTAGAAATCCTCGACCGTGAAGGCAACTGGCAGTACGTCAACGATGCCTGCGCCACGCTTCTAGGCAAACCCCGCAGCTGGTTCCCCGGCCGCAACATGTTTGACGAGACGCCCGAGCTGGCGACAGACTGGCAAGAGATCCTCCGCACCGTCGCCGACACGCGCGAAACCTACATCGACCGCACCTTCCGCGGCCTGCTCAACCTGCCCAAACGCGGCGAGGAGTGGGTCTGGAACGTCCTCGCTTTTCCCATCACCCTGCACGACAACCGCAAAGGCGTTGTGCTCAGCGCCCGCATCCTTGAGAGGAAGCCAGCAATTTGAGAGATAACGCCGGCTTCACCGCTTCTGCTGCTCTATTTGCAACAGCTCGCGCGCTTCTATTCGTCACCGTCGCTGTTACACTTGCCGCGGCCACGGGTTGCCATTCGCATTTCATCGATGCCGTCGTCATCAATCAGGGCAACGGTCCGGTGCGGAACCTCCAGGTCGACTATCCCAGCGCCACCTTCGGCGTCTCCCAGATCGACCCCGGCCAGCAATTCCACTACCGCTTCAAGATCCAAGGTGCCGGCACAGCCAAAATCACCTTCACTGACCCCGACGGACACTCGCACCAGAACACCGGATTCGCGCTCCGCGAAGGACAGGAAGGCGCCATGACGATCACCGTGTATCAGAACGGCGACAACGTCTGGGCCGCGGGCCTCGGCTCCGACCACGCTGCAGGGCAGGCATCGGACCCTTCAGACAAGAAATAGTTTCCGGTTACACTCTCCGACATGACAACCGCCACGTTTCTCCTGCTCGTTCTGTGCCTTGGAGCGCTATGCGGTCTGCGCACATTTACCCCACTCGCAGTCTTCACCATCGCGGTCCATCATCATTACTACCACGCGCTCAGCGGCACACCTTTCGCGTTCCTGACGACAATGGTGGCGCACATCATCATCGTCCTTCTCGCCATTGGCGAGCTCGTTGTGGACAAGCTTCCCAATACGCCCAGCCGCCTGCGCCCCGCCGGTCTGATAGGCCGGGCCTCTCTTGGCGCTATCACCGCAACCGCCTTCGCCTTCGCTCACCAGCAATCGATTGTTCTGCCAATCGTCCTCGGCATCGTCGGCGCAATTCTCGGCGCATTCATCGGCCACCGCTTCCGCGCTGGACTCGTGCGCGCCCTGAAATGCCCCGACCTGCCCATCGCCCTGCTGGAAGACGCCATCTGCATCGGAGGCAGCATTCTCATCCTCTCGCGCGTCTGATTACGACTCCTTTGTCATTCTCAGCGCGCATCTTCCGCGCCAAAAACGAAAGGGCGGCCAAAGGCCGCCCTTTTCGCACCAGCCAATCCGCTACTTCACAACCGCCTGAAACAAATCCGACTTCAGCAAGCTCGCAAAGTCAGAATCCGATGCTTTGAAACGCACTTCCAGTGTCCCGTTGTTCGAAGTCACATCCGTCGCACTTAGCGCTGTCTTCTCCGACAGTTCCGAAGTCGTGGTCTTGCGATAGAGCGCCGCCGCATTCAACAGCGAAGACATCGTCCCCGCAGAAAAAGCATCCGGAGTAAACACGTCCAAATTGAACTTCACGCCGTGATCGAAATCCATCCCATAGCGGGAACTCAGCAGCCGCTTCTTCACCGTCTCATAATCCGCGATCTGCGTCGCATCTCCCAGCAGGGAATGCATCATGTACTGCGTCCCTTTCTGATCCAGAATGCTCCACACCGCGGAAGCTTCGATTGCCGGAATCAGATCCATCATCGTACTGTTCGTCTGCATATTTGGTGCCAGCCCATCGCGCGCATCCAGCATCGACTTCATGCCGTCCTCGTCGCCGAAGATCATCGTCGTGGGATTTAGAAACGTGACCAGCATGCCGCTCGCACCCATCGGATAGATCATCGTGGTGCGAATCTTCTTACCCGTAATCTTCTGCTTCTTGAAATTCGCGAGGATCTGAGTTGTCTGGAACTGTCCCTGCGCGATGCCAATGATTTTTGTGTTGTCGCCCCCGCCTGCCCGGAAGGACGCAAAGGCGAGCTGCTCCACATCCTGGTTCTCATTCAACCCCGATGTCTTCAGCGCGTCCTCCAGCCGCTTCAACTCGGGCGGCAGTATGCGTGCCCGCAGCTTCATCGCCGAGGGCGAATTCTGCATTGCCCGATAATCCACCACGATCAATTGCTGCAGATCATGCGGCACCACCGAGCGCGCTTCCGTACCCAGTTGTGCAGCGTAAAGCGGCATCGCCAAGGATGCCGCAAGAATGAACCCACCAAAGCCCGACAAAACTGCCTTTACATGACCCATATTGAAATTTCCACCCTCCAGCGGCAAACGCCGCGTGGTGCTTTCAAAAAAAGGATTCGCTAAGCGTTCGACGCTGCGCCTGCCATTTGTGTTAGTTGTTGTGGCCATACTAACGGATTCTCCAGCCGCCGCTCCAGAACTCTTTCAGCAGCCACAAAACCATGCAGTTGTTCCATCCAATCGCTGCCCGGTTCCAGCGCCGCCTCCGGCACCAGACCGATCAACTCTCCGCGCACCGGCTTCGCGCCATGCTTTGCGGACTGCTGTTTTACCGAGCGGAATGCCGTGCCCATCGGGGTGGACCTGAAATCCGTAATATTCATTGAAATCTGCGCGCAACCATGCGCCAGCACGCCCATCGCCTTGACGCCGGCCAGGCCGCCGCCCGAGGCGCGAATCTCGCGTGCGATCGCCCGCGCCGTCGCTACCACCGTCGTATCCAGAAAAATGTTGTACGCAATCAGCAGCCGTCTCGCGCCGATCGCGCTCGCCCCTGCCGTCGGATGCAACTCCGGACCGCCCACATCCGGCTGCCGCGAGCTGTCCCTCTTCACCGCGTCCCGCAGCCCTTCAAACTGTCCCCGGCGAACATCCTCAAGCAGCGCCCGGTCCGGACGCGCCGCTGCCGCCTCGTAGAAATACGATGGCACACCCCCGCGCTTCCACAACTCCATACCTGCCTGACGCGCCAGCAAGGCACACTGCTCAAGAGAAATATTCGCAATCGGCACAAAAGGAATCACATCCGCCGCCCCAATCCGCGGGTGCACACCCACCTGGGTCGTCAGATCGATGAGCTGCGAAGCCTTTACCGCGCCACTTACCGCCGCTTCTCGCACCGCCGCCGGCGGACCGGCGATCGTGATCACGCTGCGGTTGTGGTCCGGGTCCAGTGACCAATCCAGCAGGGATACTCCAGGAACATGCATCGCATCCAGAATCGCTGCGACCTTCGCGCGGTCCCGCCCTTCAGAGAAGTTCGGAACGCATTCCACGATTTGTTCGACCCCAAAAGCGCTGCCCACAACAACCTACTTCTTCCACCACGTATACCCGAGTTGAAATTGAACCAACGCATTCACTCCAGGGTTTCTGTCTGCCAGACTCGCGTTCGAGATGTGAATCGCGTTCGCGCCGAAATCTACCGAGTGCCGATCGTTCAGAAATACGTGCGTACCCACTCCAAATTGCGGCTCGAAATTCCACACGCTCGTACCAGGCAGCGGAAATTTGTGCGTCGTGTACAACAGTCCGCCCGCTCCCTGCACCCATGGCACGACGCGCGCAGCCTTTGCATTACGGACGGAAGCTCCATGCGTAAAATTCCATCGCAAAATCAGCGGCGTCAGCGCCACACCCGTATACGTCCCGCCGCTGGCAAACGTCCTCACTCCACCCGGAGTCAGCGCGTGATAGGTCTTGTGCGGTGTATACGACTGCCAGAACGGAATCGCTTCCGCACCCACTTCAAAATTGCCATGCAAGATGCCCGGCAGATACTCTGGCGTCACCACGAATCCCACCTGCCCCCCGGCATTCAAGAAACCGAAATCGCTGCGCTCCCCCGTGCCAACTCCGCCGGCCACAAATGGACCATAGTGGATCGCGCCCCGCCGCACCGTGGCCGATGCTGGTTCCGCTATCTGCCCAGACACCTGCCCTGCCGAAGCGGCCCATAGAAACAACAGAGCAAAGCAAAGGCCGCCCCATTCGGCGGCCCGAATCTTCCCCGCAAACCCGGTCGTCACTTAGCCTGCGACCTCTTCCATCTGCTTGGCGTCCATGTCGAAGTTGGAGTACACGTTCTGGACGTCGTCCTGATCGTCCAGCGCTTCCAGCAGCCGAATCATCTGGCTCGCCTGCGCGCCTTCCAGCTTCGTATACGTCGAAGCAATCATCGTTACCTCGGCGACCTCGGTTTCGATGTTTGCCTTCTTCACCGCTTCCAGCACCTGATGGAAATCGTGCGGATCGGTCACAATTTCCCAGTGATCGCCCTCATCGCTCAGGTCGTCTCCGCCCGCTTCCAGCACCAGATCCATCAGTTTATCTTCCGCAGCGGCTGCCTTCGGAACCACGATCAGGCCCTTCTTGGCAAACATCCATGAAACCGAATTCGGTTCCCCCATGTTGCCGCCGTTTTTCGAGAACGCGTGGCGAATTTCGCTCACCGCGCGGTTCTTGTTGTCCGTCGTCACATCCACGATCAGCGCAACGCCGCCCGGCCCATAGCCTTCATATTGAATCTCTTCGTAGCTCACGCCCTCAAGCTCACCGGTGCCGCGCTGCACCGCGCGCTTGATATTGTCTTGAGGCATGTTCTCGGCCTTCGCCGCGGCAATCGCCGTTCTCAACCGCGGATTGCCGTCCGGATCGCCACCGCCGGCTTTCGCCGCGATAGAAATTTCTTTGATCAGACGCGTGAATATCTTGCCGCGCTTGGCATCCAGCGCGCCCTTCTTATGCTTGATGGTTGCCCACTTGGAGTGGCCGGACATGCGCTAGAACCTCATTGCTTATTCTGGTCGTTGTTACGCGCCAGTTTAGCATGTGCCTCTAACGCTTGGCCTCTGCGGTTGCGGTCGCGAAATGCGAAAACAATCGCCAATAGTGGAGGCGCCAACAGTACTCCCCAGAACGGAATCACGATCCCCAGAACGATCGGCCCCAGCAGCGCCGCCCACACGGGAACCTTCGCCGTCCGCTTCAAAATAATCGGATCGACGAACAACTGGATCACCACCACAATCACCGCATAGAGGCCCAGCACCAGCCCGAGCCGGTACCAGTCGTCCTCGCTCGAAGAGGTGAACAGTACCGTCAGCACCGGCCCGATCAGCGCAATCATTCCGCCCACGCTGGGAATGAACTGGCACAGCGCGCCGATCACCGCCCACATCGGAGCCAGCGGCACATGCAGCGCCCACAGCCCGATCCACCACAGCAATCCCGTGATCAATGATTCCAGCGTCACCGCGCGCCACCAGTTCAGCAGCGCGCCACCCGCTGTTCGCAGCGAAGATTCAGGCATAGCGATACGGTACTAGCACCTCGGCACGACTCTGCTTCGCCGGCTGTGTCGTGGGATCGGCCGTCGTCGGGACCGCCTTCTCCCGCCGCAGCGCCAGATATCCGATCACCAGCAACAGCACCAGCACGATAGCCCCCAGCAGAATCCCAACAAAACCACCGACATTCCGCGCCTTCTTCTCCCCACTGCCCCCAACCTGCTCTGTCTCGCCCGGTTCTCCGGCCATATTGAAATGTCCTTCCTTGCTGCTAGCTATGAGCGGGCCGACGCGCGGCAGGTTGTTCCATCCGCAGCAGGTGCGCATAAAGAATTGTCATCCTGACGCTGAGCGAAGCACTTCGCGTTTGCCTTGCTTTTTCAGCGCCACGCCCCACACCCGCAACCTTGCTACCCTAAAAGCATGAAATTCGGCGTCCTCGTCTTCCCCGGCTCGAACTGCGACCACGACACCTATAACGTCATCGCCGAAATTGCGAAGCGACCCGTCACCTTCCTCTGGCACGCCTCCGCCGATCTGGAAAACTGCGACGCCATCCTCGTCCCCGGCGGCTTCGCTTACGGAGATTACCTGCGCACCGGCGCCATCGCCCATTTCGCCCCCATCATGCAATCGGTCAAGAAATTTGCCGCAAGCGGCGGCCTCGTCCTCGGCATCTGCAACGGCTTCCAAATCCTCTGCGAATCCGCCATGCTTCCCGGCGCCCTGATGCGCAACGCTGGTCTGAAATACATTTGCAAACAAGTCCACCTCCGCACAGAAACCACCGATTCCCCGTTCACCAACGCCCTCGAACGCAAACAGGTTTTGCAGATTCCCATCGGCCACATGGAGGGTAACTACTACTGCGACGAACAGACGCTCGCCAAGCTTCAGGCGCAAGACCGCATCGCCTTCCGCTACTCCGACGCAAACGGCAGAGTCACCCCGGAAGCCAATCCCAACGGCTCGCTCGACAACATCGCCGGAATTCTCAACCAAGGCCGCAACGTCCTCGGCATGATGCCCCATCCCGACCGCTCCAGCGAAGCCCTGCTCGGTTCCACCGACGGCTTCCACATCTTCCGCTCCATGCTCGCCACCCTCGCAACCAAATAAAAGCCAGCAGTCGACGAAGCGCCCGCATGCTGCACAGCCGCGATGCGACAAGGTTGTTGACAGCCCCGCCCGTTGTCCTCCAAAGTAGTGCTCCGGCCCCTCCGCATTTTTTCAAGGAGCACCAGCATGCGTCTTCGCAGCTTCGCCGTTCTTGGCCTTTGTCTCTCGCAAGCGTTTCCGTCCTTCGCCGATTTCGGATATCAGGAGAAGACCCAGATCACCGGTGGCTCCGTGATGTCGATGATGAAATTCGCCGGCACCTTCAGCAAGCAGGCGCGCGAGGCCGGGCAGGAAATCACTTCGACGGTGCTGTACAAGGGCAATCGCATGGCGCGCATGGGCCAGATAACATCGACCATCATCGATCTCGACAAGGAGACGATCACCGAAGTCGATAACGCCAAGCGGCAATATACGGTCGTAACCTTCCAGCAGTTGAAGCAGCAGATGGAGCAGGCCGCGAAGGAAGCGGAAGCGAAGCAAAAGAATGCGCCGGTCACGCAGGCACCCTCTGCACCGCCGCCGGAGATGAGCTTCGATGTGCAAGTGCGCAACACCGGCGCGAAGAAAAATGTCGCCGGCCTCGACACCAGCGAATCGATCTTAGCCATGACCATGAACGCGAAAGACCGCCAGACTGGGCAGCAGGGTTCTCTGGCCATCACCAACGACTTGTGGATGGCGACGGACATCCCAGGCTACGAGGAAGCACGCGATTTTAACCGTCGCTATGCCTTGAAGCTCGGCACCATCATCGGCGGCTCGCTCAATCCGGCCATGTTTGCCATGCAGCCCGGCATGAGCCAGGGAATGGCAGACATGGTGAAGCAGATGTCGAAATTGAAAGGCGTCCCGGTGCAACAGATCATGCGTGTCGGGACGACGCAGGATGGCCGTCCGTTAAAGGCCGCTTCTGAAGCGCCCTTGCCGCCGGGCACTCCGGCTGCGCCGCCGATCACAACGGGAGATGTTGCACAGGCGGCAGCGACCTCTGCAATCGCCAGCAAACTGGGCGTGCTGGGTGGCCTTGCGGGTGGATTCAGCGGCTTTGGCCACAAAAAAAAGGCGGACAAGCCACCCATCGATCCGAATTCACCGGATGCGCCCATCACGGCGGCCGCATCAGCGCCGCAGCCTACCGGGGACGCCGTGCTGATCGAATCGCTGAGTGAGTATCGAGATTTCTCCACGTCGCCGATCGATGCGGCAAAATTAGATGTTCCCGCGGGATACACCCAGGTGGAACACAACACGAAGCATCCCTAAGCGGACGCCGAAATTCCAGGCGATCACCCTGCTACCCTTAAGCCAGCGATGATCGACGTCCACCATCACTTGCTTTTCGGCCTCGACGATGGCTCCCCTGACCTGGAAACCTCGCTCAAAATGGCGGAGATGGCGCTCGCCGACGGAATCACCCACATCGTCTGCACGCCGCACTCCAGCAACGACTTCACTTTCCAGCCAGAAGAAAACGCCCTCCGCCTCGCCGAACTCGAAGAGAAAGTTCTAGAGTCCCTCGGCGGCAGGCTCACGCTCGGAATCGGCTGCGACTTTCACCTCAGCTACGAGAACATCTCAGACGCCATCGCGCACCCGCATAAATACACCATCAATCATAAGAATTACCTGTTGATTGAGTTCCCCAATATGGGAATCGCACCCGCGCTCCCCGACCACGTCTACCAGCTGGTGCTCGCCGGCATGAGTCCCATCGTCACCCACCCTGAGCGCAATTCCACCTTCATCCACCATCCCGACAAGATCGGCGAATACATCCAGATGGGCTGTCTAGTGCAGATCACCGCCGGTTCCATTCTCGGTGCATTCGGAAAGACTCCGCAGCGCATCGCATATTCCCTGTTAGAAGAAGATCGCGTCGACATCGTCGCCAGCGACGCGCACAACACTGAGCGCCGCCCCCCGCTGCTGCGCCGCGCCTACGACGAAGTGTCCACCAACTTCAGCGAAGCCACCGCACAGCGCCTCTTCGTCACCACGCCGCGAGCTGTCTTCTATGGAGAACCCGTCGCCGTCCGCAGCGAACCCGGCGAAGCCTCCATCAAGACCGACGCCGCAAAAAAGCGCGGCTTCCTCTCCCGCCTTTTCTCAAACTGAAAGACAAACCCTCCCCTGGGAATAACAGTCGTCAGTCCTGTCGTTCAGAATGGAGCTGACTCGGTTCGCTGCGTACCCGGCACCGAAGGCCAGAGATCCGGATTACGCCGACAAATCAGAAACGTGTCACTTCTGTGAGGCATGGAGCAGGTCAAGCGTTGTCCCGAGCCCAGCATACATATAACGATCCCCGAATTCCTTTCTTAGCGCCGCAAATGCAGGCTCGCCCGTGCAGTGGCCCGGCGCCACGTACTCGACTTTAAAGGTGTCGTGCAGGGCGGTGACGATTTTCTCGATGTCCGCATCACTGCTTACTACGAGGTGAAACCCACCGGCAAGAACGTGGATGTGCGGGTTGATGGCAGCCGCCGCGGCAACGATCTTCTCGATGCCCGGGTGTGAACAGCCGACTACGAGCATCAAGCCTTGAGGCGTATTGATGGCCAGCGATAGCTCCCGCAGTTCCAGCGTTCCCGGCTTGTCGGAGACGACTGGTATCAGGTGGATGTCTGGGGCAATCTCGGTTTCTTTGTCGACGAGTTGAAAATTCGCTCCGGGCCAGGCGGACCCAAATCGCATGATCTCCGGTGGGACGCCGTCATAGTAGCGCTGTTCCGGTGAAAGAGAAGAATCCTTGCGATAAAAGGTGCTTGGCACCTCGCCGCCGTATACGCCAGCGAACCATTCCTTGGGTGCGTAGATCTTTACGGCGGGATTCACTTTCAACAAATAGGCCAATCCTCCCATGTGGTCGCCGTGCCGGTGGGACATGACGACAAAGTCCAGCTTCGACAGGTCGATGCCTTTTGCCTTCGCGTTCTGCGCAAGAATGTCGGGGTTGTTGCCGGTGTCGAACAGAATGCGCTTTCCGGCGTATTCGATGAACGCCGAATAGCCCCAGTCCTTCTGCATGCCAGGCGTCTTGCCGAACGCGTCGTAGAGAACGGTGATTTGCGCCTTGGCAGGAGTAGCACTTGCCATGGGAGCGGCGAACAATGTCACAGCGCAGGTGACGAGAACTAGAGCTGCTGCAGAATGGGAAATCACGCGGGAATTTCCGTTCAATGTGTCCTCCTCTATGTCGGCGTCTTGAGCAATCCTGGTGTGTGAGCCGGAAAGTGCAATTACACTGCTGCGAAAACTGCCCGTCAAGGCGACATAGCCGCTGGCGGGCGCCGGGAATGCGCACGGGCGTCGGTCCTTGGAAATCGCTCACGATTCCCCCCGGTGACGAGCCCCGGAAGCTATGATCAATTCGCCAGGCCTTCGTGAATCAGGCAGAAGTCGCTGAGGACAAATTCGAGTTTCTGCCGAAACATACAATTCGGATGGTTGTGGGGGGATGGAAATCGCTGAAACAAGAGATCTTCTGGTTGCAGCGGCCAGATTTGAACCGCGAACTTTGGGCTATGAGCCCTAACGATGCACGAAAGATACAACACCATCTACTGCAAAACAACCGACATCTGTTCCAACAGCCGAATACTTGCCACCCCATTCAGCGCCCAATCCGCATCCGCTCTCGCCATCCCTTTCGGAATCGCCAGCGTCGCATAAATCGTGTACTGAGGCCACACCAGATAGGAGTGAAGCCAGGTCACGCCATTCGCGTCTACGTACTCACCCGTCGCCTGATCGACGTCGCCATCCGGATGCACATTCGCGCTCCAGACCAGCCATTCTTCCTTGCACTCAAGCATGCGATCTTGCAATCGCTGCGCAGCGGACACCTGCTTTCCATGCGTGCGCTTATAACTCGACAACTGCAGCGCTAAATGTGAATCTGCATCCCGCCAGTAGCTCGCCACGATCCCCGCATAGGCCTGTGACACATCCTCCGGCAGCGTAATTTCATAGCGCGGTGAAGGTTGAATCGTAATCAGTTTTTCTTCCCGTTCATTGCCCATCAAAGTCTCAGCCCGTCGCCCATCACAGCCCCAGCCCACCATCCACACCCAGCACCTGCCCGGTAATAAAGTGCGGCCCCGTAGCAAACTGCAGTACCGCCGCGGCGACTTCCTCTGCCGTCCCGTTCCGCCGCATCGGGGTCTTGTCCGCATAGTGCGAATACCCCAGATCCAACGTCTCGCCATTCACAATCATCCCCGGCGCAATACAGTTCACGCTGATCTCAGGGGCCCACGCTTTCGCCATCACCTGGGTCAGCATATGCAGCGCGGCCTTGCTGGTGCAGTAGTGCCCGTGCGTTGCCCAGGGATGCATTCCGCCCAGCGAACCTATGTTGATGATTCGCCCGCGCGCCTCTTTCAAATGCGGATGCGCCGCTTGCGACACCAGAAATGGCCCACGCGTGTTGGTCTCAAACATCGCGTCCCATTGTTCGACACTGATTTCTTCGAGAGCCGTCGTCTCAAACATTCCAGCATTATTCACCAGCAAATCGACCCCGCCATACTCGTCCACAACAGCCGCCACCGCTTCCTTCACCGAGAGGGGATCACGCACGTCGCACCGCAGCGCCATCCCCTGCGCGTCGCGTTGCGCAAAATCAAACAACGTCTTTTCCGCTGCCCCATCCGACGCGCGAAACGTCACCGCAACGTTCGCGCCTGCATCCGCAAGCGCAAGCGCAATCACGCGCCCGATCCTCTTCGCCGCTCCGGTAACGAGCGCGGTCTTTCCTTCAAGTGGTCTCATGGGTTATCTGGGAGGGCTCTGTGGAGTTGGTGCAGGTGCAGTTGCCGGAGGCGCGGCATGATCCGGCGGCATCCGCTTCGGATCGATCAATTCCGGCACGCTCCCCGCGGGAGCGTTCTTATCGTCCGCCTTGGCTGCCGGCGCATTCGGGGCTGCCGGCGCATTCGGGGCTGCCGGCGCCTGCGGGTCATAGATGGAATACAACTTCGTCGGCTTATTCATCTTGACCACGATCGTCTTCGTCGCCGAATCCAGCGTATAGTCATCACCGTACGTCTGAAATCCTCTCGCGATCACTTGCAGTTGCAGCTTGCTGCCGACCGGAATCAGGTCTAACTCCGCCTTGCCCTCTTCGTTTGTTTTCAACTCCAGGCTGCCCTGCTCTTTCCCATCCTTCGAAGTCCGGAACACCACCGCCGCATTTAGAATCGGCCGCCCGTTCCACCCCTTCACCACCGTCACCAGCACATGCGCGGTCGCCGGCGGCGGAACATATTTCCGCGGATGCCGCTCATTTGTCTGGCCCCGTACGGCAGCCACTGTCAGAAGCAAAATGCAGACAACACGAATCCATGACCGAAACGACATGCGCCCATTGTATGAGACTCATCGCCATTCTGGCGCGCTCGACCGATGTGCGCCGTCTCAGTGGAAGTTGTGGGCAGGTTCAGTGAAAGATATGGGCAGTTTCAGCGAAAGATGCGCGCCGTTTCACGCCCCGTTCACCGCAAGACGCGCCCCGTTCACTGAAATTCATGCCCGTGTCCGTGCGGATGATTCACCCACTACTGCATCGCCTTCGGATCAACCTTCAGATTCACCAGCGAGATCTCGTTCGGCTCGAGTGACGCAATCATCATCTCCATTTGCTTGCCCGCGGGCCTTGTATAAATCAGTGTCAACTCATGGGACTCAAAATCCTGCTCCTGGATCATCCGTGACCAGCCGTCGCTGAACCGGGCCTCCATCAGCAGACGAAAACGCTCCTGCGACAGGTTGTCGCCCACATTTTCCAGATCGGCGACGTGCAGTCCATGCACTGAGCCGTGCGTATAAATCCGTGCGCCAAAGCTCACCAGCCCCATCAGCGGTATATGTGTGTGACGCACGTGCGCGGCGTTCTCCAAATCGGCGACCGCTGCGTCAAATTCATTCGCTACTGCGTGCGTCGGCAACAAAAGCAATCCGGCGAGAATCATCGCGCATCCGATGTAGAGTGGTTTCATTCCGCCACCTCCGCCTTCGCCGCCGGAGTTTCATTCTCCGACTTGCCCCCCGTCACACCTTTCTTTCGCAGTGTTGACTTAGCTGGAGGCGTATTCTTCGGAATCCCCATGCTTCCCTTGAGCTTGTTCAGGTCCGCCGGATCGATAGGCCCATCGATATGCACGAACGTCAATTCGGTCGGCTCGGCCGCGATCACGACTATTCCTGTTGTCTTGCCGTTCGCGGTAAGCATGTAGACGTCGGTATTCTCGCCGTGCGCATCCATCTCGCGAACTTTCACGATGTGCGCCCATTCCGTGTTGGCATCGAGACGCTTGCGATATTCCTCAAGATCCGCCGGATTGTATTGCCCCTCTGACGCGTACTCATACGAGCGAACGAACACGCCCTTCAGGTTCACCGTGATCCGCTTCACGTCTTCGCTGTCCTTATCTCCGTCGCGCCCGATAAAGCCGCTCGCCATGCGCAGGGTCCGCTCGTCCAGCGTCACTTCCGAAACGCTCTTCGCACCTTTGGCAAACTTTTCTGTGCCCGCAAAAAATTGATCGTCCGCTGAAGAGGCCCACGCCGTGCCCGCCGCAGCCACCGCCAAACCCATAATCAACACTCTCGCAATGCTCTTCATCTCGCATCTCCCTTTTCGTTCAACTCATGCCGCACCAGATCCAGCTTCTGCGCCGCGATATGCAGCGCCAACCCCACCTGTTCCTGGGCCACCGCCGCCTTGCGCTCGTACTCCATGTGCTGGTACTCCACCGCCCCACCGGCTCCGGCGAGCAACAATACCGCCGCCACCGCCCAACCCGCCCGCATTCGCGCCCACCTTCTACGCCGCTCCCGTCCCACTGCCGCAACCATCACGCGCGCTTCAAACCCCAGCGGCGCAGCAACCCTCTGCAAGCCCTCGCGCAAATTCCGCTCCAACTCAATCAGCTCGCCGTCGTCCTTCTTAATCCCATCCACGCCCAGCTCATCCACGGACATACTCCTTCAACACATCGCTCCCTTTTCTTCGCAACAATTGCAGTGCCCGCTGCAGTTGGCTCTTCACCGTCGCCGCAGGAATCCCCAGCACCTCCGCAATCTCCTCCGCGCTCAACCCCTCCTGATACCGCATCACAATCACCACGCGATGTGCCTCAGGCAGCGAGTGCACCAGCGACTCCATCTGCGACCCCAGCCGCGACGGAACGCCGTAATGCCAACCCACCCGTATCCATCCTTCGTCAAACTCCTCCGCATCCCGCTGCGGATCGCGCTCGCGCTTTCTCAACCAATCGAGCGTCCGGTGCGTCGCCACCCGCCGCAGCCAATTCACTACATGTGCCGGCGAGCTCAGCTTGCGCAAATTCCGATGCAGCTCCAAAAACACGTCCTGAGCAATTTCCTCAGCCGCGCCGCCATTGCGGCAAATTCGCAATGCAATGCTGTACACCATCGACTGGTGCTCTCTGACCAACTCGCGCAAGATTTGCAGCTCTTCTGCCACGTCTTTTGTGAACTCATCGCTCAATACGCAAATTCCGCGCAAATCGAATGCAAAAAGTTCACTCACCGCAAAAATCCCTTGCCTGGGTCGCCAGCGCCCGTCCTCCAGAACCTGAGCGCCTTTCACTCAACTTTACCGCTCCCACTTGACAGTTCCAACTACAGAAGCCTACCTTAGCAATCAGACAGGTTGAGTGCTAACCCTCGTATCGCGAGTGCAAAAGCCTCTTCCAACCCATTCCCCGTTCCCGCATTTCACACTGCGCGAACCATTCAAAGCCAGGAGAAGAAACAAATGGCATCAGCGACCAAAATGACACCCCTCCACGACCGCATCGAGGTTCGCCGCATCGAAGAAGGCGAAACCATCCGCGGCGGAATCATCATCCCCGACAGCGCTAAAGAGAAGCCCCAGGAAGGCGAAGTCATCTCCGTCGGCAAAGGCAAGTCCAACGACGAAGGCAAGACTTTTCCCCTCGACGTCAAAGCCGGCGACCGCGTTCTCTTCGGCAAATACTCCGGCACCGAAATCAAAATCGATGGCGAAGAATTCCTCATCATGCGTGAAGAAGAAGTCCTCGGCATCCTCAAGAAGTAGACGCCCTTTCCTGAGGCGTCTCAGCCTCGTGGCGTCAGGATCTCTCAACAACATCCGCAACACGACTTAGGAGATAGAAATGGCAAAGCAGATCTTGCACGGTGAGGATTCGCGTCAAGCGATCCTGCGCGGCGTCAACATACTCGCCGACGCGGTTAAAGTTACCCTCGGCCCCAAGGGCCGCAACGTAGTTATTGAAAAGAAATTCGGTTCCCCCACCATCACCAAAGACGGCGTAACCGTCGCGAAAGAAATCGAACTCGCCAACTCGCTCGAGAACATGGGCGCGCAGATGGTTAAAGAAGTCGCCTCGAAGACTTCCGATGTAGCCGGCGACGGCACCACCACTGCAACCATCCTCGCCCAGGCGATCTATCGCGAAGGCGTCAAGACCGTCGCAGCCGGCGCCAATCCCATGGCCCTCAAGCGCGGCATCGACAAAGCAGTTGAAGCCATCGTCGGCATCCGCGACGAAGACGGCAATGTCAAAGGTGGCGCTCTCTCTAAGTTTTCCAAACCTGTCTCCGGCGACATGATCGCTCAGGTCGGCACCATCTCCGCCAACAGCGATGAGACCATCGGTAACATCATCGCCGAAGCCATGAAGAAGGTCGGCAAAGACGGCGTCATCACCGTCGAAGAATCGAAGACTCTCGAAACCCAGCTCGAAGTCGTCGAGGGAATGCAGTTCGATCGCGGCTACCTCTCTCCCTACTTCGTCACCGATCCCGACCGCATGGAAGTCGTCCTCGAAGAGCCCTACATCCTGATCTACGAAAAGAAGATCAGCTCCATGAAGGACCTCCTCCCCGTTCTCGAACAGGTTGCCCAGCTCCGCAAGCCTCTCCTCATCGTTGCCGAAGATGTCGATGGCGAGGCGCTCGCAACTCTGGTCGTCAACAAACTTCGCGGCACGCTCAACGTCGCGGCCGTAAAGGCTCCCGGCTTCGGCGATCGTCGCAAAGCGATGCTCGAAGACATTGCCAAGCTCACCGGCGGCAAGGCCATCACCGAAGACCTCGGCGAGAAGCTTGAGAACGTCAAGCTCGACTCCCTCGGTCAGGCCAAACACATCGTCATCGACAAAGACAACACCACCATCGTCGAGGGCAAGGGTGACACCGCCGCCATCCAGGGCCGCGTCAAAGAGATCCGCTCACAGATCGAGAAGACCACCTCTGACTACGACCGCGAAAAACTGCAGGAGCGTCTCGCCAAGCTGGTCGGCGGCGTCGCCATCATTAAGGTCGGTGCGGCTACCGAAACCGAGATGAAGGAAAAGAAGGCACGCGTCGAAGACGCCATGCACGCCACCCGCGCTGCCGTTGAAGAAGGCATCGTCCCCGGCGGCGGAGTCGCTTTCATTCGCTGCACCGCGGATGTAGACGTGATCGTCGCCGCACTCCACGGCGATGAGAAGATCGGCGCACAGATCATCCGTCGCGCCATCGAAGAGCCACTCCGCCAGATCGTCGGCAACGCCGGCGAAGAAGGCGCCGTGGTCGTCGGCAAGATCCACGAGTCAAAAGAAACCAACTACGGCTACAACGCCGCAACCAATGTCTACGAAGATCTCGTCAAAGCCGGCGTCATCGATCCGACAAAGGTAACCCGCACCGCCCTGCAAAACGCAGCCTCCATCGCGGGCCTGATGCTGACGACCGAAGCCATGGTCGCCGACATCCCCGAGAAGAAGGAAGCCCCTATGGGCGGCGGCCACGGCGGCGGCATGGATGGCATGTACTGAGCTTCGCGCTCGGCGACACGCTGCTCCGCAGCCAAATGCATAACTAGAAGCCCCGCGGCAACGCGGGGCTTTTTCTTTTGCCCTCATCCTAACTTCGCTTGTCATCCCGAGGAGGGGCCGTGGGGCCCCATCGCTTCGCGATGGGGTAGGCCGACGAGGGACCTGCATTTTCTTTTGAACTGCTGTTGCTTCCTGCGCGAACAACGCAAACCCCACCACCCCACTTGTCATCCCGAGGAGGCGCCGTGGGGCCCCATCGCTCCGCGATGGGGTA
>JBBPYY010000095.1:0-9717 GCA_038199445.1 Terriglobales bacterium | reverse complement strand
CTCAATCCGCGATCAGTTGAATGAAGCAATTCGCACTGCCGGCCGCGGACAGGGGGCGGGCGGAGGAGAAGGGGCTGGCGCGCCGGTCGATCATGGCGGCGATGCGGGTGCCGAGGTTCTTTCTGACACCCTGGGCGTGGACTTTAGCGCATATGTACAGCGAGTCGTGCACGCGACCAAGCAGTCCTGGGGACCACTGATTCCGGAGTCAGCCAGACCGCCGCTCAGCCGGCAGGGACGCGTGGTGATTGAGTTCATCATTCAGCCCGACGGCACGGTCAAGGGGATGCGCCTGGTCGGGCCGTCGGGGGATACTTCGCTCGATCGCGCCGCGTGGGGTGGAATTCAGGGCGCATCGCCGTATCCGCAGTTACCGAAAAATTTCAAGGGACCGTACCTCGCGTTGCGTTTCGGCTTCTATTACAACCAGCGCCCGGACGCACATTGATGACGATACTGACTCCGCAGCAGAGCAAAGAACGCGAGTTGCAGGGCGAAGCCCACCGGGTGCAAATCCGGGAACAAATCCAAAGCCGGGAGCGCCGGATGCAGATTTGGGGATTGCTTGTCATCGCGCTCCTCGTGCTCCTTTTCACGCTGTGGCGCGCCGGGTGGCACGCCGTCGTGCCGCGCGGCTGGTGGGGATGAGCGCGGATATATCCGCTGCCGATCCGCTGCTGGTCGTTGTGCTCGGGCCGACCGCTAGCGGAAAAAGCTCACTTGCGCTTGAGCTGGCTGAACGATTCAACGGCGAGATCATCAGTTGCGATTCCGTCTCTGTGTATCGCGAACTCGATATTGGCTCGGCGAAGCCCATTCGAGCGGAGCGTGCGCGCGTGGCGCATCATTTGCTCGATGTGGCATCGCCGGAGCAGCACTACACCGCAGGAGACTACAGCCGCGACGCACGCATCGCGATCCAACAGGTGCGCGCGAGAGAGAAGCTGTCGATCGTCAGCGGCGGAACGGGACTCTATTTACGGGCGCTAATCGACGGGCTCTTTCCCGGCCCGCATCGACAGCCTGAACTTCGCCAACGCCTGACAGCGCTGGCACAAAAGCGCGGTGCGGAATATATACACCGCATCTTGCGACGATTGGATGGGCAGGCGGCAACGCGGATTCATGTCAACGACACCGCGAAAGTGATCCGCGCGATCGAGGTCTCGCTGGCCGCGAAGCAGCCGCTGACCGAAGCGTGGAAACGAGGGCGGGATCCACTGACCGGGTTTCGCATTTTGCGCGTTGGGCTCGATCCAGAACGCGCAATGTTGTACCAGCGCATCGATTCGCGAGTCGCCGCAATGTTTTCGCGCGGCCTGGTCGCGGAAGTCAAAAACTTGATTGCGAAATACGGCGATGAAATCGCGACCCTGAATGCGTTGGGATACAGTCAGGCGCGATCGTTGCTGGCCGGCGACATTGACGAGGCGGAGGCGATTCGCCTGACGCAGCAAGGTCACCGCAACTATGCGAAACGCCAGATGAGCTGGTTTCGTCGCGAAACAGATGTTCACTGGCTGCGCGCCTTTGGCGACGAACGTGCCGCGGTCGATCAGGCTGCTTCGTTAATCGAACAAGCGCTTGCGCGGGCGATGAATCAACCGATCCGACATCAGAGGTGAGGGAGGCGCGCCACTGTAGGCATATCGCGCGAGGCTGGTAAACTGACAGGTTTTGAGTCCAACGAGGGTTTCAACGGATGGTCGAGATCGAAAAAACAATGCAGGCGCTGGTCAAGCCCGCGGCTGCGCCGGGTGTGGAGATGCGCGAAGTGCCCGTGCCGGCGATCGGAGCGCGCGACGTGCTGGTGCGCGTAGATGCGGCTTCCGTGTGCGGTACCGATCTGCACATCTACAACTGGGACGAATGGGCACAGGGCCGCATTCATCCTCCGCTCATTCCCGGCCACGAGTTTTGCGGCACGGTCGCGGCCGTTGGCAGCGACGTGACGCTGGTGAAAGAGGGCGATTTCGTTTCAGCAGAAATGCATATCGCATGCGGCAAGTGTTTGCTGTGCCGCACCGGACAAGCGCACATTTGCGCGAACGTGAAGATTCTCGGCGTCGACGCAGACGGTGCCTTTGCGAAATATGCCCGGATTCCAGAATCGAATATCTGGAAGCTCGACCCGTCCATACAGCGGGACTACGGCTCGATTCTTGATCCGCTGGGCAATGCCGTTCACACCGTTCTCGCCGGCGACATCGCGGCAAAGACGGTCGCGGTTATCGGCTGCGGTCCGATCGGCCTCTTTGCCATCGCGGTCGCGCGGGCTTGCGGCGCGTCGACCATATTTGCCATAGAACCGAATGAACATCGCCGCAAGCTTGCGGAGGAAATGCTCGCCGACGTGGTTCTCGACTCGGGCGCACCAAATGTAACAGAAGAAGTTGCAAATGCGACCGGCGGCGTGGGCGTCGACGTTGTTCTCGAGATGTCGGGCCATCCAAGTGCCATCCGGCTCGGGTTGAAGATGCTGCGGAACGGTGGCCGTGTGTCTCTGCTCGGCCTACCGACGAACCCCGTCGAGCTCGATCTTGCGAACGACGTCATCTTCAAAGGTGCTGTCGTGCAGGGCATCAACGGCCGCAAGATGTATGAAACGTGGTTTCAGATGGAGGCGCTGCTGAAGTCAGGCCGCCTCGATCTCTCGCCGGTCATCACGCACCGTTTGCCAATGCGCGATTTCGCCCAGGGGATGGAACTGCTTAAGTCGGGCGAAGCAGCGAAAATTATCTTGACGCCGGAGCATTAGCCGGTGAGCAAGAAGAAAAAGCTGAAGAAGATGCTTGAAACGATGCGCGAGTATCGGCGCGCGCAGGAACGAGCGCGGGAACGAGAAACAATGGGCGGGAACTTGGCGTTGCGGTTGTGCTCCATGACAGAGTTGCCGGGCGAGGGTCAGGCAAAAGAATTTGCGGCGAGTGGAAAAGCCATTTGCGTTGCGATGCAAAACGGCAAGGCCACGGCGATGGACAATGTGTGCCCACATCGCGGCGCCTCGTTGTCGGAGGGCTCCATAGAAGATGGCAAGCTGGTATGCCCGTGGCACGGATGGGCGTTCCGCTTAAGCGACGGTGGCGCCGATGGAATGGCAAATGAGCGCGTTCAGCTGTACCAACTGTATGTGGCTGGTGATGACGTTCTGATTGATCTCTAGTTTCTCGTCGCGCTCTTTCAGGAGAAATAATTAAAGTGTTGCGGTTGAGCCTCCTCTTCGCATCACACCGACAAACTTCAAGAGACGAATGCGTCTAAAGCCGCGAACGTCTTTTCCAGGCTGGCTACGTCTTCGACGTTGAGGCAGGTTTGCGCGCGGTCGATCTGGCGCATCAGCCCGCAGAGAACTTTGCCCGGGCCGACTTCGATGGAGTGGGTTACGCCTTCGGCGATGAGCGCGCGCATAGAGTTGACCCAGCGGACGGGGCCAGTGACCTGATTCACGAGCGCTTCGCGCGCGGCGGAGCCGCCGGTGGTGAGCGCAGCGTCGATGTTGGTGACGACCGGGAATTGCGGCGCTGAGAAAGTGAGCGTTTCCAGATCGTCGGCGAGCCTGTCCTGTGCGGGCTGCATCAGCGCGCAGTGAAAGGGCGCGCTGACCGGAAGCATGACAGCGCGTTTTGCTCCGCGCGTTTTCGCGAGTTCTGCGGCGCGCTCCACGGCTCCCTTGGCCCCCGAGATGACTGTCTGCTCAGGCGAATTCAGGTTTGCCGCAGAAACGACCGAGTTGGTCTCATGCGCCGCGAGCAGGCAAACATCGGCGACATTGTCGGACGGCATGCCGAGGATGGCGGCCATGGCACCGGCTCCCGGCGGAACCGCTTCCTGCATGTAGCGCCCGCGATTGCGGACGGTGCGCACCGCGTCGCCAAAGGAAAGCGTGCCCGCCGCGACGTGCGCCGAGTACTCGCCGAGAGAATGTCCTGCGGCGTAGTTGGCGCGAATTCCCTTCGACTCGAGGACGCGGAGCGCGGCGACGGAAACGGTAAGGATTGCGGGCTGAGTATTTTCGGTAAGGCGAAGCTGCTCTTCGGGCCCTGCAAAGCACAGCGTCGAAAGCGCGAAGCCGAGAGCGGCGTCGGCTTCTTCAAAGACGGCGCGCGCTTCAGGGAAATGGTCGTTCAGGTCGCGTCCCATGCCGACGGACTGCGATCCTTGGCCGGGGAACAGAAAGGCGATGGTCGGAATGCTCACGTTATTGGGGATCTCGGGAAGGAAAAGCAGCGCCTAATCTACACGCGTTGGAGTGGACGCGTCCAGACCTGATGCACCGCAGGCACAGCGCGGGGCCGCTTGCGCAGCCCTGCTTCTTACCGGTAGCCGCCCGCGATCAGCATCGTTTCGCCGGTCATGTATTTGGAATCGGACGATGCGAGATAGACCGCTGTCGGCGCGATATCGTCGGTCTTCCCGATGCGTCCGAGCGGCGTCTGGGATTCAATCTGCTTACGGAAATCGCCGTCGATGAAGCCGGCGGACTGTGTTCCCTCCGTCTCAATCATTCCTGGATTGATGGCATTGACGCGGATCTTTCGCGCGCCCAACTCTTTCGACAGGGACCGTGTGATCGCGTCTACAGCGGCCTTCGTTGCTGTGTATACCGATGCATTTGGAGGAGTGATGGTGCTAACCGCCGAGCTGATGTTGATCACGCTGCCGCCCTCGTCGCCGAAATAGTTCAGCGCCTCTTTTGTTGTCAGCAGCAGGCCCAGAACATTCAGATCGAATTGGCTGTGAAACAGCTCTTCTGTCACGCTATCAAGCGGCGCGAACGCGTAGATGCCAGCATTGTTCACCAGCACGTCCAGCCGCCCGAACGCCTTTTTGGTCTCAGCGAACAAACGCGTAATGTCGGCCTGCTTCGACACGTCGCCTTGTACGGCGATGGCTTTTCCGCCGTTCTTTGTGATTTCCGCGACGACACGGTCAGCGCCCTCTTTGCTCGATGAATAGTTGACCACGACCGCCGCACCCTCTGCCGCCAAAGCCTTTGCGATTCCCGCGCCGATTCCTTTTGAAGCGCCGGTAACAACTGCTACTTGATTTTTGAGCTTGCTCATCTTGTTCTCCACTTGAATACCGAAGAATTGATACTTCGACGGCTATCCAATGGATGGGCTGCCACGGTCAAAGGGTGCGGATTTTATTCCTAGAGCTTGGCGAGCCAGTCGCTATACGCCTGCAGCACGTCGCGCCGCAGGGAATAGCTTACGAACTTGCCCTCACGGACCGCGTCCACCAGGCCGGCCGTCTCAAGCTCCTTCATGGGGTGAGAAAGGGTGGGCGGTGATGCGGAGTCCGCCGAGGATCTGATAGCAAGCCAGAGCTATCTTCGCTTCACCGATCTTTTCCAGGATCTCATGGCGGCATGGATCGGCCAGCGCGCGCGAAATCAACCGAAAGCGTTCCTTCGACAGCGATACTCGCTTGGGCGTTGCCACCGTTCCATCCTAGGTGTTCGCAAACGCGCAAGCGATCGGCGCGGGGCGGATGGCAGCAAGATCAATTAAAGTATTTTACCCACGTTGCCACCGCGTCTTTGCTCATTCCTAATCCCGCCGCGGCCACCTCTAGTCCATTGCGCAAGGTAAGGCTGAACCGGGACAGCGCGCTTTGCTGCCAGAACTGATCTTTCGCTGCCTGACCGACGAAGTAACTGACATACGTTGTCATCAACTGAGGCTGTGCGGTGGTTAGATCCTGCACCAGCACGGGCCGCGGATGTTGCGACACATCGAGCGGCTTCAATAGAGAGATGATTACCGGACCAGGACCGGTGTGCTGGCTCAGGCTCGCCACCATTGCCGCTCCACGCGCGTAGTCATAGTGGTCCACCACATAGCCAACCTTGTCATCGGCAGACAAGGTGTCCCACGCGGACGGAAGCGTTTCGAGTAAGAGATAGGTTATGTTGATGCGGCGTCGGGGCACAGAGCGCTCAACCGCAGCGGCAGTCGGCAAGTCAAGCAGCGCTTTTAGAAACGCTTTGAATCTCGGCAGCTCCGCCCCCTCTGGATGATGGGACATCAGCGCATAGCTATACAGTCCGTAGCCGGATTCTTCTTTTTGGGACGGCAGGAGTATGGCTCTTCCGGTCACGCGCGGCATTCCGTCGCCCGCAGCCGGTCCTTCTCCTGGCGGAGGAGGTGGGGGCGGCTCGGCGGATACGGGTGGCGGTGACCCTGCACTCTCGGGGGCGCGCGAAGAGGCGGGGGAGCACCCTGTCAGAGCGCACGCCATTCCACCGATGAGCAGCCACACAATGACGTGCGTGCCACGCGAGCGGTATTTTTTTATCCCCGCGCCAACCGCCCAGGTAATGAGCATCGCGACAGCCGCAAAGAGCAGCACCATTGCCGCTGTGGGTGGGGGAGCGGGAAGCAGATAATACGCGAGCATGTAGAACAGGACCGTCAGTCCGATGCTCCATGCGATAAATCCGGGGGCTTTCTTCATCTTGTATCTCCCGCCGCCCCAGAGAGTATCCGGCAACAAGCGTCCCAGCAAGGAGAATTGTGGTGACCCGCAATTTGAGGTGTCATCGTCAGCCGCGCCGAGACCTTCCGCGGTTCGGAGATTCGGCGCATTTGTTGCAAGGAATTTCGCGACAGTAAACCGGAGAACTGCTAGGGGAGCAGCGGACCTAGATCGCGCGAAGCATGCGAGCGGGCAAGAGAATCAGCGCGCCCACCAACTCCAGCACGCCGTGGACTGCGAACCCGACTAGCCGGAAAGGGAGCAGAAGCAGCCACACAAACGGGTACAACACCAGAGCAAGCAGCGCGAGCGGCCAGCACAGAATGAGCAGCAGACACCAGAGCAAGAACTGAATCATATCTCTCTCGTCTCCTTTTAAAGCTACGCAACGGCGGGCCAGGAAGTTCAATCGCAAAATTCCGCGGGTGTTGGGATCAGTTCGGGAAGCCGCGCCCACACTGGATTAACGCGTTTTAATGTTGCGTCGTGACTCTGCCGATTCCTCATGCCGTTTGCCGCCGCCGAAACATTAAAAATATTGCAAGAGATTCACGCGGAGACTATAAGCCTCGCATTCTTGTTCTCTGGATTTCTACTCACTCAGCATGCGGAGGCCGTCTTGAAACTTTTTCCTATGCGCACAGTCGTGCTCTTGACTCTCGGCGCAGCGTTGGTGTCGATCAGCACTTTCACGCCGATGCGGGTTGCCGCGCAGGTCGTGGGCGCGACGCTCTCGGGCGTGGTCACAGATGCGACCGGGGCGATTGTTCCAGAGGCGATCGTGTCGATTAAAAATACCGGGACGGACGCTACGCGCAAAGTTCCGACCAATGCCGAAGGTATTTATTCGGCTACCAATTTATTGCCCGGCAATTATGAAGTCAGAGTCGAGGCAAAGGGGTTCTCCACCATCGTGCAGCAGGCGATTGAGTTGAACGTCGGCGCGGAACAGACGCTGAATCCAGTCCTGAAGCGCGGTGCCGTCGACGAAGTCGTGGTGGTCACCGCCGCGCCGCCGTCGGTGCAACTGTCATCGTCGACAGTGGGTGCCACGGTCGACAGCACGACCGTCAGGGAGCTGCCGCTGAACGGCCGCGACTGGACATCGCTGGCCGCGCTTGAGCCCGGCGTCGTCAGCATTCCCAGCCAGGTAGGAACGGGGATCTCGGCGAACAAGGGTAATCGCGGCTTCGGCAATCAGTTGAGCGATTCGGGCCATCGTCCCAACGAGAACACGTACCGCGTGAACGGCCTGAATATCAACGACTATTCCAACGGCGCGCCCGGCGGGGCGACCGGCTCGAATCTGGGTGTGGATGCCATCAGCGAGTTTTCTGTCCTTACCGCCACTTACACGGCGGAGTATGGCCGGACGTCTGGCGCGGTGATTAACGCGATCACGAAGTCGGGCACCAATCAATTCCACGGCAATGCCTATATCTTTGACCGCGACAAGATTTTCGACGCGAAGAATTTCTTCGACGCGCACGACCAGCCCATTCCATCGTTTCGCCGAGTGCAGTTTGGTGGCTCGGTCGGCGGCCCGATCTATAAAGACCACTCGTTTATCTTCGGCGACTACGAAGGCGTGCGCCAGAACCAGGCCGGCTCGCAGACAGTGAACGTGCCTTCCGCGAATGCACGCAAGGGCATTCTGTGTGTCGATCCAGCTTGCGCCACCACGACGACGGTCGCGGTCGACCCGGCGTCGGCGGAATACCTGCCCCTTTATCCGTTGCCGGCGAGCGTTGCGAATATCAATAACTCGAACACAGTGTCGTTCGCGACGGCGTCGCCCATCATCGCGTCGGAGAACTACTTCACCATTCGTTTCGATCAGCGTTTAGGCGCCAATGACAACCTCTCCGCCACGTATGTGTATGACTCTGGCCCGCAGCAGCAGTCCGATCCTTTGAACAACGTGATCCATCAGGTGTTCTCTCGCAGGCAGTTGGGCGGCGTCGAAGAAACGCACATCTTCAGTCCGAACGTTACCAATACGGTCCGGATCGGGGGGAACCGTGTACGCGGCGACATTAATTTGCCGTTGACCGCAACTAATCCCCTGGCGGGCAGCAAAAGCCTTGCCTTCGCACCGGGCGGGAACGCGACGCCGAAGATCTCGGTCTCGGGCTTCACGCCGATACTCGGGCTGGGCGGAAACAATGAGTTCTTTCACCACTACACCTCCTACCAGGCCGACGACGATGCGTTCGTCACGCGCGGCACACATTCGTTCAAGTTCGGATTCTCGTTCGAACGAATTCAATACAACATTCTTGAAAGCCTGAGTCCGAACGGCAACGTCTCATATAGGAGCCTGGCAAATTTCCTGACCAACGCGCCGGTTAAATTGAACGCGCATGCGCCGGGCGGGTCGACCGGGCTTGGCCTGCGGCAAAGCATCTTCGCCGGATATGTGCAGGATGACTGGCGGGTGAAGTCGAACCTGACTCTGAATCTGGGTTTGCGGTATGAGATGACGACGCTGCCGACTGAGGCGAAGGGCCGGCTGCAGGCCATCACCACGCTGGCAAATTGCGGGGCATCGCCAACCGCCTGCGGGCCGGTTCCGATCAAGACGCAATTCAAAGACAATCCGACGCTCAAGAATTTCGAGCCGCGCTTCGGCTTCTCCTACGATCCATACGGCAACGGCAGAACGGCGATTCGCGGCGCGGCTGGCCTGTTCGATGTGCTGCCGTTGCCGTACATCTTTGCGTTGAATGACGCAGCGACGAATCCGTTTCAGATCGTCGGCAGTGATACGGCTGCGAAGCTGACTCCGGGAACGGTGGACCCGAACATCAAATTCGATCCAAGTCGGATTCGCCAGCGTTATGTGCAACAAGATCCGGCGCGCTCCTATGTCTTCAACTGGAGCCTCAATGTGCAGACTCAGCTCTCGCAGACATTAGTGATGATGGTCGGCTATGTCGGTTCTCGGTCTGTGCATCTCGCCTACGAGGCGGACGACATCAACCTCGTGCAGCCAGCGCTGACCTCCGCAGGCTTGCTGTTTCCTTGCAACCCAGCCAATCTAAGTCCGGGAAACGGTTGCGGCACGCAGGCCACCGGAACCAAGATCGATCCGAACTTCGGCGGACCGGCCGGTATCCGTCCCGCACAGTTCGACGGAGCGGCCACGTATGAGGCGCTGCAGGCCCAGCTGAAGAAAGAGATGGCCTATGGAATCCAGGGCCAAGTGTCATTCACCTGGGGCAGGTGCAGAGATCG
>JBBPYY010000094.1:0-18863 GCA_038199445.1 Terriglobales bacterium | reverse complement strand
GTCCTCGTGCTTGACCGCATAAGACAGGCGCACATGCTGCTCCGTTCCGAAGGCCTCGCCCGGCACCGTGACGACATGCGCCTCGTGCAACAGCCTTGTCGAAAGCTGCGTTGCAGAAGCAATCCCGGCCTTGCCCAGATACGACGAGACGTTCGGATACACGTAAAACGCTCCCTGCGGGACCGTGCAGGTAATGCGGGGAATCTTTTTAAGGCCGGCGAGAATCTGATCGCGCAACGCGAGATAATCGCTGCGCATTTCTGTTACGCATCCCTGATCGCCATTCAACGCGGCGACCGCGGCCTTCTGCACCATCGATGCCGCATTTGAAGTGCTCTGGCTCTGCAACTTGCTCATCGCGGCAATGATGGGCTTCGGCCCCATCGCATAGCCGGCGCGCCAACCGGTCATTGCATATGTTTTCGAGAGCGATCCGAGAACGACGATATGCTCCTTGCAGCCAGTGAACGATGCCCCCGAAATCGGCACGCCGGTGTAATGCAAATAGGCGTAGCACTCATCCAGCAGCACGTACACACCGCGCGCATGCGCCAGCCGAATAATCTGCTCCAGATCTTCCGGGGCGATCACCGCGCCAGAGGGATTCGCCGGCGTATTCAGAACAATTGCCTTAGTGCGCTCGGTCATCGCGCGCTCGATCATCGCGGCCGTAATGTTGAAATTCTCATCTTCGCGCGTCTCGACAAAAACCGTCTTCCCGCCCGCGTACTCAATGATGTCTTTGAACGACACCCAGTACGGCACCGGCAAGATCACCTCATCGCCATGCTCGATCAATATCTGGACCGCATTAAACAGCGCCAGCTTTCCGCCGGTCGTGAAAATCGCTTCCTCAATCGAATATTCCGATCCAAAATCGCACGCGTGACGTTCGACAATGGCCTTGCGGACGTCCGGAATGCCGTTGACGACCGTGTACTTCGTGAAGTTCTCCTCGATCGCCGCGATGCCCGCGTCCTTGATATGCCGCGGCGTGGCGAAGTGCGGTTCTCCAGCGCCAAAATCCACCAGCTTGGCTCCTGAGGCACGCAGTTTCGCTGCTTCCGCGGTTACTGCAAGCGTCGCCGATATTTCGATTCGATTGATGCGGTCAGAAAAAATCTTTCGGGCTTGAGCGGTTGGCGCAGTTGGACTGATACTCATTCTTCTAGTTTGGCAGGTTTCCAGGATTTCGGCATGTACAACACCCCTCCTCATGCCGACGACTCTCCCACAGCGACTGTGCGGTATAACACTCAAATGACGCTCACCCGGGCCGCGCAGAGGGTACTAGCATCTGGCGGGGCGGTGCTTACCGCGAACGCACGCGCGTCGCGACATCTTCACCGCGTGAATCACCTGGGAGAACTTGAGGCTGGCAATTCCGCGTGGCGATCGCCTCAAATTTTGCCATTGGCGGTATGGCTCGATGAGTCATGGCATACGCTCATCATTCAGGGGGCTGAGGACCGCCTTCTGCTGTCACCCTTGGCCGCCGAAGAGGTTTGGGTTCGCGTGTTGGAGGAAGACGGGGCCGGTGCGCGGGTCCTGACGGTGCGCGGTCTTGCCCGAACTGCAAGTGAGGCTTGGCGGCTGTTGTGGGCATACGGTGATTTGAATCATCTACGCAACTCGTCAGCGTATGGCGACACGCGCGCTTTCGCGGGGTGGGCCGAGCGTTTTTTGCGTCTCGCTGAACGAAATAGATGGATGGATACTGCGAGGCTGTCCGACGCGATCACCAAAGCAGTTAGTGAAGGAACGCTGTCGCTCCCGCCGGAGATCCTGTTCTGCGGTTTCGACCGGGTTGCTCCAGTTATGCAACGTCTAGTAGAGGCATTGCGCAGTCGTGGGTGCCAGAGCGAGTTCGCCGACTACGCCAGCGCCTCAGATGACCTTCTCCCTTTTCCGCTACCAGCCTCACGCGAGTCAACGCTGGTAGAAGCGGAAACACCCACGGAAGAATGGCGGACTATTGCGACGTGGACTCGTGATGCGATAGCTGCCAACTCTTCGATCCACATCAATATCGTTGTGCCGGACGTGGGCGCCGTCCGCGACGTTGCAGAGCATGCATTTCGGCGCGTGCTCGCTCCAGAAAGCCGCGGCATTCTCACTCGCGATGCGGTGCTGCCGTATGAATTTTCTCTCGGCATGCCCCTGTCGCAGTATTCCTTGATTCGTGCGGCGCTGTTGATCCTACGTTGGGCGCTTGAGGAGATTCCGCTGGATGACATTTCCTGGTTGTTGAATTGCCAATATTGGGGAGATGACGACGAGTGGTCACGCGCGCGCGCTGACGCGGAACTGCGGCGTCGCGGAAAATCTCTTCGTCTCCAGGCGGACATGCACTGGACAATCAATGCCTTGAATCGAGCCGGCTCTTTGTGCCGTGACAAGCTCATTGATTTGCAGCGCACTGCGACCCAATTGCGCCTCAATCAGAAAGCAAGCCGCGCAGGATATACAAGCTGGATGGAAGCCTCAGAGAAATATCTTGCGGGCGCCGGATGGCCGGGCAGCACTCCGCTGAACAGCGACGAGTACCAATCGCAGCAACGTTGGCAACGTGTCTTGTTGGCCGTGGCGCATCTGGATGCCAGCCTGCCGAAAGTCAGTTTTCGAGAAGCATTCCAGATACTTACCCGAGCCGCGCAATCCAGCCTGTTTGCGCCAGAATCACTGGACGCGCCCGTTCAAATCGTGGGCGCAAACGAATCAGCGGGCTTGTCTGCTGATGCCGTCTGGTTTGCGGATTCGGACGATTTGTCATGGCCCGCCGCGGCTCAGCCAAATCCGCTGCTACCCCTTCATTTACAGCGCAGCTTGAAGATCCCGCACTCGGAAATTGCGGCCGACTTTGAGTTTTCCTCAGCGGTAACACGCCGTATCTGCTATTCGGCTCCTATTGTCTTCGCGAGTTTTGCCCGGCAGAAAGACGATGCAGAACTATCTGAGTCTCCAGTAGTCTCCGCCGCGCGTTGGAGCAAACGAATTCGTGCGCTGGAAATGCACCAGCATCATCCAGAACAATGCGTCGTGGAGACTATGCCACTGCTCGACCGCTCGCATGTTCCATGGCAAGAGATGCGCTCCGCCGGCGGTGCACAGATTTTGAAGGACCAGGCGGCCTGCCCGTTCCGCGCCTTCGCCTCTAAGCGCTTGCGCGCCCAGACGCTTGAAGAAATTGAAGAGGGGCTTGGCCGCCGTGACCGAGGCAATGTGGTTCATAAAGCAATGGATGGCTTTTGGAACGAAGTAACCAACCAGCAGCACCTGCTGTTACTCACTGAACCACAGTCCCTGGAAATCCTTCATAGGCACATCACATCTGCCCTTGAAGAACATGCTGCACCCGACCCATGGTCGAAAGCATTTCTGGACGCAGAGTCGAACCGCCTGATGAAATTATTGAGCGGCTGGCTGCAGCTCGAACGCCAACGCTCTCCGTTCAGCGTGGCCGAGCGCGAGCAAGGTCGCGAGGCCATGGTCGGCCCGCTCAAGCTGTCTCTGCGAATAGATCGACTGGACGACACCGCTGGCGGAAAAATAATCCTCGATTACAAAACGGGCAAAACCAGCACCCGCGATTGGGAAGGCGATCGGCCCGATCAACCTCAGCTCCCTCTTTATGCACTGAACATTGATCCGCTTGGGGGACTCGCCTTCGGCTGCATTGGCGCAAAGAAAACCGGCATCACCGGATGGCAAGATAAGGAAGGCGTTTTCTTCCCAGAAGGCGATGAGCGGGGCAAGAAGATGACGCATGCGTTCGCCGAAAAGGTTGCAGATTGGCGCGCCGTGCTTGGCAATCTAGCGCAGGAGTTCGCATCCGGCGAGGCCAGGGTCTTGCCAAAGAACGGTTCGATCACTTGCCGGAACTGCGGACTGGAGACACTTTGCCGCGTCGCTGAAACTCAGCTTGTTGCAAGCGGTGAAGAGGTCGACGAATGAGCCGGTTGCCGTCGGATCAGACCAGCCGCGCAGCTGCTCTCGACACGAATCAGTCTTTCATCGTCGAAGCCCCCGCCGGCTCAGGCAAGACCACATTGCTCATTCAACGCTTCCTCAGCCTGCTCGTCTTGGCCGACGATCCCGAAGAAGTGGTTGCGATCACCTTCACGGTTAGGGCGACGCGGCAGATGCGAAATAAGGTGCTCGCAGGGCTGCGATGCGCTCTACTTCGCCACTCCGGCGCGTGCCGCCCTGATAAGTCAAAGAACAAGCTTGAGGCATCGATGAACGAACTGGCCCTCAATGTGATCCGCCGCGATGTTGAGAGAGGGTGGAATCTCTGCGATCATCCGCAACGGCTTCGTATCATGACCATCGATTCCTTCTCCGCTGAAATCGCGGGACGCTTGCCCTTACTCGCACGCCTTGGCAGCACGCTCGAGCCGACCGACCGTCCCGAGGCGATGTACCGCACAGCAGCGCGCAAAACGCTGGACCACCTCGCAGAACCAACACGTCTCGGCGCTGCGGTGAAGATCTTGCTGATGCAGCATGACAATGATTTAGAGCGATGCCTTCAATTGATTGCGGACATGCTTGCATGCCGCACTCAATGGAAAATGCTTCTAGGGTATGGGCCTTTGCTGGGAGAGCCAGCAGTGGAACAGAACCTCCGCGCCATTCTCGAAGCTGCGCCACGGCACGCGGTCGCGGAATGCCTGCGGACTCTTCAGGAGCATCTCGACGAACACGACTGCCGATTACTGCACGAACTGCTGCGCTACGGGGCGAAATGGAAGCCTGGACTCGCGCAGGATCCTGACTGGCCTGTGGAACATGATTTCTCTACGGACTGCGCAGAGCGCTGGCGCCTCCTCACTGACATTTTGCTGAAAAGGGAGCCCAGACCCGCTTGGTATTCGACAGTGACGAAAACTCAAGGCTTTCTTGCTGGATCCTCTGAGAAACAGGAACTGCTTGAGTTCCTTGAACGACACACCACCAATGATGAACTCCTCAAGTGCTTCGGCGCGATTCGCTCGATGCCTTCCGTTGCGTATAGCGACGAACAGTGGGCAAACATCAATGCCTACGTCCGTGTGCTCACACAGGCAGTAGCCGAACTGAAGCTCGTCTTTGCTGAAAACGCGAAAGTTGATTTCTCAGAAGTTGCCTTGGCCGCAGCGCATGCGCTGAGAGACACAGAATTGGAAACCGACATCGCCGCGTCATTCGGTACGCGAATCCGTCACATCCTCATCGATGAGCTACAAGATACGTCAGCCATCCAGTACGAATTGCTGAATGCTCTGACGTCCGGTTGGGACGGCGTCAGTCAGACAGTCTTTGCCGTAGGCGATCCGAAGCAATCCATCTATGCATTCCGCCAAGCCCAGGTGCACCTTTTCCGCCAAATGCAGACGCGAGGGCTTGGGCGACTGCATCTGGCGAACGTACAGTTGACTGTCAATTTTCGCTCGCAGGCAGCTCTGGTCGATACTTGGAATGACGGATTTTCCGCAATATTCACGCAGAGGCGCCCCGATGACATCCCCTTCTCAGAGGCGGCAGCCGACCGAACAGCGATTCCAGATGTCGGGATGGAAGTCCATCCCTGGCTTGTGGACGACGATTCAATTGATGCAAGAGATCTCGCGGAACGTGGGCAGGCGCGAAGCATCTGCTCCATCATTCAGAGGCACATCGCGGCTCACACAAGTTCAAAGCCGCTAAGCATTGCCGTCCTTGCTCGCGCTCGTACCCATCTGCCCGTGCTGCTCGAAGAATTTCGTAAATTTAACATCCGTTATCGAGCGCTAGAAATCGATGCTCTGGGAGAAATGCAGGGGGTGCGCGACGTCGTTGCTCTCACACGTTGCCTGCTCCATCCCTCAGACCGCATAGCGTGGCTTGCAGTGCTTCGTGCGCCCTGGTGTGGATTGACGTTGGCTGATCTTCACGCGCTTTGCCAGGGAGACGCTCTGTCCCTGCGGGAGGCCTGCATCGGCGAGCTATTAGAGCAAGACCTCTCAGCACTCACGGCGGAGGGCCGCAATCGTTGTGTGCGGGTGGGCCAAGTTTTGCAGGTGGCGATGCGCGAGCGCAATCGGATTGCGCTGACGACACTCGTTGAACGTACATGGCATTCGCTTGGCGGCCCGGCGTGCGTCACGTCTCACCAGCGTGACAACATCGAACAATACCTTCAATTTCTGCGCGCGACCGAACGCGAGAACGCCATTAGCGACTTCCGCGCGCTGGAGGTTCTGCTCAATCGCTTCTACGCACTGCCGCAATCTTTCAATCCCGGGGAAACTGTCGTTGACATTTTGACCATCCACGGAGCGAAAGGACTCGAGTGGGACACCGTCTTCGTTCCTGAACTGCAGCGCAAGGGTGCGTTCGATGTTCCGCGCCTCTTGAATTGGATTGAATACCCAGCACTCGAGCAAGGCGTAGTCCTAGCGCCCGCTGGAGCGTCCGATGATTTTTTCTATCGATGGTTTTGCTCCCTGCGGAGCCAACAACAGGAGGCGGAACGAAAACGTCTCTTCTATGTCGCCTGCACCCGCGCGCGGGACGAGCTGCATCTCTATGGCACCGTGTCTCTAAAAAAGAATGGCGACTGCGCAGTACCAAATTCAGAGAGCCTGCTCTCCACGGCGTGGCCGATGCTCGAGGGTGCCTTCGTCGAAGCCGCGCGACGAAAGCGCGAAACCGCCACGACCGCTAGCCCCAAGATTCTTGCTTTCCCTCATCGGCTTGAACCGTTGTCTACAGTGTTGCCAGCAATCGCGGCGACCGCATCGGACGTGGTCCAAGTGAATCAACGGCGACTGCCTGCGGGGTGGCGCCCGCCGGCCTCCCCGGAGCCGCTGTTCTGGACACGTTCCTCTGCGGTCTCTCATGACTTTCTTCCTGCGCCGCCCTTCACACGCGCTGAGGGATCCATCGTTGCTCGATCAACTGGCGGCGCCATCCACAGCTTTCTCGAGAAAATCACTCGCGAATTCGCAGCTGGTAAACCATTCGCTGAAATTCAAGCGGGCGTGTCTCCCATGGCTATCGCCTCCGTAGTTCGCGGTCTCGGCGTCTCTCCAGACGCACAAGCGACAGTCGCAACCGAGGTTGCTGCTGCGATCAGCAGAATGCTTCGAGATCCCATCGGACGATGGCTGCTTGGGCCGCGCAGGGGTGCGATGACGGAAGCTGCGATAAGCGCCACGATCAAAGGAACTCTCCACAACGCACGGGTCGACCGCGCGTTCCTTGCCGGAGATATGCCGAATGCGCCGGGAGAAGATACGCTGTGGGTCGTGGACTACAAGACAGGCCAGAACGGCCGCACGAATATCGATGAGTTTTTATTGGAGCAGCAGCAGTTCTATTCTCCACAAATGACTACCTATGCCAGTTTGGTTCAACCACTGTTCGCCGAAATCCGAAAGGTAAGACTCGGCCTGTATTTTCCATCGCTCGGCAGGTTTCATCAGTGGATCTGGTCCGAGCAAGGCGAGCAATTTTGAAGGCTCCCTTTCTCTTTTTTCTTGCCATCGTCGTCGCTGCCAGCGGATTCATTTCCCCTCCGGTAGCTCTTCTCGCGGGACTTCTGTTCGGGCTGACGTTAGCCCATCCTTATCCTGCTGACGCGCGCGCGTTCTCTAGGTTTCTGTTGCAGGCTTCTGTCGTCTGCTTGGGCTTCGGAATGAACTTGAATGACGTGCTGCGTGCCGGCCGGTCAGGCTTTTCTTTCACAGCGATCGGAATCGTGTTTGCGCTCTCGATTGGAATGCTGCTCGGTCGATTCCTGCGTGTGCCAACAAAGACTGGCTTTCTTATATCTGCTGGAACGGCGATCTGCGGCGGCAGCGCAATCGCGGCTGTCGCCCCCATCGTGAAGGCGAACGATGAAGAGATGGCCGTTTCGCTCGGCACGGTGTTTGTTCTCAATTCCGTCGCGCTTCTCGCCTTCCCCCTCATCGGAATCGCGTTGCATCTTTCGCAGTCTCAATTCGGACTATGGGCTGCCCTCGCCATCCATGACACGAGTTCTGTCGTTGGCGCGTGTGCAAAATATGGTGCGCAGGCGTTGGCTATCGGCACAACCGTCAAACTCGCACGCGCGCTTTGGATCGTCCCTCTCGCGCTTGTCACGGCGCTCCAGCAAAAGAGCCAGGCCAAAATCCAGTGGCCCTGGTTCATCCTGCTCTTCTGCCTGGCCGCAGTTGCGAACACCTACCTGCCACAACAGGCACCCGCTTATTCCGTGCTCTATCGGCTTGGCAGAATCGGCCTCACCGTCACGCTCTTCTTGATTGGCTCGAGCATCTCCCGTGGCACACTCCGTCAGGTGGGCTGGCGCCCGCTAGCGCAAGGAATAATTTTATGGCTGCTGGTGGCGACCATATCCCTGCTCGCGGTTCGCAATGGCTTAATCACAATTTAGGCACACCCATAGACTATGCTGGCAATAGCGTGACAATTCATCAGCAAGCGATGCAGCAGGCCATCGCGCTCGCAACCGAAAATGTTCGCAGCCGGAAGGGCGGTCCCTTCGGCGCCGTCATCACCCGCGGTAATGAATTTGTCTCTACTGGAGTAAATCTCGTTACCGCGACCAATGATTCGACAGCACATGCCGAAATCGTAGCGATTCGCAACGCATGCCATGCCCTCGCGCAGTTCCAGCTGCAGGGCTGCATCCTTTACACCAGTTGCGAACCTTGCCCCATGTGCCTGGCTGCGTGTTATTGGGCACATCTCGACGCGGTCTACTACGGCAACACCAGCGCAGATGCGGCAGTGGCAGGCTTCGATGACTCTGCAATTTACAAGCAACTCGCGCTGCCTGCATCGGACCGCAAGCTCGTCATGCAGCCTCTCATGCGCGAAGAAGCGCGAGAAAGCTTTCGCGTTTGGCAGACAAGTGATTTGAAGATCGACTACTGAGGCGTACCCATGTCGCTCATGAACATCATGATCGGATACTTCTTCGGCTTCATTCTAGGCACAGGCTGCTCGCTCGCTGTGATGTTTGCCATCTATAGCGGCGGATATCGCAAGGCGGTCTCAGACTCCCAACGAGAACCGCTGCCCCAGACCTTTGTTCGCGCCATGGAACGCGCACGCAAGCGCAGCTAGCGAAAGTGATCAGATCAATTCCCTACCCCGTGTTTCCGTCACACCGAGCGCGAGCAGAGCCGCCAGGAAAAATCCGACCGAAGTAAGCGACAGCGCTGCTCCAATTCCGACATGAGTAGAGACATGGCCAACAGCCAGCGGGGCGCCCGCGCTCACCACGCGCCCTAGGTTGTAACAGAACCCAAGTGCAATTCCGCGGACCGCATAGGGAAAATTCTCACTCGCCATCACACTGAAACCCGCGAAAAAGCCGGCGCCAAAAAAGCCCACCAGCGGTCCTAACCACAATAAAAGCATCGCGCGGCTGGTGCCTGCGTAAAGCGGGACGAGCACCGCCGCCACGATGAGATAGGCGATATATGTCCATTTTCGGCTCGAAATATCAGCGATAATCCCAAAGCAAATACAGCCAAGAAATGTTCCGGTTTGCATCAGCGCGGTCCACGAGGCGGTTTGCACGATGTTCAATCCACGGCCGCCGTCACGAGTCGGCAATGCCAGAAACTGCGGCACCCAGAAAAAAAGTCCCCAATACGCGAAAAGACTAGCCGCATTCATCGCCGTGAACAGAAGGGTGTGGTTGCGCAGTGGAGCAGTGAATAGCGCTTTCAGTGATCCGCGTTGCTTGAGCGAATCCGCAGTACCCAACGGCGCAACCGGTTCAGGTACTTTGCGACGCACCCACAGGGCGCAGAGACCTGGCAGTGCGCCGAATAAGAAAACGGCGCGCCATCCGAAATGGGGCAACGCTGCCGCCACAAGCAGCGCCGCCAATACGTAGCCGATGGCCCACGCGCTCTGTACCAGTCCGAGCGCCTTGCCGCGCTTTTCCGTCGGCCAGCTTTCTGCGACCAATGCAGCGCCTGCGGCCCATTCTCCGCCCATGCCAAAACCGAGCAGCACACGAAATATTCCAAGCTGCAAGGGGGAGTGGGCAAGCGCGCACAGCGCAGTACAGACCGAATACAGCAAGATGGTCACCGTTAGCGTCTTGGTGCGCCCATAACGGTCCGCGATCGATCCGAAAAGTACACCGCCAGCCGCTGCCGCAAGCAGCGTCAGACTCATGATCAAGCCGCCAGTAGCGACGCTCATCCCCAGATCAGCTCTGATTGCGGGCAATGCTAGCGCGTAGAGCATAACGTCCATGCTGTCGAGCATCCAGCCCAGAGAGGCTGCAATGAGCGTGCGCTGCTGCACAGCGGTACCGTCGCGGACCCAGCCGAAAGGATCCATTCGCCGCGATGGGGAGTGAACCGTCTGCACTGCCCTACTCTAACTGCGCGAAGCACATCGACACGAATCTGAAGACGCGCGGTTGCTACCATCGTTCTCATGCGCATCGCCATCGATACGGGCGGCACCTTTACCGATTGTGTTTACCTGCAGGACGGCCAACTGCGTATCCTCAAGGTTCTTTCGACGCCAGACGATCCTTCGTTGGCGGTCCTGCAAGCGGTTCGTGACATCATCGCCGCGGATCCTGATCATCAAGGCGTCGTCGAGGTTCGTCATGGGACAACAGTGGGTACGAACGCTCTCCTCGAACGGAAGGGGGCGCGGGTCGCTTTCGTTACCACCGCCGGCTTTGAAGACACCATCGCAATTGGTCGACAAGCGCGCCCCTCACTCTATGACTGGTCTTTTGTGCCTCTTCCGCCACTGGTTCCGCGCGAGCTACGTTTCGGGATCGCGGAACGCGTCTCATCAGAAGGCAAGGTCGTCGTACCACTCAGTGAGGAAGCGATCGCCTCACTGGGTGCCCAGATACGAATCTCAGAAGCTGAGTCCGTCGCACTTTCCACGCTCTTTTCCTTCCTGCATCCTGCACACGAAGCTCGCATCGCATCCGCACTTGCGCCACTCGGTCTTCCCATCTCCGTCTCACATCGCATCATGCCCGAATTTCGCGAGTATGAGCGCGCATCCACGGTTTGCGTGAACGCATACCTTGCGCCGAAGATGGGCAGCTATCTCCGCAACTTGCAGCAAACGCTTAGCGCGGAATTCTCTGAAAGCCAAGCTAGCGTTATGCAATCCGCTGGTGGAATCATGGACGCGGTCACAGCAGCCGACGAGCCAGTGCGCACTGTACTTTCAGGCCCAGCCGGTGGAGTGATCGGTGCGTATCAGGTTGCTTTGCAGGCCGGATACACCAAGGTCATCGCCTTTGACATGGGGGGGACCTCCACCGATGTTTCCCTAATCGATGCGACCCAGGGAGGTCCACGCATCACAGCGGAATCCATTGTTAGCGGCCTGCCCATCGGCGTCCCGATGCTCGACATCCACACAGCCGGTGCCGGCGGTGGCTCCATCGCGCGCTGGGACGCAGGCGGCCTGCTTCGCGTCGGTCCTGAATCGGCGGGAGCCAGTCCAGGCCCCATCTGCTACGGCACAGGACTGGACGCTACAGTCACAGATGCTAACGTGCTGCTCGGCCGGTTAGACCCGGATGGGTTTCTCGCTGGCGGCATTCGCCTCGATACCGCGAGAATGCGATCCCAAATGGACTCACAGCGCGGCATACTTCCGAACGCAGAAGCCTTCGCCGAAGGAATTCTGCGGATTGTTGAAAGTACGATGGAGAAAGCGATTCGTCTTGTCTCCATCGAGCGTGGCCATGACCCCCGCGACTTCACTCTGATCGCCTTCGGCGGTGCCGGCCCACTGCATGCGTGCGCGCTGGCGCGACTGCTAGGCATTCCACGTGTGCTCATCCCCGCCCTTCCGGGTGCGCTGTCAGCACTCGGAATTCTGTTCGCCGATCAAGTTCGCGACTACTCTCGAACCCTCATGCTGCAGGCTGATGACGATCAGTGCGAACGGCTGCTGCAAGGCGAATTGATCCGTTTACAAGCCGGCGCGCCACTAGCAGACAACGTTTTACGGCAGCCCGGCGCAGATCTGCGGTATCAGGGGCAGGGCTATGAACTCAACATTCCCTGGCGCAACTCGCTCCCACACATGCTCAGTGAATTTCATCAGGCGCATCACCTGCACTACGGCTTCAGCGATAAAGCCAGAAAGGTAGAAGTTGTCACGGTGCGGCTGAGAATTATTGCACCGGCAGTCCGGTGGGAGCCGACACTTCAAGATGCCGTCGCAAAAGATTCACGAGTAGCGATAACCTCGACACGTCCAGTTCTCTTCGCTGGTGCGTGGGCTGATACTCCCGTATACGATCGCGCACTTTTGCGGCCAGGAGATGCCTTCGCCGGCCCCGCGATCATTAGCGAATACAGCTCTACAACCTTCCTCCCGCCCGGGGACCGTGTCATCGTGGACACGCTGGGAAATCTCATAATCGAGGTAGGTGCATGATCGACGCGATCTCGCTTTCGGTTTTTCAGAACGCGATTCATTCCATTGCAGAGGAAATGGGCGCGACACTTCGTCGCACTGCGATCTCGCCAAATATCAAAGAGCGCCGCGACTATTCCTGCGCCATATTTGACGCCAAGGCGCGCGTCATCGCGATGGGCGATCACATGCCGGTGCATCTCGGGTCGATGCCCCTCTCTGTCGAGGCCGCCGTCTGCGCGCTGAAGCTGAGGCGCGGCGATGTGGCGATCCTCAATGATCCGTACGCCGGCGGCACTCACCTGCCAGACATTACCCTCGTCATGCCGATTTTTGCTGCTGATCGTGACGACCTTATTTTCTACGCCGCCGCTCGCGCGCACCACGCAGATGTTGGCGGAATGTTCGCTGGTTCCATGGGCCCCGCGCGCGAAATCTACCAGGAGGGCTTGCGCATTCCACCCATGCGACTCGTGCGTAACGGAATCATGGACGAGGAAGTTCTCAGCCTCATTCTCGCCAATGTGCGCACTCCCGTTGAACGCAGTGGCGATCTCGCCGCCCAAATTGGTGCCTGTCGCGTCGGTGCCGAACGCTTGCAGGAGCTAGCCCAGAAATATGGCGATCAGACCCCAGCCTTATGTGACGAACTACTCAACTACTCTGAGCGGCTGATGCAAAGCGTGCTGCGCAAAATGCCGGCTGGCGAATTCGTCGGCGAAGACTTTCTCGACAATTCCACGACAGTCGACGCAGCGGACGCAAACCCCGTTCGCATTCGCGGCACTTTGCGGTTCTCGCCGAACGACGCGACCATAGAGATTGATTTCGCCGGATCGTCGCCGCAGGTCATCGGCAGCATCAACGCCGTTTTCTCGATCACCTATTCGGCATGCTTTTACGTATTGCGCTGCTTATTGCCGGCAGATGCGCCCGCCACCGCAGGCCTGATGCGCCCAGTCCGCGTTACTGCCCCCGTCGGAAGCATCGTCAACGCGACCCCGCCAGCCGCCGTGGCAGCTGGAAACGTCGAGACATCGCAACGCATTGTCGACGTGCTGCTGCGCGCGCTTGCTCAGGCGGCGCCGCAGATCGTTCCCGCAGCAAGTTATGGAACCATGTCAAACCTGACGATCGGGGGAACCGATTTACGCCGCAACGCCGCGCCCTTCGCGTATTACGAAACCACGGCAGGTGGCATGGGAGCGCGCCCAGGTTCTGACGGCCCATCCGGCATGCATGCCCACATGACAAACTCGCTGAACACACCAATCGAAGCTCTGGAGTACGCATATCCGCTCCGTGTGCAGCGTTACAGCTATCGGGAGCATTCTGGCGGCGCGGGCCGCTTTCACGGCGGTGACGGAATCATCCGAGAAATCGAGTTATTGAGCGATGCCCAGGTGACGCTGCTCTGCGATCGTCACCGCATCGGCCCCTATGGCCTCGCCGAAGGGAAGCCCGGCGCTGTCGGCCGGGCGACTTTGACCCGCGCAAATGGGGATCGGGAATCATTGCCAGCCAAATCGACAACGTTCGCGAAACGAGGCGACCGCATTCGCATCGAGACACCAGGGGGCGGCGGATGGGGAAAGCCCGACTAACCGCGTGTAGAGACCAAGACCTGCGGCGGCCCTCACATCCCGTCGTCGAGGTCTTCACCATTAGCGGTCGGAGGAGGAGCACGCAGCTCTGGTTTGAGTTCCGGTAGATGTTCTTTGCGAAGTTTTTCGTTGGCTAGAGGTGTGTCCTTCGCTTCAGTCGCCTTCCAGCGGTCCAGCAATTGGACCGCAGATTCGTGCAACATTGTGGAGGCCTCAGTGGCCTGAGAGGTTGGCGCGGCATTTGCTTCTTGAAACACATTCAACAGCAGCTGCAAGCCGTCCCGCAGAGCACGCAATGACTCAGTAGGCTGCTTCGGCCTCCCAGCAGAGGCGCTTCCTTCCAGCATCTCCAGCTTTTTGTCCAATGCCTCGAGATCTTCTACGACACTACGGCTCACATGTCTGCGCTTGAGTTCTTCAATCTGACTCCGCAAAGAATCCGCGTGATTAATCGCCTGCTGGACGGCGGACAAATCGTCGTAAATCGCGCTCGAAAGAGCAAACTGCTTTTGCAAATCAGCCGCCGGCGTCTTCACGCGGGGGTCCATCATGACTGTCATCGGCTGCGTCAAACTGCGACCCGCAACCTTCAACACGATGGTGTACGCACCAGGCATCACCCACGGCGACGTCGCCGCCAGCGCTGTGTCGTGCACGATAGCCGCAATGGGATACTGCGGAGCAATACCCACAACCGGCGCGTAGTGTAAATCCCACAGAAAGCGGTGCAGACCAGGCTTCTCAGAGAGCCTCTGCGGGGCGCGCAACCAATATGCCGGGATATTCAATTTCGAATTATCCTGCTCTACCTGATCCTCGCTGGAGTAGCTACGGACCAGCTTGCCCGCGTTGTCTCGCACCTCGAGTACGACCGCTCCCGTCGTTGCGGCCGGCAAATAGTAGTCAATCACCGCGCCATCCGGCGGGTTCTGGCCAGCAGGCTCGTCCGGAGGCAACGGTGTGTCTGAGTTGGTATTCCAGCGCACGCGGTACGCCATCTGCGGTTTGAAGAGAAATCCGCTGCCGCCTGTGGTATCCGGTGCGAACTGCCGCAGCGGAGTGATGTCGTCGAGTATCCAGAAACCGCGCCCATGCGTTGCAGCGATCAGGTCGCCATTCTTGATGATGACGTCGCGGACTGAAGTGGCCGGCATATTCAACCGCAGCGGCTGCCATTGCTCGCCATCGTCGAATGAGACATAGACCGCGCGCTCCGTTCCCGCGAAGAGCAAACCCTTGCGCTCGCTGTCTTCACGAATCGCATTTACGTTTTCGTCTTTTGGGATACCGCTGACAATTTCTACCCATGTCTTCCCTGCATCCCTGGTCCTGAAAATGTGTGGATGCAAGTCATCCAGCCGCAGCGTATTCACCGCAGCATACGCGGTGTTCGCGTCGCTGTGGCTCACCTCCAGGAGAGAGATTTTTTGCCACGCCGCAAGTTGCGGTGGTGTAACGTCCTTCCACTCACCGCCGCCGTCTGTAGTGAGCCAAATCAGGCCATCGTCCGTGCCCGCCCATATTCGGCGTGCGTCGACGGGCGAGGGCGCAATGGTATAAATTACGCCGCGCTGCGTTGCGCTGGCGGTTGGCTGGTCACGAAACTTTCCGACGCTCGCCGGAACATCAAATGTCTTGCGCGACAAATCTCCGCTGATCGCTTTCCAGCTCTGGCCTCCATCGGTGCTCACGAACAACCTATTTGCCGCAAAGTAAAGCGTGTGCGGGTCATTCGGCGAAAATACGATCGGCTCGGTGCGCACGACTCGATAGTCTGGGCCGCGAAATAACTGCGGCGCGACGTTCTGCGCTTCCGTCGTGCGACGGTCATACCGGCTGATCTTGCCGCCGAAGATAATGTCCGGATCCAATGGATCGGGCACAACGTATCCATACTCTTCCGCTGCGACCGGGTGCCAATCGCGGAAGTTGATTTCGCCATCCCTGCCCCGGCTGTTGATACAAACCGACCCGCTCTCCTGCTGTCCACTGCACAGACGATATGGAAATGCGTTGTCCGCATTCGCGTGATATAGCTGCGCGGTCGGCTGGTTGTACCAGGAACTCCAGGATTCGCCGCCGTTCAGTGTCACGATGGCTCCCTGATCGCTGCAAATTAAAATGATGTTGCCATCATTCGGATTGATCCAGATGTTCTGATAGTCATCCCCCCCCGGCGCGCCGCGAATTCCGGCCCAGCTCTTGCCGCCATCTCGCGAGCGCCAAGTGACGGTGCTGGTCATGTAAACCACGTCCGCGTTCTTAGGGTCGATTGCAGGCACCGGCAGATCGCCGCCTCCAATGCGGGTTGCTGGCCGAGTGTCCTCCGTCGCTTGCGACCAACTCTCGCCTGCGTCGGCAGAGTGATAGAGACGCACTTGATCCTTCGTTGCTACGGATGCGAAGAGCCGATTAGAATCGCTCGGCGCGATCGCCACATAGGCTTGAACAATGGCTTCGGGCAAGCCCTTACTGAGCATGCTCCAAGTCGTTCCGCCATCGGACGACTTGTAGATTCCGCCGTTCGTTCCATTCCACTGCGCATTCTCCCACGGACCTTCACGCGCTTCCCACAGCGTCGCGTACACAGTGTCAGGATGGTGCGGGTCGATCTTCACATCCGCGGCGCCCGTGTTTTCGTCCTTGTAGAGCACCTTGTCGAAGGTCTGCCCACCGTCCACTGAGCGGAAAACGCCGCGCTCGGCATTGGGACCGTAGGGGTGCCCGGGAGCCGCGACAAAGATTCGCTGCGCATTGCGCGGGTCGACTGCCATTTGTGAAATCTGCTGCACGTCGCGCAGCCCTAAGTGCGTCCACGTTTGACCACCGTCGGTTGATTTGTGAATGCCGTCCCCCACCGACAAATCCGGGCGATGCAATCCTTCTCCGCTGCCGACGTAGATGACCTGTGGGTCAGATGGGGCGATCGCAATCGCACCGATGGAGCCGGTCGATTCTTCATCGAAAATCGGCTGCCAGGTGCGACCCGCATCGGTTGTTTTCCAGACGCCGCCGTTAACTGCGCCCACGTAAAACACGTTCGGCTGACTCGCGATGCCAGCCGCGGCCCGCGTGCGGCCGCCACGATACGGGCCGATGCTGCGCCAATGCAATTCCTTCAACAGTCGACTCGGATCTTGCTGGGCCGGTGCCGCCGCTGGAGAATTGAGAACGTAGAGTAGCAACAGAGAGATGACGGTTCGCTTCAGCATGAAGACGCTTCCTCGGTGAGCCCCATTCTAAGCACTCGTCCAATCCGCCGCGCCTGACTGCGGAATCCTGATTGGTTCTGACATGGTTTGTCGAGACGCCAAGCCCGCGGAGTGCGCCGGGCAGATACGTGAAGTGCTGCTGAAAATTCACTTCTGCTCCGGTGATGTAAGCCGATCCGGAGTTCGCTGCCTGAACTACCTGAAAAGCCGAAGTTTGATTGACCCGGGCCTGGGGTGGAAAGCAGATAGTGCGAGTAAAGAACGCCGAAGTTATTTGCATGCTCCGCTTTCAGCGCCGGATTTCCTATCGTCACTGTGGAAGGGTAAAGGAGCTGCCGAGAGCCGTCGCAGTCGTAAGGAATGTCGGGTCGGCCGCGATAACCCCCTGCCGTATACGAGCAAAAGCGAAATGCCGCTGGACGCCCTAGCGTATTAGGATGGTCACGGCTCCAAAATGACCATTCGCGGATAAGGAGTACGGGTCCAATGAACGAGGCGAAGCCCGCTGAAAGCGCCCTGCGCAAAGAGTTAGTTAGGTTCGGAAAATGGATGAACCGACTTGGCTTTGCGCCTGGAACTTCAGGCAACCTCTCGGTGCGCCTTGACGCGGAGCGCATTCTGGCCACCCCGACTGGATGCAGCAAATGGATGTTACGCGCTTCGGATATGGTGGTCGTGGATCTTCAGGGCAATCAACTCTCGGGAACTCGACATGTGACGAGTGAGATCGATATGCACCTCGCGATTTACCGGATGCGAAGCGACGTTCAGGGCGTCGTGCACGCTCACCCACCGACAGCGACGGCGTTTGCATCGTCTGGCATTGCTCTGGACGAGCCGCTTTGCTCGGAAATCGTAATGACGCTGGGAAGCGTTCCACTGGCACCGTACGCGACTACAGGCTCGCCTGAATTGAGCGCCAGCCTAGCGCCTTTTGTTCCAGATTATGATGCCATCCTGATGGCGAATCATGGAGTCGTTACATGCGGGGATTCCCTTCAAAATGCCTTTCTGAAGATGGAAACTGTGGAGCATTTTGCCCAGGTCTGCCTGATCACTCGCCAGTTGGGGTGCGGGAAGCCGCTGCGAGAAGATGCCATGTCTCAACTCTTCGAAGCGCGCAGAAGATACCGAAGCAATGTGGAAGTCAGAACAAGTCTGGATTAGCAGAACTTTGAATGGCGATCAATCGCTTCCGCTGAATAATTGATCTGATCTTTTTCGAACGAGTTGATCCCCATGGGGATCAACATGGTGCGACGGGGCAAAATCATACGGCAACCTGAGCAATTCGTTCGGTTCGGTCGCCAAAATCGTCCGCATCGCCCAATGCGTTGGGGCGCCGGAAGCCATGATGGCGAGCTGAAAGATTTTCTTCAAGAAACCGGGCGAACCATTCGGCCACAGTTTGTTGAGAGGAACGACTTCGCCTGAAAGGTTGGGATGAAATGTTCGTTCATCCCATTTGCGCTGACCATCCGGGTGCTCCGGATATTCGCGTATGACGTCAGAAAATCCCCGGAAGAATCGTCCGCACAGAGGTTCGTTATATTGCGACATCATAAGCACCGTACTCTGCTTTTCATTTCGAACCTGCTGGACGAACTCTGAAAACTCTGTAGCACTCGTAAGATTAAGAATCGCATTC
>JBBPYY010000093.1:0-10868 GCA_038199445.1 Terriglobales bacterium | reverse complement strand
GAGGGAGAGCCGGCGAATCGCATGACGATTATCCTCGAAGGCGAAATCCACGTGCAGGCGCGGAACCAGTTATTCATTGGCCGGTCGGGCCAGATTACCGGACTACTTCCCTTCTCCCGCATGAAAGCATATGGGGGCAGGAGCACCGCGGTTGCCGACACGTGGGCGATCGAATACAAGCGGGATTTGTTTCCCGAGATTCTGAAGAATATTCCCACCTTCGCGAGCCGCGTAGTCAGCACGCTGCTCGATCGCGTACGTGAAGTGACTCGCATGGAGCAACAGGGTGAGAAGCTGCAGGCGTTGGGCAAACTGGCCGGGAATCTCGCACACGAGTTGAATAATCCTGCTTCTGCCGCGCAACGCAGCGCAACGACTCTGCTTGAGGAGCTGCGCGAGTACGGCAGAGCAAAATTCGAGTTAGGACGTTTGTGTCTCAGCGACGATGAGTATCGGAATCTTCGCGAGTGGGACAGGCAAGTGAGAGAACAAGTTCGCGGCCACGTTGCCGCCGAAGCAATTGCGCTCTCTGACCGCGAAGAGCAATTATCGGCGTGGCTGACCGCACATTCAATTTCTGAGCCATGGGCGATCGCATCGTCGCTGGCTGGTCGCGGCGTCGAGCCGCAGCAGCTCGAGTCGCTGACTACGTTCCTGCCCGACAATGCTTTGCAAAAAGTTTTGCTGCAGTTCGCGTCTTCACTGCGTGCGGAGCGGATGACAGAGTCGGTACTGGACGCAACCGAACGCATCTTCGATTTGATTCGGGCGATCAAAGACTACAGTTACCTGGATCAGGCTCCGCTGCAGGAAGTTTTTGTTGCACAGAGCCTCGACAATACGCTGGCGATGCTGAATTCGCAGATGGGGAAGATCAGCATTGAACGCGACTACCAAGCAAACCTGCCTCACATCATGGCGTATGGCAGCGAGTTGAACCAGGTGTGGACGGCGCTGATTGAAAATGCGATCGAAGCAATGGATGGACAGGGCACGTTACGGCTTCTCACGCGGAAAAAGGGCAACACCATCATGGTGGAGATATGGGACGACGGACCTGGAGTACCGCCGGAACTGAAGGACCGCATCTTCGAGCCATTCTTTACGACCAAGGCGCCAGGCCGCGGTCTGGGCCTCGGGCTTGATAGTGCAATGCGCATCCTGCGAAAGCATCGCGGACATTTGACGGTGGAATCAAAGCCTGGCGCGACCTGTTTCCAGGTCATATTGCCGCTGGATCTAGCTGGAGCTTACTAATTCTTGCGGGGCATCGCTGACACTGCGCCTGACCCTGCGGTTACTCGTTTAGAATGAGCGGTTATTTTTCGACTTCGACGCCACGCCAGAATGCGACGTAATTTTTTATGTTGCGAGCCGCGGGTTTCGGATCGGGGTAATACCAGGCAGCGTCAGGGTTTTCCTGGCCGTCAACCACGACCGTATAATACTTGGCACGCCCTTTCCACGGACAGGTCGAGTTGGTCGAACTGGCGCGGAAGTACTCTCGATTCAATGTGTTGTCGGGGAAATAGACATTTCCCTCAACCGTTTCTGTAGCGTCGCTTTCTGCCAAAACTTTGCTGTTCCAGACTGCTTTTGCCATTTCTACTGGTCCACCTCTCCAGTTTTCCCACCATAACAGACACAAGGCGTTTCTTTCCAGTGCCTTGCCGCGCGATGACGGAGGAAAACCGATGTTCCGTAGTGGAAATGCGGTCTTTCGCCGTGGACCGCACACGGGTTTTTGCTGGTCAAGTGAGTGGTTTTCGCGTGGTTTTCGCGCGATTTTCGTGGACATTTGCGCGGTTTCGTACGGTGTTCTAGAGGTCGAGTTTCTGCGAAACGGTCCGCTGGCTGCGTCGGTTTTCGACTGCCTTTGACGTGCGTTCAAAGCGCTCTTTTGCGGCCGGATATTTTTCCAGCAACTCAGCGGTACGTGGCATAAATTTGATGCCGGCCTTGGCTTCCAGTTCGACTCGCAACGGTTGCATTTTGGCGAAGACGAAGAACAGTTCGTTGTTGTTGTCGAAGAAGAGATCGGGGTCGAGGGCGCCACGCAATACGAATGAGGCGGCCATTTCCCAGTAGCTGACGAACTGGCGGAGATAGGCGCTATTTTGCCCGCCGAGATCGTGCTGTACGACAAGATATTCATCGACCGTGCCGGGCCAGAAGGTCGCAATCATGAAGTTGCGAGCCTCCCGCATCACGGGTTCGCGGCGCAGTTCGTAGAGCTTGAGGATGAGGTCAGCGTCTTGTGCATTAGCCATCCGTCGAGTGTATCCCTGCAGCGGCTATTGGGTCATGCGACGGGCTGAGCTTCTTCTTCCGGCGTCTCAGCCGTCTCCACGGCGTCCCCGATGCGCTTTTCGTAATGACAAACGACGGCGGACTCAGGCTCTGCGACTTTCTTCTTGCCCTTCTTCCCCGGCCTTTCGTTTTTCTTGTTGTTGGGGCAGATGAGATACACGCCAGACTTCAGCGTCTTTTCGAGCAGATACGGGCTATCGCACTCCGGGCATTTCTCGGGAACGGGTTTGGCGTTCGCGGTGAAATCACACTTCGGATAGTTGGTGCAGCCGTAAAAAGTGTTTCCGAATCGGGAGCGCCGCTCGGCGAGGTCGCCGTCGCCGCACTTGGGACACTTCATGCCCTCGACCAGATTCTGTTTGACGTACTTGCAATCCGGGTAGCCGGAGCACGAGACAAACTCACCGTACTGGCCATTGCGCAGCACAAGCGGCTTGCCGCATTTCGGACACATCTCGTCGAGCGGCACCGGCGGCTTCTGCTGCTGCTTCTGCGTCAGCTTGCGAATCGTTTTGCACGGCGGATCTTCGTTGTACCCGGGGCAAGCCATGAACATGCCGAAGCGTCCGCGCTTCAGCACCATGACGCGGCCGCATTGTTCGCAATATTCCTCACTGTCGCTCGTTGCTTCCTGCGCCTCGGGTGAAATCAGGTCGGGCTTTGTAGCGAAATTCTCCTTTGTGAAATTGCAACTCACCTGCTCGACGGTGAGCTTCATATTAGTAGCGGCGAGCAGATCGAGCGTCTTCTTCAGATTGCTGCTGTCCTGAACCTCGGTCTGCGGCGGCGACGTGGTTCCCGCGTCGAGTGGCCTTACGAGCATGGGATAGTCGAGTTTTTCCTGAAGCTTTTTCAACACCTTCTTGGGATCCTTTTTCCAAGAAGAAGTCGCAACCGAAATCGGCTTCTTCTTGTCGTAGGCGCTGCAGGCGTAAAAGGAGCCAAACTTGCCCCATTTCAGAATGAGCGGCGAGCCGCAGAGCTCGCATTTTTGGTCTGTCGCATGCTCCATGCGCTTGATATTTTCCATGTGCTCTTCGGCGTCCGACAGCTCTTCTGTGAAGTGGCTGTAGAAGCCTTTGAGCAGATCCGTCCACTTCTCTTTACCTTCTTCGATATCGTCGAGTTCTTCTTCAAGCTTCGCCGTGTAGGCGGTATCGAAAATGTAGGGGAAGTTTTTCACTAGCAGTTGTGTGACGACGGTCCCAATCTCAGTCGGCACGAACTTGCCGCTGATCTTAGTGACGTATTCGCGTTCCTGGATCGTCGTGATAATCGACGCATAGGTGGAGGGTCGACCGATGCCGCGCTCTTCGAGTTCGCGTACCAGCGACGCCTCGTTGAAGCGCGGAGGTGGCTGGGTAAAATGCTGTTCCGGCAGCAGGCCGGCCAGATTCAGCTTCTGCCCTTCTCTCATGTCAGGCAGCTTGTTCGCCAGCGCATCGTCGTCTTCGTCCTTGTTGTCTTTGGCCTCTTCATACACCTTTAGATATCCATCGAATTTCAGGATCGAGCCGGTGACGCGGAAGTCATAGGTGCGGTTGCTCTTCGCGGCGATTTCGATTGTGGTCTGGTCGAATACCGCCGGCAGCATCTGCGACGCCACGAAGCGCTGCCAGATGAGGAGGTAAAGTTTGTACTGTTCTTCCGAGAGATAGCGGCGAACCTTTTCCGGGGAATTCGCGACGCTGGTCGGACGAATCGCTTCATGCGCGTCCTGCGCGTCTTTCTTGCCTTTGTAAAAATTCTCCTTCTCAGGCAGGTATTGTTTGCCGAGCTTTGACCCGATGTACTCGCGGGCCGCAGCGATTGCGTCAGGCGACACGCGAATCGAGTCAGTACGCATGTAGGTGATCAGACCGACGGTGCCGTCCTGGCCCAGTTCCACGCCTTCATACAAACGCTGGGCGATGCCCATGGTGCGTTTGACGTTGAATCCAAACCGCCGCGACGCGTCCTGCTGCAGCTTTGAGGTCGTGAAGGGGGCGGTCGGGTTTCGCTTGCGCTCCTTGCGCTCGACGGAACGGACCTGCCACTCTGCGTGCTCGAGAGCTTTGACGATGGCATCGGTCTGTTGCTGGTCTGGCAAGGAAGGCTGATCGACGGTGTCGACCGACGCTTTTTTGCCATCGACGCCGATGAAGCGTGCCGTGAACTCAGTGCCGTTGGGTGCCGGAGCCAACTTCGCGTCGAGCGTCCAATATTCAACCGCATTGAAAGCTTTGATAGCCGACTCGCGCTCGACGATCAGACGAACCGCGACGGTCTGCACGCGCCCGGCGGAAAGTCCACGGCGGACTTTATCCCAGAGCAGCGGAGAGATTTGATAACCGACGATGCGGTCGAGCACACGGCGCGTCTGCTGCGCGTCGACCAGGTTTGCATCGACATCGCGGGCATGCTCAAACGCCGCCTTGACAGCCTTCTGTGTAATTTCGTTGAAGGTGACCCGGCGAATTTCTGTCTTGCCCTTGACCTCGCCTTGCAACTGAATCTGCAGGTGCGCAGCGATCGCTTCACCCTCGCGATCCGGGTCAGGCGCCAGATAGACGGCCGAAGCGGAGCGCGCCAGCTTCTTCAGATAGGCGACCACTTTCTCCTTGCCCGGCATGACCTCGAGCGTCGGCTCGAACGTCAGGTTCGCGAGTTCGACACCAATTTCACGTTTGGGCAGATCCATGATGTGTCCGATGGAGGCCTCGACCTGGTACCCATTGCCCAGATACTTCCCGATCGTCTTCGCCTTGGCGGGCGATTCGACGATGACTAATGCTTTGCTCATTGACTTCCCTTTTAAACAAAACCCGGCAGGCCAGCGCACACAGCGCCAAAAACAGCCGGTTGGTTCGAGAACCTAACACTGTGGGACGGGCAACGCCAGCGCCTCACCCGTGCATCAGGCATCGAAACAGTCGCTAACTAAAAGATTTCAGAACGTTTTGACATAATTTTTGCCGGGCATCTGGCGAACCCTGCCGGCAAGCTCTAGTTCGAACAGTGCGGCGAATATCTCCGACGAGCTGACTTTCGGCTCCAGCAGTTCGATCAGTTCATCGAGCTGGAGCGACTCATCGGTGCGCAACGCGTGCAAAACCTCGCGCTCCTGCTCTGACATGGCGCGATTATCGATCAGGGAAGCGGGCGGAACCGGCTGGCCTGGCAATCCCGCTAATAAGTATGCTTGTTGTCCGCTGGAAGATTCAACCTGGGCCAAATCCTCCACTTCCAGGCGAATTTGTGTGGGCAAATCTTCCCAGATATCTTCCCAGGTTGCGGTCAGCTTCGCGCCCTGCTTGATCAGCGTATTCGGCGTCCAGGAGCTTTTATTGGTCACGTTGCCGGGCACAGCGAAGACTTCTCTGTTCTGCTCGACGGCGCAACGCGCGGTGATGCGGGTGCCGGAGTTTTCGCTGGCCTCAACCACCAGGACGCCTACGCTCATGCCGCTCAGGATGCGATTGCGGACGGGAAAGTTTTGCGGTGCCGGGAATGTTCCCATCGGGTATTCGCTGAGTATGGCGCCGCCGCCCTCGAGAATCTGCTCGGCGAGGCGCTTGTTTTCTTTGGGGTAGATGACGTCGATGCCGGTGCCCCAGACAGCGACGGTCTTGCCGCCCACCTCAAGCGCGCCTTTGTGCGCGAAGGTGTCGATGCCGCGCGCCATGCCGCTAAGGATGAGCATGCCGCGAAGGGCGAGGTCGCGTGCCAGCATCTGCGCCATTCCCGAGCCGTAAGGCGTGGGTTGGCGCGTGCCGACGACCGCGATGCCAGGGCGCCGCAGCAAGGTGGCGTCACCGCGATACCACAGCACGGCAGGCGGATCGAAAATTTCCATCAGGCGCGGCGGATATTCCGGATCGACGGGCGTGATGTAGTTTCCTCCGCCGTCGAGGGTGCGCTTGTACTCAATTTCTGCCGCAGCGCGCGAGCGGCCATCGACAATCTCCTGCGCCGCGCTGGCGGGCATGCGCAAACCCTCAAGCTTGGTCAGCGGCAGAGAAAGCACGCGTGCCGCGCTGCCGGCGTGGGCGACGGCGCGCAAAATCGTCTTGGGACCAACGCCGGTGGTCAGCTTCAGCGCGAGCCAGGCGAGGCGCTCCTCCTGCTGCTCGGCTGCGGAAAGAGTTGTGACTGAGGGGGAATCGGTGATCAAAGGTATCTCTGAAATTCAGGGGGATGTGGGCTGAGCGTAGCGGTGACGTTACTTCAAGTCAAGCGTTCGATTGCAAACCTAAGCGTGCTTCGATATTCCCACAGGTGAAAATCGCGGCATCTATTCGGTGTTGGATTAGCATGGTTTGCTATGCGAGAGCCTCAAGCGCGGCCAGTTCGAAGAGTCAGCGAGGCTGACCGGCTAGCGATTGCAAAGGCGGCGAATCGTCACGACCACATTTCGCGTTGGAAGCGATTCTGGCGGCGCAACTCGCCTGCTGCATTTCTGCGGCGTGTTTTTTCCAGGAGACGCGGTCCCGAGCCGGAGAACACTGCGGATGTATTCGCTCCTATTCGTCGCGGGCCGAACAGCCGCAGTGGTGCGGTGGCGCTTGAAGAGCCGCCGGAAGTGCGGCGCATAGAAGTTCGCGGCAGATATCAGAAATGAAGCGATTAGCGGCGATGAAGCGATGGGCGGCTGCCATGTTCGTCCTTGCTACACTGGCTGGTGAGTGCCCGAGCTACTGAAATATTGCGTGTCGCAGCGATACGGTTTCTGAATCCAGCGCCGCTGATGTGGGATTTTGAGCATGCGCCGGAACAACGGCGGCTCGCGGCTCGCTACGATATCTATTCCACGCTGCCCGCGCGTTGCGCCGATGATCTGGCGTCTGGTGCGGCCGACATTGGCCTGATTCCTGTCGCGGCGTATGCGACTACTCCAGGGCTGGCGGCGATTCCGGGATGCACGATTGCATCGCGCAAACACGTGCGCTCCATTCTGCTGGTGATGAAGCGCGGCCAGTCGCTCAAGGATGTGCGGACGGTGGCGGCGGATAGTTCGTCACGCGCTTCTGTTGCATATGCAAAGGTGATTTTCAGGAAGTTCTACGACTCTGATCCTGAATTTGTTGCGCATGAAGCTGACGCGGCGGGCAATCTCGAGATGATGTTGCGGTCGGCGGATGCGGCGATTGTGATCGGCGATCCGGCATTGCTGGCGCTGGAACATCGCGCTGCATTCGAAAAAAGCACCGGGCAACACTATGAATATTGCGACCTTGCCGGGGAGTGGACTTCGCGCACAGGCTTGCCGTGGGTTTCTGCGTTCTGGGGGGTGCGGCCAGAGGCGCTGGTGCGTGCTGGCGTGAGTGCAGCTGAAGTGATCGCGGATTTCACCGCATCGCGCGATGCCGGGCTGCGCCACATCAGCGATCTGGTTGCGGAGTGGACGCCGAGAATCGCGATCAGCGAGCGCACGATTCGCGCGTATCTAACCGAGAACATCCACTACAAGCTCGACGATGAATGCCTCGCGGGATTGGGTCTGTTCTATCGCTATGCGGCGGAGACGGGCGTTCTGCCTCAGGCTCCGCCGCTGCGATTCATCGGTTGATCGAACTGGGTGAACGATCACGCTGATCAAGCGACTGCGGGAACGCCGACTTTCGGTTTCGGGGAAAACTTTTTCTGGTAGTAGCGCGTCCACACGATCATCGCCGGCACGCCGATCAGGGTGGGCCACAGCCAGACCCACCATGCCGCGCCGAACCAGTGGCTGAGGTTTACCGCTGAAAACGCCGTCCATGCAGCGATGTAACTGCCGATCATGCCCTGCATGTGGCCGTACCACCAGAACATTTTCTCTGAAGGCTTTACGACGAAACTCTTCATCGCCGTGAAAGCCAGGCGCATTCCGATAAAACCGAAGACGATCGAGACAATGCTGATGGGGCGATGGCCGAGGAAGATGACTCCGACGGGAACCAATGCGGGCCGCACGATGCCGATCACACCGAGGGCGAGGCTGGCTGTGAAGGTAAAAATGCCGGCGGCCCAGTCGATGAATTTCGCCTTGCCTCCGCGCGGAAGATCTTTGAGGTACAGCACGCGGTACGCGGCGAAGGCGGAATAGAAGCTGAAGACCGCGACCAGCGCGAGAAACAAAATCGGAAGAATGATCGAGAGCGTTAGCGCGGTCGCGGCAACGCCGGCCATCGCATAGAAATACACCATTCCCCAACGGCGGTGGGTGCGGCCGCCTTTCGCAGTCGCGAGCGCGACGGGCGCGCAGACGAAGCCGATGGCTCCGCAGGTGATGTGCAGCGCGAGCAAAGCGCGAATCCACGCCGGCCAGTGCGGAGAGCCGAACGTAATGGCGAGTAGCGAGAGTGCGTGCATAGGTGCCTCCTTAGACCGATACCGGGATGTGACGGTCGATTTTGCGCCGCGATGACGGCGGCAGAGATTTCAAAGTTGCCAGAGAATCGTCGCACCACGCGAGCATGGCACGGCTGTTCTGTTTGCCGTATTCGAGGGTGATCAGCCAATAGGGCAGTTGTGGATTCAAGGCGTGCTCCGCCAGCAGCCTACTTTCTGTCTCAGCGAATACTTGCTGCTTGCGAAGATGCACTTCGCGGTAGCGTTCGATTTGCTGCTCGTTTTCAGTGATGGGCACGGTGGCGCCAAAAAATAATTTGAGCAGCAGTTCATTGCGAGGCACCTGCAGATGAAAGGGGCTGGCCACCCAATGAATCAGCGCGCGCCGCCCTTTCTCAGTGATGGCATAGACGTGGCGTGGGCGCTTGCTTGCAGCTGGCTTCTTCGCGCTTTTGGGTTCGGGTTGCCGCGTCACCAGCCCGGCCTTCGAAAGGGAGCTTAACGCGGGATAAATCTGGCCGAAGCTTTCGCTCCAGAATTGGCCGATTGACCATTGCACCAGTTGGCGAATCTGGTAGCCAGACATGGGGCAATTGGTCAGCAGACCGAGAATCGCAAACTGGCTCGAAGTGGTTGTCGACTTCATATCTTTTAGATATATCTCATAGATATATTATGGATGTCAACTTTTCAGAGATAAAATTGTTTTGCGGCCGGAACTTGTTGCTGTTGCCGCCCGTCTTAACCCGCAGGGAGATGTGTGTGCAATGCGATTGCTGGGCCTAATCAACGAAGGAATTCCGCTGGTTCAGCGCCACATACGGCATCAGTCCGCTTTGGTGCATTGGCTGCTGAGCGTAGGGCCGATCGGCCTGTTTGCGGTTGCGATCGTGGACTCTTCCGTCATCCCCATCCCGGGGGGCGCCGACGTTCTGCTGGTGCTGCTCACCATCAGCCAGGGGAACTGGTTCCTGCTCGCGACCATGGCGCTGCTCGGCTCGATGATCGGCGGCTATCTGACCTACCGGCTCGGGGTCAGGGGCGGCAAACCGGTGCTGCAGCACTACGTTTCCGCCAAGCGTCTGGCGAAAGTCGAACGGCGCATCGAGCGAAATAATTTCGTCGCTATCCTGGTGCCCTGCCTGTTGCCGCCGCCGGTGCCGCTGGTTCCGTTTGTGATTGCCGCTGGCGCCCTGGGCATGTCGCGTGCGCGCTTTTTGACCGCGTATGGAATTGGCCGAGCGCTGCGTTACGGACTGATTGGATGGCTCGGAGCGTTATACGGCCGGCATCTGCTGCGTCAGTGGGGTGAGTTCTCTCGCGATTGGGCGGAGCCGATCGTCTGGACGATGGTTGGGCTAACCGTGGCGGCAGTTTTTTTCGGCGCATGGCAGTACCGTACACAGGCGCGAGTTATGCGCGAAAAAAAGATCCGCGAGCAAGCCTCGATGGAGCGAGACGTCACCGAAGCGAGATCGGGGACCAAGGCACCAGCCTAAATTTCCCAACGCAGCAGGGTCGCCCCGACGGTGTACCCCGCACCCACAGACGCCAGCAAGACCAGATCGCCTTTCTTCAGCCGCTTCTCTTGACGGGCGGTCTCGAGCGCCAGCGGAATGGTACCGGCGGTGGTATTTCCATAACGGTCGATGTTGATGATGACGCGTTCCACGGGCATGCCGAGGCGTTCGGCGGTCGACAGGATGATGCGCTTGTTTGCCTGGTGCGGCACAAAGCAGCCGAGTTCCGAGCCCTTTACATTGTTGCGCTCGAGCAGCTTCTCGCTCGCCTCTGCCATTTTGCGTACCGCATATTTATAGACCGCCTGGCCGTCCTGATGGACGTAGTGCATCTTCTTTGCAACCGTCTCAGCCGTGGACGGATTGAGACTGCCGCCGCCGGGCATATTGAGGCTGGCGCCGCCCGAGCCGTCGATCTCGTGGAGGTAATCGATCAAGCCGAGCTCATTCTCTTCACAGGGTTCGAGCAGTACCGCTCCCGCGCCGTCCCCGAAGATGATGCAGGTCGCGCGGTCGGTGTAATCGATGATGGAGGACATTACATCCGCGCCGATGACCATCACCCTTTGCTGCGCGCCAGATTCAACCAGCTTCGCTCCGACCTGCAGCGCGTAGACGAAGCCGGAACACGCGGCCGACAGATCGAAACCCCATGCGCCCTTCGCACCCAGTTTGTCTTGCACCAGGCAGGCCGTCGCAGGAAACAGCATATCCGGCGTCACCGTG
>JBBPYY010000092.1:0-22121 GCA_038199445.1 Terriglobales bacterium | reverse complement strand
GCGTAGTTCGTGCGAAACGTCGGCGGAGAAGCGGCGGTTGTGCGCGAGCGCGTCCTCTTGACGGGCGATCATGCGGTTCAGAGCAAGCGAGAGCCGTTCAAGTTCGTCGCCCGAGGGGATGATGGCAAGCCTTTCGCCGGGGGCATGGGTGCCGATGCGTTCGGCCTGTTGCGTGAGCGAGACGAGCGGCTTCAACGGCTGAGACATCAGAAGGCGTCCGCCGATGGCCGCCGCGATGAGAGTGAGCGGCGTGAAGGTGAGGAGCGCGATGAAGAGTCCGCGGAGCAGCTTTTTGATGGGGTCCCGCGAGGCGCCGGTCTCGACAAGGTAGCGCACACCGTGCGTGGAGTAGGGTCGCGCATAAACAAGGATCGTGTGAGCCTTGTCGAATCGAACGGTACGGAAGGACGGGGACGGCTGCACGGGAGACACTCCGGGCAGCGCGCTGGCGTCGATGAATGGGTCGCGAATGTCGCCGGAGCGGTAGAGTTCGGTGCCGTCTTGTCGCGTAATGCGGATGAATCGTCCACTGGTTTCTGGTGCGTAGGATTCGCTGACCTCAGTGTTAAGCCAGTTTTCACCCTTGCTGGCGGCGTCGGGCAGAAAGCGTTCGGCGATACTGGTCGCCTGGTTTTCGAGCGCGTGCTGAAGCGAGGCGTCGAGATAGCGGGCGAGTCCGAAGTAGAGGGAAGCGCCAAAAAAGACAAGAGTCGCAGCCAGGAAAGCGACGTACCACGAGGTGACGCGGGTGCGAAGAGAGCCGCTGCTCATTCGTCACCGCCTGCGCGAATCATGTACCCGGCGCCGCGCACGGTGCGGATCATTTTGAATTCGTGCGGGTCGTCCAGCTTGGCCCTCAGGTGACGCACGTAGACGTCAACTATATTTGTGATGCCGTCGAAGCTCTGATCCCATACATGTTCGATGATCATGTTGCGCGAGAGTACGCGGTCAGGATTCATCATCAGATATTCGAGTAACGAATATTCCTTGGCGGTGAGCTCCATGCGGCGTCCGGCGCGCTTGACCTGCTGAGTGAGGCGGTCGAGCTCCAGGTCGCGTATGAGGATTGTGCTGGCGCGGTTGACAGGGCCGCGGCGCAGGAGCGCTTTGACGCGGACGAGGAGTTCGGCAAAGGCGAAGGGCTTAGTGATGTAATCGTCGGCGCCGGTCTCGAAGAGCTTTACCTTGTCGTCGAGCGCGTCGCGAGCGGTGAGAATGATGACAGGCACGCTGGTGTTCTGGCGGCGAATGCGTTGCAGGACTTCTTTGCCGTCGATGCTCGGCAGATTCAGGTCAAGAATGATGAGGTCGTAAGCGTAAGTCTGCGCGAGGTCGAGGCCTTCGCGACCGTCGGGGGCGACATCGACGGCATAACGCTCTGCGACGAGGCCGCGTTCGACGAACGTTGCAACTTTCTTCTCGTCCTCAACTAGCAAGATGCGCATAAAGGTTTGCCTCCAGCATTAACGAGCGTCCGAATGAACTTCATCTGAAACCAGAATGAAATTGTTTTCAGATCGCTATTTGGGCGCACGAAAAATTGTTCGGTACAGTATGAACGCAATTTCATTGCGCGTTCAGCAATCAGTAATCGAGTGGGGAGAGGCTTGCTGAGAATTTTGCAATGTACTTTTGAGGAGTTCTACAAATGAGTGCAGGGAGTTCATCGAAGGCGGCGGCGACCGCTCTGCTTGGATGGTTTATTTCATACGCGGTCGCTACTGCCCCGGCGCAAGACCATCACCCGGTGAAACTTGTGCAGAGTGTTGATCTGCCCGGGTACACGGGGGATTTTGATCACTTCGCTTATGACGCCCAAAGGGGCCGATTGCTGCTTGCAGCGGAGGACCACGCGACGCTGGAGGTGTTCGACATCAAGACGGGGAAGCACCTGCGGACGATTCCTGGCTTCGGGGCGCCTCACAGCATCCTGGTGCGGAATGGGAGTCCGACGATCTTTGTTACGGATAGTGGCCCAGAGATGTCGACGCTGCTCGATGGCGACACCTATGCGAAGAAGGCGAAGGCAACGCTGGTCGAGGGTGCGGATTCGATTGGCTATGACGCGGATGCGAATCGCGTATATGTGGTCACTGGCGGCAAAGACGTCAAGATGGATACGGCCGAATTGGCACAGGTCAATCCTGATGACGGCAAGAAAACGGGCACGATCAAGATCAATGCGAACCACGTCGAAGCGATGGCGATCGAGAAGGGCGGGGACCGGCTCTTCATCAACCTGACAGACAAGAACACTCTTGCCGTGATCAACCGAAAAACCCTGACGATGATCGGGCAGTGGCCTGTGCCAGCGGCGAAGCAGAACGCAGTAATTGCGTTCAACGAAGATGCGCATCGCATCTTTCTGGTCTGCCGCGATCCGGGGATGCTGGTGGTCATGAACTCCGACACAGGAGTTATCACAAATTCATTGCCGGCGCCTTTGCGTGTCGACGATGCGGCGTATGACAAAGCAGGAAAGCGCCTGTTTGTTCCGGGCGGCGAAGGTTGGATGGCCGTCTATGATGTGTCGGATCCAGACCAGGTGAAACTGAGTGCCAAGGTAACTACGACAGCGGGAGCGAAAACAGCGTTGCTGGTGCCGGAGTTGAAGAAGTTATTCATCGCGGTATCGCCCGGGGAATCAAAGGCGATGGCGAAGGTGTTGACGTTCGACCTTCAATAAGGTCGTTCCCTTGTGCATTCGGGATAGTAAGGGAGGGAAGTTCGCTGTGCGAACTTCCCTCCCTTACTATTTTTCGCGTAGGCGTCCGGGTATTGTGGACCGCGAGGTTGTAAGCCTTCAGACTGACGCCACGATTCTAAGCCGGGATAGTGAACGGTCAGGGCGCCGACTGAAAGCTCGATTCATGACCTGAAACTCGCAACGGGTCGCTGAGTTGCGCGAGCCACTCTTTAGGTTCCGTGGCATCTCATACGGAAGTACCAAATCAGTGCGAGGCGGCAGCCAAGCTGGAGGATCGTGCTTAGCAATCCAGATAGAGAATCCCTCGACGAAATGCGCGTTCTCGTCATGGCTCCTCATGGCCGCGCTGCGCAACTGATCGTCGATCAGTTGCATAAAGGCGGATTCGCTGCCTTTGCTTGTCCGTCTGTAGTCGATCTGATTTCGAGCATGCGCGAAAACGCGGGGGTCGCGATTCTAGCGGAGGAGGCTCTGACGGATGAGAATGTCCTGCCACTCTCGGAATGTTTGGAGCAGCAGTCCACATGGTCGGATTTCCCGCTGATTTTGTTGACCCGGGAGGGGGACGTAACCTGCATAAGCCGGAATCATCGACTGCTGCGTGGGCCTCTCGAAAACGCCTTGTTGTTAGAGCGTCCCGTTCGCCCGGAGACGCTGCTGAGCATGATTGCGAACGCTTTGCGAGGGCGCAAGCGACAGTATCAAATTCGCGATCAGATGGAACAGTTCGGACTGGCCGCAGATGCGCTACGCAAAGCGGAGAAACTTGCCGTGGCAGGGCGTCTTGCCGCGAGCATTGCCCATGAGATCAATAACCCGCTGGAGGCAGTGACCAACCTTCTCTATCTGCTTCGCTCCACTCCGCAGAGCGAAGAGGGGAAAAACTATTTGCAACTCGCAGAGCAAGAACTGTCACGCGTGAGCGCGATCGCGATGCAGACGCTGAAATTTTATCGCGAAACGGCGAAGCCCGCGTCTGTCGATGTGCCAGAACTGCTTGAGTCGGTGCTGGCTCTGTATGGTCCGCGGTTGTCTGCCTCCGACATTCGCGTGATCCTCGAGTTCGATACTTCGCGAACCGTGATGGCGAAGGCCGGCGAATTGCGTCAGTTGTTCGCAAATCTGGTGGGCAATGCGATAGACGCCATGCGGAATGGGGGGACGCTGCGTCTGCGAGTGAGGCACCTCGAGCGAGAGCCGTTCCGGCAATACGTGCGCGTATCCGTAGCAGATACAGGGACGGGCATTCCGGATGAGTTGCGCGGGAAAGTATTCGAGCCGTTTATCAGCACGAAGGGCGATACCGGTACGGGACTGGGGCTTTGGGTCTCAAAGGAGATCATCGAGAATCACGGCGGAACGATTCGCGTCAAGAGCTCGACGGCTGCGCAGGGTCATGGAACAACTTTTTCGGTTTACCTTCCGGCCGCAAAAGCGGCCTAGGCCCAGGGTTCGGCTGGGTCAAAAAGAATGCGTGGCTAACCCCACAAATACGCGCTCGCAGGTAGGCCGTCCATTCAAGCGACGCGATTCTCAACCTTCGCGCTACTCAGACAGCTTAACCAGTACGAGTGCGTTTGCACTCAGCATAAAGTTCACTTTGCCGTCCTTCATTTCAATCTTTTCTGCGGCAGGGAGCGCAGTCTCGCGATTCAGCTCCATCACCTGCGCGGGTGTCGGGTCGAGCGGTTTTCCCATCGCTGCATATTGTTTCAAGACGTTCCCGTGACTGCTGTCCACGCTCTGAATCGTGACATGCGCGTGCGCAGGCACGTTGCGAAACACCAATTCCATCGCGCGTGCCTTTCCGTTTTGATCCGGGTCCACCATATTCCAGGCGGCAATTTCAAGGCTTCCGTCAGATGTTTTCGTAACGATCACGTTTTTAGAGTTGTTTGCCAGCCTCTCATTGCCGAGCTGATGCAGCAAACCGTAAGCGTAATAGCTTGGTTTGTTGATGCCGCCTTTGGCGCGCAGCCCGAACTGACCGCCGAAGGGCCGCGCACTGGGCCCGCCTTCCTCGAAAACGTCGGAAAAGGTCCAGAAAGAAAGCATCTCCAAAGATCCGTCACACTCTCTGACTGTATTCGCAAGTGCCGGCCCTACAAAGGTGGTGTCGCGGGATTCCATCTTTCCGGCTACGTTCCACTCCGTCCATAGCAACGGCAGACGCGGCATTTGGGAATCCTGAATCTGCTTTCTCACCTTAGCGACGGCGCGGCACACCCGATCGTCCGTTGGAATATCTTCATCCGTGCCGAAGAGATCCTGTACTGTGTCGTCCGCATATCCGTGCGTTGAAACGAAATCTACCGGTACGTCGTTCGCCGCTGTATGTTTCAGGAAGTCTGCTACCCAGGCAGCAGCGGCGGTCGCCGGACCACCAACGCGCAGCCGAGAGTTAACGCCTTTCAAATCCCGCGCGGTATGGTCGTAGAGTTCGAAGTAGCTTCGCTGCCGTGGCACACCGCCCCAGAAATCAATGTTCGGTTCGTTCCAAACTTCGAAGTACCATTGCGCGACTTCCTCGATCCCATAGCGATCGACAAGATGCTGCGCAAAATGAGTCATCAACCCATCCCACTTCTCCATGCTTTTAGGAGGCGAGACGTTCGGCTTGTACCAGAACGGGTGGAGAGCATCCGGGTTGAAGGCCAGCTTTTTGGGCATAAAACTGATCTCTACCAGCGGCCGCACGCCATTTTTTAGTAGTCCATCGTAGATCTGATCCACATAAGAGAAGTTGTAAACAGGATTCTCGTGATCGTCCTCATTGTAGACGCCCACTTCGTCGTGGAGGATGGCATGGAAGCGCACGTAGCGGAAGTCAGCCACTTGTTTGACGGCGCGCAGATCTTCGCGATAGCTCTCGCGCAGGGAAAGAATCGCGCGCCCCGAACCAAACATCTGTTCCCAGAAATGCGGAAACGGCGTTGCCGGCGCCCGCGCATCAATCTGTACCTGTTCCTGCGCACAAGCTTGCGGGCCCAGGGCCGCGGCTGAAGCCAGGAACATGATGAGTCCTAGAGTGAAGCCGAATACGGGCTTGATCTGCCGCATGAAATTCTCCTTCCCGCAGACTGCCGGGCGCTTTGCCCAGATTATCGCGAATGACAGCGAGAGCGAGACGAAGGATTTTGAGACGGATTGCTGATGGGTCGTAATTGGAGTTTTGTTTTATGTGGGTAAACATCCCGGAGGGCGAGGGCGATAAAAGTTGGGATGATATGTAGTAATCATCTGTGCGTATACCAGAAGCGCCGTGTTTGGCGGAGAGGGAGGGATTCGAACCCCCGATACCCGTAAAGGTATGGCTGATTTCGAGTCAGCTGCATTCAACCGGGCTCTGCCACCTCTCCGCGTGACGACTATTGTAAAGGGAAAATTTCTGTCTTCATAATTCTAAGTTGGATCGACGACGCGAATTTACTTCACGTTAAGCTGAAAGCAAGCGACCAGCGGTTGAGCAACGTATTTCCCGGCGCAGGCGTCTGAGCGGTAGGCCCCAACCAAGTTTTCTCCTTTGAAAGGTTTTGCATTCGTATGTCTTCTCGACCTCTGCTTCCCGGAAAACCGTATCCACTCGGCGCGAAGTGCGACAAACGTGGAGTGAACTTCGCTGTTTACTCAGAAAACGCAACCGGAGTGGAGATATGCCTCTTCGACGAAAACCACATCCAGACCGATTCGTTCATGCTGAGTGAGCAGACCGCATTCGTATGGCATCGCTATGTGCCGGGGTTGGGAGACGGCCAGCTCTACGGTCTGCGCGTTCATGGGCCGTGGGAGCCGGAAAAGGGGCTTCGCTTCAATCCGGCGAAGCTGCTGGTTGATCCATATGCAGAAGCAATCAGCGGTCAGGTGGACTGGAGCCAGCCGGTCTTTCCTTACGCGTTTGGCGAAGGAGATGCCGACCTGAAGATTGAGCAAAGCGACAGCGCCGCCGGAGTTCCGAAGAGCGTTGTCATTAACCATCGCTTTGACTGGGGCGAGGATGAGCCGCCGGCTACGCCGCTGGCCGACTCCGTCATCTATGAGGTGCATGTCAAAGGATTTTCAAAGCTGAATCCGGGAGTGCCTGAGAAATTGCGCGGCACGTACGCTGGGCTGGCACACGATGCGAGTATCGAGCATTTGAAGAAGCTCGGTGTAACGGCGGTGGAGTTGATGCCGATTCACCAGTTTGTCGACGACAAGCGGCTGGTCGATCGCAAGCTGCGCAATTACTGGGGGTATGACACGCTGGCGTATCTGGCGGTCGAGTCGCGGTACAGTTCATCCGGCGATCATGGTGGGCAGGTGCGTGAGTTCAAAGAGATGGTCAAGAAGCTTCACCAGAATGGGATCGAAGTCATTCTCGACGTGGTTTACAACCACACATGCGAGGGCAACGAAATGGGTCCAATGTTCTCGTTGAAGGGCATCGATAATCCGACCTATTACCGTACCGTACCCGACAATCCGCGGTTCTACATGGATTACACCGGCACGGGAAACACGCTGAACGTGTTGCACCCACAGGTGCTGAAGCTGATCATGGATAGCCTGCGCTACTGGGTGACGGAGATGCACGTCGATGGTTTCCGTTTTGATCTTGCTGCGACATTGGCGCGCAGTTTGCACGAAGTGGATCGGCTCTCAAGTTTCTTCAACATCATTCAACAGGACCCAACGATCGCAGACGTGAAGTTGATCGCAGAACCGTGGGATGTTGGAGAAGGCGGCTATCAGGTCGGGAATTTTCCGGTGTTATGGGCAGAGTGGAATGGCAAGTATCGCGACACGGTTCGCCGTTACTGGAAAGGGGATGACGGCCAGCTTTCTGATCTTGGATATCGACTCACCGGCTCGAGCGATTTATACAAATACGACGGAAGGCGGCCATACGCGAGCATCAACTTCATCACCGCGCACGATGGGTTCACGCTGAACGACCTGGTCAGCTACAACGACAAGCACAACGAAGCGAACGGTGAAGACAACAACGACGGCGCGAACGATAACAGCAGTTGGAACATGGGGGCCGAAGGGCCGACCGACGATCCTGAAATCAACCACGCGCGTTTGCGGCAGATGCGGAACATGATGGCGACGCTGCTGCTGTCGCAGGGCGTGCCGATGATCTCTGGCGGCGACGAAGTCGCGAGGACGCAAGGCGGCAACAATAACGCCTATTGCCAGGATGATGAGATCAGCTGGACCGTCTGGAACCTGGATGAGCGCCGCAAGAATATGCTGGAGTTCACGTCTAGGTTGATCCAGTTGCGACGCGCACATCCGAACCTGCATCGGACGAAATTTTTCCAGGACCGCGAAGTGCGCAATTCCAAAGGACACGACATCGCCTGGTATGGGATCGATGGCAACGAACTCGGAGAAGAAACGTGGTCGCTGGGATGGGCGCGCACGCTTGGCCTGATGCTGAACGGTCGCACCCTCAACACGGTTGACATCGATGGCAGCCCGATCGTCGACGACTCATTTCTGATCCTGCTCAATGCGTACCATGAGCCGATGGAATTCCATCTGCCGCCGGCGCCCGCAGGAGGGAATTGGCAGCGCATCTTGAATACCGATGACATCGAGAATCCATTTGCTGAAGAAGCGGCCGGCGATAAAGAGAATCTTGCGGGACGCTCAGTAGTGCTGTTGAAGGAAGTGGAGAAGCAGGCTGAAACGCCGAAGAAGAGCGGGAAGAAGAAAGTGTAGTTTGCAATTCTATGGCGTGCTCGGGAATGTGTGCGGCGTATGAAATTTTCAACGCGCACCGGCTGGCACCGTTCTGAGTCGCATTATGTCGCTGCTGTGGCTCGCGCGCGGGCGGCGGACGAACTGCAGCATACTCTGATCGATCTGACAGTTGCGAATCCCGCAGCGTGCGGTCTCGGGATGAATTCGAACCGTGCGCTCGCTCCTCTGAGTCGGGTCGAAAACCTTATTTATGATCCGCAACCGCTGGGAATGTTGCGGCCTCGTGAGGCGGTCGCGGCTTATTACGCGGATCGGTCAGCTACCGTTGCTGCGGAGAAGATTTTGTTGACCGCCAGCACTAGCGAAGCCTACACCTATCTGCTGCGCTTGCTCTGCAATGTTAACGATGAGGTGCTGATCGCCGCGCCGGGGTATCCCCTGCTGGATGTGCTCGCCGAACTGTGCGACGTGAGTCTGAAGTACTATCCGGTGTTCTACGATCACGGCTGGCATATCGACCGGGCTGCGCTTGAGACAGCGATTACACCGCGCACGCGCGCGATCATTGTCGTCCATCCAAATAATCCGACGGGGCACTACACGCGCACGGGCGAGCGCGCATATCTGGAAACGATTTGCGGGCAGCACGATCTGGCCTTGATCGTGGACGAGGTGTTCCTCGACTACGCGATCGATTTTCCGGGCGAAAGTTTTGTATGCGGCGATCATCCAGCTCTGACATTTGTGCTGAGCGGGTTGAGCAAGATCGCCGCGCTACCACAGATGAAAGTGGGGTGGATGGCGGCGGCTGGGCCGGGATCCGGCGAGGCGCTCGAGCGCCTGGAGATCATCGCGGATTCATACCTCTCTGTTGGAACTCCGGCACAGAACGCCTTGCGCGACTGGCTGAAAGCGAGCGCGGTTGTTCAGGCGGTTGTACGCGCGCGAGTGCAGGCGAATCTGGCGGCGATAGCCGAGATGTTGCCGCCGCTATCGCCTATTACACGTCTGTTGGTGGAGGCAGGCTGGTACGCCATTTTGCGCTTGCCAAATCTGGCGCAGGCTGAGGAAGTTGCTGTGCGTTTGCTGAAGACGCATCAAGTGCTTGTCCAGCCGGGACATCTGTTTGGGATGGATGAGGACTGCTGGCTGGTGATCAGTTTGCTGCCTGAGGAGACTGTATTCAGGGAGGGTTTTCGCCGGATACTGGAGTTTGCAGACCGGCTGGCGGTGTCGCCGCAGAGTTAATAGGAAAGCGGCTCACTCAGTAGATTGATAAGAAAATCTCTAGCTTTATGACTCGACAAGCTTTCTTAGAAAGGGATTTGTTGTGAGTTCTGTGGAGAGAATGGTCTCGCGTCCGTGGCCAGCTACGATTCTGGTGTTTTCGGGAAGGTCGAGGAGCCGCTCGCGAATTGACTCGGCGAGCAGTATGGAGCTGCCACCCGGGAGATCGGTGCGGCCGACGGTTCCGGCAAAGAGGGTATCGCCGCTCAGAAGCAGAGATTCAGACGGAAAATGCACGCAGATGCTGCCCATTGTGTGGCCAGGAGTGTGGAGAACGGTACCTTCTGTGTGGCCAAAGCTGGTTTTTAGATGGTCGGAGGCGTGGATGTCTGGCGGGATAACTTCGGGCGTCGCGACGCCGAACCATTTCGCCTGAATGTCCATCATTTTTAGCAGGGGGAGATCGGCTTCGTTCATGACGATGGGTGCGCCGGTCAACTTGCGCAACTCCGCCGCACCGGCGACGTGGTCGATGTGCGCGTGAGTGATGATGATTTGTTTGACCTGAAGATCGTTTTGCTGCAGGAAGGCGTGAATTGTGGAGATGTCGTCGCCGGGATCGACGACGATGGCTTCGCGGGTCGCTTCATCTGCAAGGACGGAGCAGTTGCAGGCGATGGGGCCGACGCGAAAGATCTGATGGATCATGCTTGGAGGGCACGCGCGGCTGTCTTGCTGAGCAAGCTCAGCAGGCACTGAGACGGCCGCGATGCTAAGTTACTTCCCAGGCTTCGCAGGAGCGGACTTCGACGCTGGCGTGCCGGAAAGAACTGACTTACCTGTGCCGGTGCGAGAAAGCAGCACGGTCAAGCCAATTGAGGTGACCATGAACAGAATCGCTGCCCAGGTGGTGACGCGAGTGAGTGCATTCGACGCGCCGCGCGGGCCAAAGGCGGTCTGTGAACCTTGGCCGCCAAACGCGGCCGCCAAATCAGCGCTTTTGCCCTGCTGCAGCAAGACGACGCCGATAAGCACCAGACAAATGATTACGTGCAAAATAACAACAAGAACGGTGATATAAGACATTCGGAAAAATCTGACTCCAGTCAAAGGAAAATATGGTTGGTGCGGAAGAGGGGAGTTGAACCCCTATGCCCTTTCGAGCGCTACCACCTCAAGGTAGTGCGTCTGCCAATTTCGCCACTTCCGCATTGCCGCGAAGTTTCGCAGGCAGTCTGTAAAAGTATAACAAAGTGAAATGAGAGGTTCGACGTTGTGAGCAAGCGATCCAACGCGCCACGTAATTCGTTGTTCGAGAAAATTCATTCCCGGTTCGGAGGAATTCGAGTGCGTTCGCGCCAGCACTCGTTATGGGGAAGCGTGAGTCTTGCGCGCAACGGCGCGGGCATTTTTTACTTCGCGCTGATGATGTGCGTGCAAGTGTGGGCGCAGGCTCTTCCTGGCGTTGCTCCGGCCACGCAGCCAGTGGTACGAAAGGATGCACTCGGGCGAACGACGCCGCGCGGCACGGTCCTCGGATTTCTTAGTGCTGCACGCAAGGGAGATGACGAACTCGCGGCCCAGTATCTAAACACCCGCGCTAATGACGGGGCCGCGGAAATTCTCGCGCATCAACTCTTCGTCGTGCTTGATCGTCGGCTGCCCGCACGATTGAATCAGATCAGCAACGAACCGGAAGGATCGGTCGCAGACCTGTTGCGGCCTGACCAGGACCTGGTAGGAACGATCAGCGGCGACCAAGGCGACCTGGACATTCTGGTCGAGCGCGTCGACCGCGGAAAAAGTGGCCCACTGTGGTTGTTCTCGAGCAAGACTCTCGCCGATATTCCGGCGCTGTACGAAGAGATCAATTTGTTACCAGTGGACAATGTTGTGCCGCAAGTTCTGGTGAACAACCGGTTGCTCGGCATTGCCTGGTTTGAATGGCTTGCCGTTCTTGTTGGCATCCCCCTCTTTTTTCTACTCGCCGCATTTGTGAACAGACTGCTTAGCCGTATTGTGGGCGATGTGCGAAGGCGCCGGTATAAGAATACCGAGCTCCGCGATCCGGAGGTGTTTCTAAAGCCGCTTCGCCTTCTACTGCTAGCGCTGGTCATTGAATGGACGCTTTCGAAACTTAGCCTTGCGCTGATGGCGCGACAAATCTGGTCTGGGGCGGCAGGGGTGATCACCGTTGCTGCATGCGTCTGGCTGGTGATTCTCGCCATCAGCGCGGGCGAGAGACATCTGCAACAGCGGCTGCGCCAGCGCAACCTTGCAGGCGCTACTTCTGTTTTGCGCCTGGTTCGCGGAGTGGTGGATGTGCTGGTCATCTTCGCGGGCGTGATGGTTATGCTGCATCATTTTGGCGTGAATCCCACCGCAGCCCTGGCTGGACTGGGGGTCGGCGGCATCGCGGTCGCGCTCGCGGCACAGAAAACGCTGGAAAACGTCATCGGCGGAGTTTCGCTGATCATGGATCGGGCCATCCGCGTCGGAGAGGTTTTAAAAGTAGGCGAGTTGCAGGGGACCGTCGAGGACATTGGTCTGCGTTCGACTCGCATTCGGACCCTGGAACGAACCGTGGTTAACCTGCCGAATGGGCAGGTCGCAACCATGAACCTAGAGAACCTGTCGTCGCGCGATAAATTCTGGTTCCATCAGATCCTTAGGCTTCGCCACGGAACGACCGCCGCGCAGATGCACGAAGTACTCGAAGGCATCCGCGGCATTGTGAGGGAAAGCCGGCTGGTCGAACAGAAATCGATTCGCGTGCGGCTACTTCGCTTCGGACTCACTGCCCTCGAGGTAGAGGTGTATGCATACGTCCTCGTCCCCGTTCAGAATCAGTTTCTCGAAATACAGGAAGGATTGCTGCTGCGGATTATGGAGTGCATTCAGTTGGCTGGGGTGCAGATTGCCCTTCCGTCCCAGGCGATTGTTGTCTCCGACGTTGCCGACGCAGCTGCAGTTGATCTCGAAACTCAGGCGAAGAGATCGAGTGGAGATGCGGCTGCGTTAGAATAAAGATCGCAGTTCTGAAAAGTCTTTGAGACGCAGCGATGTTTGCCCGGAGGGGGTCGATGCGAGGCTCTCGTGCTCGAGCACCCAGGTGTGCGAGTGGGGAATAAAGATGGTGTTCAGCCCGGCAGCTAGAGCGGGATTGATATCAGACCTAGGGCTGTTGCCGATCATCCACGTGGTGTGCACATCCAGCGTGTGACGGGCAATGACTTCTTCGTATGCTTCGCGATGTTTTTCTCTTGGCACCTCAACGGCGACAAAGTGCGCGCTCAAGCCAGAGCGCAACAGCTTGCCGTGCTGCTCCTCTTGATTGCCCTTGGTCATCAGGATGAGGCGGTGCCGGGCAGCGAGGAGCGGCAGAGTATCGGCGACGCCAGCGAGCAATTCGATTTCGTGGCTCGCGATGGAGTCGACAAAGCTGGTGATGCGGGCGTGCTTTTCTTCATCGACAGGATCGTCAGAGAGATGCTCGAAACACTGCACCAGAGAGCGGCGGAAGGTCTGGAGCCCGTAGCCGTGAATGTGGGTGTGTTCGCGTTCGATCTTGTTGAGGACCTCGCGCACCTGATAGGGCTCAAATTCGCGGTGGTTCAGATAGCTGATAAAGGCAGCGATGGACCGCTCGAAATAAATGTTGTTTTCCCATAGCGTGTCGTCGGCGTCGAAGAGCAGCGTCTGACGCGACTCCATGGGATGTTGTCCGGGGGTGAGGGGCATGGGGGTGCATCCAGCATAAAGCAGCGAAGAGCAGGAGAAGGGCGAAACTTTGCGCTGGCGTGCGGGTATAGAGGTGCAGGAGTATCTCTGCATGAACCCCATGTCTCGCCTGCTGACGGCTTTTTTGATCACTCAACTCGTTTTGCCGGTGGATGGTATTGCGGCGACCAAACATTCTGCCGGATCAGAAAAAGTCTCGTTAGAGCATGCGACGGGTCGCGAAGTCGTACACGCGGTGAACCGGCTGACGTTCGGGGCGCGTCCGGGGGAAGTCGCGCGTGTTGAGCAAATGGGGCTGGGGAAGTGGTTTGAGATGCAATTGCAGCAGGAGAAGATCGACGACAGCGCCCTGGAAGCACGGTTGGCGGAGTATCCAGCGATGCGTTTGAGCGAGCAGGATTTGATCTCGAAGTTTCCGCCGCCGCCGATGATTCGCGCGATGTTGAAAGGTCGCGGGCCCGGTGTGCCATTGACCAATCCTGAGCGCGCTATTTATGAGCATCAGATGGAGCGCTACCGCGAGAAGCAGCAGGCGGCCAAGGAGAAGAAACAACAGAATGACCAGCCGCAGGAAATGACGCAGCCCACAGACGATGCTGCGATGAAACCGCAGCAGGCCGCAGCGGAAGCGGCCGAGACGAAGGAAGATATCGCAGCGGCGGCCTCGCCGCTTGATGCTGTTGCGGGGAATGGCAAGAAGGGCGAAGTCAGAGGAGTGCCCGCCGCGAGACTGGAAGACGCTGCCGTGCAGGCGATTGTCTCGCTGGCCGCCGATCAGCGCATGGTGAAACTTTACGAGATGAGCGCAGATCAGTTCGACACATTTCGCCGCGGCATGACAGCGCAGGACCGTCGCGCGTTGGTTTCAGAGCTCACGCCGCAACAGCGTGAGGTGCTGATCGCACTCGTGGCGCCTCGCCAAGTGATTGTGGCAGAGACGCAGCAGACCAAGATGCTGCGCGCTGTAGAGAGCAATCGCGAGCTGCTTGAAGTGATGACTGATTTCTGGAGCAACCACTTCAACGTGTACATGGCAAAGAGCGGAATCGCGCCTTACTACATCGCGACGTATGAGCGCGACACGATTCGCCCGCATGCGCTGGGCAAGTTTGAAGATTTGCTGGTCGCGACGGCGAAGAGTCCCGCGATGCTGAACTATCTCGATAACGCGCAGAGCATTGGGCCGGACTCAATGGCAGCGATGCGGCGCCAGCGATTCACCGGCAAGAAGGCCGGGCTGAATGAGAACTATGCGCGCGAGCTGATGGAGTTGCACACGGTCGGGGTGAATGGTGGCTACACGCAGGGAGACGTGACGGAAGTGGCGAAAGTCTTCACTGGTTGGACGACCGGAGAGCCGCGCACGGGTTACGGGAAGTTCGAATTTGATGAGCGCCGCCATGAACCGGGCAGTAAAACAGTGTTGGGCAAGACGATCGGGCAGGGTGGGGAATCGGAGGGTCGCGAAGTGCTGCACATGCTCGCGACGAATCCGCAAACAGCAAACTTCATTTCGACGAAGCTCGCTGTTCGATTCGTCAGCGATGAGCCGCCCGCGGCTCTGGTGGATCGTATGGCGGCAACCTTTCTGAGCAGCAAGGGCGACATTCGCGACGTGCTGCGCACGATGGTGTATTCGCCGGAGTTCTGGTCTGCGGTGGCGATGCGCTCCAAAGTAAAGACGCCGATGGAATTTGTCGCGTCCGCAGTGAGAGCGAGTGGAGCGGCGGTGGACAATCCCGGTTCATTGGTGCTGACCGTCGCGACATTGGGGCAGCCGATCTTTGGCATGCAGACGCCGAATGGCTATTCGCATAAGGCCGATGCGTGGGTCAGCTCTGGCTCGCTGGTTGGGCGCATGAACTTCTCATTGGCGCTGGCGGCGAATCGTATACCCGGCGTCGAACCGGACTGGTCGAGCGTGATCGGCAGCGCGGCGCAGACGCCGGGGCAGAAGCAGGCGCAGCTGGAAACGGCGCTGCTGGGCGAAGCAGCTACGCCGAAGACGCACGCGACGATTACAAATCAACTTGCCGCACCGGCTGTTGCGGATGCGACTGAGCGCGCGGCAAATTTTGAGCAGGCAAGAGGGAAGGGGCAGGGCGGTAAAGGGCAGGCGAATGCTTTCGGCGCCGGCATCTTCCGCATCGCTCCCGAACGCGCCCCGCAACCGCTCGATATGCAGACCGTTTTGATTGCAGGATTGCTGTTTGGCTCTCCGGATTTCCAACGCTTCTAGTGGGAAGGTGCCGGAGCCTTCTCACTGCTTTCAGGTTTTGACCACGGTGGAACGATCCCGTTCATGCGGGCGTATGCAATGAGTTGGCCCATATGCTCGTTGTCGTGCGCGAGAATGCGTAGATACATGCCGTCCACGGTCGCATCGCGGCCGAAGACTGTTACTTTGCGCTGCAGGTCGGCGGGAGTCTCTTTCGCGTGCGCTGCTTTGACCGCCTCGAGCGAGCGCTTCAACCAATCGATCACTTGCGCTTTAGAGGTGACAGTTTTTTCGAGATCTTCCTTCATGTCTGCGGGCATTTTCGGTCCGGTGACGCTCAGCAGATAGAAGTTGGCCATTGCGGTGTGCATATAGACTTCGCTGGTGGAACGCACACCGGGCGCGGGACGCCAGCCGAAGTTATCTTGCGGCGTGGCTTCAGCGAGGGCGATCAATTGCCGGGAAGCGTGAGAGAACTCGCCGTCGTAGCCTTGCCAAAGACCCTCATCCATTTGAGCATGCAGGTTCGCGGTGCAACAGAGAATCACTGCTAATAGAAACGTCTTCATAGCGCCTCCTGAGTGCGACGCTGCTATGCTACCCTCTGGATTGCATCCGCGCGACGGAGAGATGGCCGAGTGGCTGAAGGCGCACGCTTGGAAAGCGTGTATACCGCAAGGTATCCAGGGTTCGAATCCCTGTCTCTCCGCCATGGCCCCTTACACATTCGTTGCTCATACTTCTCCGGACATTGGCCCGATTGCGCTTAATCGGCGGCCCGCCACGTATGGAGCTGGCATCGGCATAGGCTAGCCAGCACGAAAGCCAGCGAGTTCCTTGCGTAACATTTCATTTTCCTGCTCCAGGGTGCGCACCCGCTCTTCGATTCCTGCCACCGCATGGCGGATCTCTTCCGTCGTATAACGTGGGGTGATGTGTTGTGGGCAGTTCCAGTCATAGGCTTCCACGTGAATGATGAACACTCGCTCAATTACCGCCTTGTAACCCGGAATGCGAACCCGGTCCAGCCAGCTTTCTGCCTTTTCCCCTTCAAACATTTCTATACGGCCGAGGATCTTGAGGCGTGCCTGCCGCGGATAATCGACCATGATCAGCGCCACGCGATTGTCACTCAGCAGATTGCCGGTGCTGATGTACTGTTTGTTTCCACGGAAATCTGCCAACGCTAAAGTGTGATCGTCGATGACCTTGAGAAACCCTTTTGGGCCACCCCGGTGCTGGACGTAAGGCCAACCTGTCGCCCCCGTTGTTGCCCAGTAAAAGCTGTCGCGCTCGGCGAGGAATTCCTCTTCGAAGGAGGTGAGGCGGTCTTGAGATGCGCCGGAACTCTCCATGCGCTCGTACTGACGTCGGCTGCCGTAGCGTTCCTGCAGCTCCTTGACGAGGGGTGTAAAGGCGAGTGTGCCAAAGCTCATGGAGGCGTTCCTGTCTACGTTGATCGAGCGTGCAGCCGGTGCCTAGTGACCGCCCGCGGCGGGTAGGAATGGTCAGTCGCGCGCGAGAAAAATCTCTCGATGTGAGAAATAAACCTCGTGCCCATGAGTTTCCAGCGCGAAATGACCAGTGTCAATCCGGTGCTTCCCGGCCCCGGGGAGATCCCGCTTACAGACGGGCGGCGCGTGGTGAGCAAGCCGGCTTGTGATCATTCCCGAAATGGGATGCGCTGGAATAGTTGCCGACCCTTCTTTTTTCTTATTTCATAGATCTAGCCCCGTGCTGCCATTGCGCTAGAGGTAAATCTTGCTGATGGTTAGCTACGTGCATGAGTGAAGACACCCTGGACGAGGTGACGAGAGGGGCCATGCGAGGCTTACAGCTGGGACAGCATAAAGCGCGGGTTAAGGAATATGCGGAGACAAATCGGCATGTGCTCAAATGCTTCGTCTGCGGCATTGAGGTCGGCTTCGATCCTGAAAAGCGTGCAGGATTAGACCGCACCAAACTGCTGTTCGGGAAACTTCCGTGCCTATCGTTAAATGCTACCGGGGGGGTACAGACGCCGGGGGATCGCTCCGACGCTTATCAGGAGGTTCTGCCGGAGAGTGGCTTGGCGCACGTTTCCAGCCAATTCGGCCTGTCTCCGCGAGAAAGCCAAGTTTTGAGACTCGTCTTGCGAGGCCTGGCTAGTAAAGAAATAGCCAGCGAGATGAAATTGAGCCCGAATACAGTCAAGGCATTTATCAGGATGCTGATGATCAAGATGGCAGTTTCAACTCGTGCGCGGATTGTGGTGAAAGCGCTCAACTGTGCTAACGCATCGCAAGAGTCTAGCGTTCGGCAGTCTGACGAACGTGATTTCGTTCAAGTACCGCATCTCGTCTCCACTACAGCTCGCGCCCCCGCAATCTCGGGGCGGCTTCAATCCACGGCGGTGCATATTGACAACCACGAGGCGCCACCAGAGCTTTGTGGCTTTAAGAACGAGAAGACGGAAGCCGCAGGTCAAGAACCAAGCCGCGATGCGCTTGTGCCACGCTTGCCACAATCGTCTGAGACGCCGGATGGCTCCGAGGAACCCTGGCGAGACCGTTTCACTCCGAAAGAAAGAAGAATCCTTGCGTTGCTGGTTCAGGGAAGCACCTGCAAGGAGATAGCAGCTCAACTTGATGCGTCTGAAAAGACCGTCAGGAACTACTTGCGCGCTCTAATATGCACGACCGGATCCTCGGACCTCTCGGAACTGACAGAGTTTACTCTTGCTCACCGAGTTCTCGAGGAGGCGGCTAAGAATGTTGAGTCGCGGTAGTTATGCCGTTCAGAGTGGCTTTGAGGCCAATAGGGTGTGCGTTCACTTCCAAGGCGGTTACTCCTTCATGTTTTGTTGCGCTCGGCGGAAAGCCATGTCGTTGACGTGAACAGAGCCCTGGAATGGCCGGTCAATGTCGGCGATTGCCACGAGTACAAGCGCGATGAGCAGGGAGAGAGCTGATATCTGCAGCATGTGAAGGCGACTGTTTCCTGCGCCAAACATACAGCTCGAAGAGATGGTCACTGCTCCGCCAATCAACAGAACACACCAGAGGACGCCAGGGAGCCGCGCTGTACTCTGAAGCAGTCGTATTCGACGATGCTCCGAAAGTGAGCTTAATTCATAAAGTGCGTGGTCTTCGGCGGCGATCTCCGTCGCAGACGCCGCCTTCACTGACATTAGTGTTTGCCACATCTCGCGACTTAACTGCTGGCCTTCGGCAGATAGCTTGCCGTCGACCATCGCTGGCCAGTCTTTGTCGACCACGACATCGGCATAGGCGCGGGCCGTTCGCTCCAGTTTCGTTCTTTGCTCCATGGGCAGTCCTTCTGCCAGGCGGTACACATTTACTACAGCATTAGCTTCCGCATCCGCATTCAGGTCCGCGAGGCCGAAATTTGTCCATACCGTATAAAGCATGAATCCCATCATGACCGCGTACGTCGTACCAAGCACGCTAAGCTGCCACCCAATCAGATCGTTGTGTTGACGCCGCTTGGCTGCTGGCCAAATCCAATTGAGGGCGCGCATGAAGAGCAACGATCCTGCGACGGTCATAATGACGATGATGAAGTCTTGGGTCGTATTCAACATTCTGTAGAATCCTCCTCTCATTGCAAGTGTCAGCGTCGAGAAGACGTTATAGAAGTACGCTGCATTTTTCTACTGCTTGTTTACGCCGACGGCGTACTCTTGGACTCCATTGATCCAGATCGAGGGCAGATCTCTAGAAAGGGGAGGGCTGTGGATACTTTGTTTTCTCAGCAGGTGCGGTCTCGGCGGCGATTCTTACAGTTGAGCGCAACAGCCGCTGCTGGATTGCTTACCAGTGGGTGGGAACTTGGTTCACCGCTCGAGGCGCGGGCGCAAAGCACGCTTAGCCCTGAGGCAGCATTGCGTATGCTCGTCGAAGGCAATCAGCGTTTTACGAGCGGACGGTCCACCGCTCACGAGCATGACCTCGCGCTGCTCAAAGAAAGACCATCGAGAAGCAGGAGCCATTTGCCGCGATTCTTTCCTGCGCCGATTCCCGAGTGCCTGTGGAGTTGGTTTTTGATCAATCTATCGGACACCTTTTTGTGACCCGCGTTGCCGGGAACATCGTCACGCCCGAGATCATCGCCAGCCTCGAATACGGCGCCGCAGTGCTCGGGACAAAAGTGATCCTCGTGCTGGGACACGCAAATTGCGGAGCAGTGAAGGCGACTATTTAGGGCAAGGATGTGCCCGGCCAGATCAGCGCTCTCTTCCCCCACATCAAGCCAGCCGTGGACGAGGCCGGTCCGGATGTGGAAGCAGTCACAAAGGCAAACGCCCGCATTCAGGCGAAGTTACTGCGCGAAGCTTCCACCGTTGTGGCATGGCTGGTGAAAGAAAAGAAAATGCAAGTCGTGGCGGGATACTACGATCTCACCACTGGAGTGGTTGCGCTGCTCGATTAAAGCCTTTAGGGCTCAACCGGCTCGGCGTGCAAAGACGGACCAATGTTCCTATTCTTTATGGCGGGTGCACGTGCGACAATGCTTCAAATCAGTCGAGGCGGCCGCAAAAAACGGTGGCAACACGAGGCGAACTCGATGCCGTTGCGCGCTACCCGTCGCTAGTCCGCGTCATGGGCTGCGACAGTCTGATCGACGGATTCGATCTAATCCAGCGTGTTTGCGGAGGATGAGAAAATGCTGCTCCCTGAAGAGTTAAGACTGGCGTCCGAAGGGCTGCTCGCGAAAATTTCTCACCAGGCGAAGGGGCGCGGGACAGTATTGGTCATCACCTCACCGCATCGAGGCGCAGGCGTGTCGACCATCGCGAAAGCGTTTGTCGAAACCATTGGGGAAGGCGACCAGCAGGCGATTCTCACGGATTACCGTAGTCCACGGATCTCCTCCAAGGACAGGAATGGCGCAAGCGGAGGACGGGCGAGCATCAAAAGAAATTTATGGCAACTTGCTGAGGATCATAGCGAGTTTGATCGGCTGAGCCCCCGCCATATAAATCTGGCGAACGCGATCGCTACTTTGCGCCGCCAGTACCAATACGTCGTCATTGATTGCCCGTCGATCCATGAGAGCAATGATGCTGTAAGTCTGGCGCAACTGGTGGATGGATTCGTCCTTGTCGTTGAAGCGAACAAAACGCAGGGAGCGCAGATCGCTTATGCAGAACGCGCCATCGAGACGTCGGGCGGACACATTTTCGGAGTCGTGCTCAACAAGCGGTCATTCGCGATTCCTCACTGGCTGTATCGCAAGATGCAGGCGTTGGGGATTTAAACAACGAGACAAAGGTATAACGCGAAAAATTCGCTAGATGATGTCTATTCTCCTACCGCGCGAGAGCGGCGCACGTGATACGAATGGAGCGCAAAAACTTCCACAATGATGCTCGCGCGGCCGCTGCGTCAGGTCAATTTCTTCGCCTTTACGATCCCCGGCGAGGGCAGCAGTTTGTGCGTGACCGGCTACAATCGCAAGCTATCAACCATTTAGAGGCCATCTCCTGCCAACACAACGATAAGGCCCTACGCACCAGCGGTCCGGATTGCAAATCGCAATCGATCAACGTCATTTCCTCAGCGATCCAGCTGGGGCATGTGGTTGCAGAAGAGCACCCCGAGCCGGTGCGGTTGGTAGGCAGCGAGTCTTGCTTCGATCCAGCGTGTTTTCACGATCCAGGAATCGGCTTCAGTCGCGCAAAGTTTTCTCCTGTCTGCCGCATGCTCAAGTCGATATTGACTGACTTGCTACTTTCCAGACTTGATTCCAACTTGCTACCTTTCGCGCATCGATTAAGTAAGACCGCCGCGCAAACAATCGCGGAGTTTGCACTCACTGATTCAATGCTGGCACCGCCTTTGTATCTCTCGATGTGCGCGGACTGGAACCGTCCGCGCCACCGCTTCCATCAACGCTCTACCCAACGAGCCTCAAAGTGGTAGCACAAGCGGGTATGGTATGCACAAGTTCTTAACCAAAGTAATTCTCGCGGACGATGTCATCGTGTTTCGTGCAGGGTTGGCCGAAGTTCTCGCCGCAGAGCCCGATATGGTGATCGCAGCGGAAGCCAGCGACTGCGTACAACTCGAGCAGGCCATTCACGATCATCAGGAAGCAGTCGTCGTTTGGGCTGCGCACCTGCAGCCAGTCGTTTCGAAACTCGTCGCCAGCGTGCGCGCAACGCGCGGCCTTTGCATTGTGCTGACTGAGCCTGCGGACTCAGGCGCTGTCTACATCGCGCAAGGCGTGGATGCGGTTGTGGCGCGCGACTTCAGCGGACCCTCTCTCGTCGAAGTGATCCGCACTCTGCTTCGGGGTGAGTCACCCATCCAGGCGTCAGCCGAACCTTGGACCTCTACCGCGCTCTCGGAGAGCCTCGATATGGAAGTGGAGATCGATGACTCGTTACGAAATCGTCTCACACCCAAGGAAATCAAAATCCTCGCGCTCGTCGTCGAGGGCTGCAGCTCCGAGCAGATCGCAAAACGACTCTCCACGCTCGAACACACGATCAAGAATTACTTGCGCGCTCTATTGAGTACGACTGGTTCG
>JBBPYY010000091.1:0-43905 GCA_038199445.1 Terriglobales bacterium | reverse complement strand
TCGGCTGGTTCGACAAGTATCTCGACGGAGCGGCAAAACCTGAGTACGACATCGTGCCCGGCGTTTTGCCCCAGCCCGTGCCGCATGCATATCACGGCGAGCCTGCCTCGAAGGAGTAAAAGTGGGTTTGCGATGGTGGGCGCTCTTAGTGGCTTTCAGCGAGTTAGCACTCGCTTGCGGCTTTTTTTACTACACCCTCGCCATCGCTCAGGCCGTCAACCGAAAGCGTCGTGCGAACGGACAAATCGGCTACTTGAATGCGCTATTGCGAAACGTCCCTCTCCTGCAGGAGTATGAGCGACTCTATCCCGATGGGACACTCGCGCGGAAAGATCGCCTCACCATTTCTCTGTTGCTCGCTGTGGTGCTGCTATCGTTGCTCGTCCGCATCTTCGCGCGCGTGTAGTTCAGGAGCCGCATACGCTCATAGGCCAGATGTAAACCGCGAGCTCACGCGAGAAGTGCAGCAGCGGCGCGGTATCCGGCAAACGAATCCCATGCGCCTGCGGCAGTTCATTCACCGGAAACTCAGCCTCCGCTGGCTCCAGCGGCCACGGCGAATGGTGGATGTCTCCACGCAACATGCGGCCGTGACGATCGGTGGTGTAGAGACAGTAGCGCTCCGTCAAGAAATGCTCGACCGAGCCGCGCTGCGCAATCTCGCGAGGCTTCTTCTGGGCCGCCGGATCGATAAGCGATCGGTAACGCGCGTGGAAGTCCACGCCTCCGGCCGGATACAAGCGATGGCTGCGATAGTCGAACTCCGCCGCCGATTCCGCGACCTGCATCCGCGCCCAGTAATACGGCAGGTGAAAGCGAAAGCGCGCCGCGGCGACAGCGAACGGATTCGCCGCATCGAGCGAGAAGAAATAGACCCCCGGCACATCGGTGCGAAGTTCCCGGACATACGTCCGCAAATTCAACTCCGCGAATTGCGTCGCGCCAGGCACGCCGCCGATCTTGCGAAAGCGGATCTGGTCCATCTGAAAAGGGACCACGCCGACCCAAGCATCGCCGCCAAACGTGTCGACCACCAGCCCAGGAGGCAGCAGGTAGGCAATCTCCGCCGCTTGAACGGGCCAGTGCGCGAAAAGCAGATTGCGCCAGCGCTGCGTCATCGCGTGCGGAGTCGCAGGCAGTGGCCACGGGCGATGATCCGTAATCGATAGGACTTCAGCCATGTTTTGGGACCCAAGTCCAGACTATCCGGAAGTTGAATAAGGGACGCGTTTTCAACTTCCTCGTGCGGGTTTCAATTTCACGATGCCGTATTCTTGGTCCACCGAGATGACTCCCACGCCCGCCACCTGGTCCACTCCGTCTGCGACCCCCGCAGCAACCATCGCCAGCGAAACGGACGTCTACGCCATCTCAGGCGCTGACCCTGAGGTCCTCGCCTACGCGATGGCGAAGTACTCGCGCTCCTCGCTGTCGATGCGCGAATCCCTGGCGGAGATCAACACCCAGCGAGCCGAGCAGTTCCTCAACACCTTCTACTTCCAATATGGCCATCGTTCGATCGCGGACCTCGCGCACGTTGCATTCGCGATCGAGAGGCTGTCGCTGCTCGCGGCGATATCGCTGGTAGACGAGCCGAGATGGGACGGGCAGGAGCGGTCGACCCGGTATCAAAACTTCCGCAAGAGCGGGTGGTTTTTGCCTGAGTTCCACCACGCTGAAACCACGCAAAAAGAGCGTTTTGTCCACGCAATTGAGACGCTTTTTACCACGTATGACCACGTTTCTGCACGCATGGTGGACGCCCTCAAAGCCCAAATTGCCTGTCCGCCAGAGATGAAGGCCGATGCCTACGAGCGGACCCTTAAGGCGCGCGCTTTCGACGTTGCACGATATTTGTTGCCTTTGGCCACCAATACGTCGCTGGGGCAGATTGTGAATGCACGAACCCTGGAGCAGCAGGTCTCACGGCTATTGACCAGCGAACATGCCGAGATTCGCAAACTGGGAGGGCGCTTGCGCGACGCAGCAAGCACTCCGTCGTGGAATGTGCAGCGCGATGCCCTTGAAAAGTTGGTTCGAGAAGCGGAAAGCCATGACGAAGGATTCGGAGCGCGCGCGCGAGAGGTCTTGTTGCGCGAGGTAAAAACCGCGCCAACACTGGTGAAGTACACCACTCCATGCGAATACGAGCGCGCCACCCGCGAAGAACTGCGTCAGGCGGCAGCGGCCGTGATGGCGGGGCAGACTATCAACGCCGCGCCGATTGTCGATCTGGTCGACGGCGCGAAAGGCACCGACGCACTCGAAATCGAACTGGCGACAACGTTGCTCTACGGTGGCTGCCACTTTAGTTACCGACAGTTGCAGCAACATGTCGAAGCGCTGGACAGCGCGCGACGCAACGAGATTATCGCGCTCGCCACGCGGCATCGTGGCCGCCACAATGAATTGCTTCGCGCCTTCTCCTCCGGCTATACCTTCCGCTTCGACATCCTGATGGACATCGGCGGTTTCCGCGATATGCACCGCCACCGTCGCTGCATTCAAACCATGCAAGATTACACAACGGCGCATGGCTACGAGATTCCCGATGGACTGGCCGATGCAGGCCTTCAACCCCTGTATGACGAGGCTATGTCTGCGGCATTCGCAACGGTGGACGCCATGTGCCAAGCGGGCTTTCAAGAAGCGCGGCAGACGGCACAGTATGCTCTGCCGCTGGGCACGCGGTGCAGGTCCCTGTTCAAAATGGATTTCGCCGAGGTCCTTTACATCTCGGAATTGCGCAGTGGTCAGGCCGGGCATTTCTCGTATCGGCGCGTGGCGTGGGAAATGTATCAAGCCGTCGAAAGGCGGCATCCAGCGCTCGCGAAACACTTCCGCGTGACCAATATCAATGAACCTGTGGACTTGTTGAAGAGATAGCGGACTGTAGGGGAGACTGAAATTCCATCGAAGTAGGTGCGAGTTTTCACGGCGGAGAGACTGAGAACCAGGAATGTGTCGCAAGGGATAATAAGGTCTTCGATACTTGTTCGCCCCCACTCTTTGGGTGTTACACTTCGCTCAAACCACAACGAAACGACCAATTTCAGTCCGCGTAACGCGTGCTGATGGGCCTGGAGATGGACGCAAATGGTAGACGATAAAGAGCGCGCAAGAGCACTTGAACTCGCGCTTTCGCAGATTGAGAAGCAGTTTGGCAAGGGCTCCATCATGCGCCTTGGCGCAAAGGAAGCCATCGTGCCAATCAGTGTCATTTCGACCGGGTCTATTTCGTTTGACGCCGCGCTTGGAGTGGGTGGGTTGCCGCGTGGCCGCGTGATTGAGATTTTCGGCCCGGAATCGTCGGGCAAAACGACGATCACGCTGCAGGTGATTGCAGAGGCGCAAAAGGCGGGTGGGCTGGCTGCCTTCGTGGATGCCGAGCACGCGCTCGATCCTTTGTATGCGAAAAAGCTTGGCGTGGATGTGGACAATCTGCTGATCTCGCAACCGGATTACGGCGAACAGGCGCTCGAGATTACCGAAGCGTTGGTGCGCTCCGGCGCCATCGACGTGCTCGTCGTTGACTCGGTCGCAGCATTGGTGCCGAAGGCGGAACTTGACGGCGAAATGGGTGACTCGCACATGGGTCTGCAGGCTCGACTGATGTCGCAAGCCCTGCGCAAACTGACCGGCACGGTCTCGAAGTCGCGCACGTCACTGATCTTTATCAACCAGATTCGCGAAAAGATTGGCGTTATGTTCGGGAACCCTGAAACAACGACCGGCGGCCGTGCGCTGAAGTTTTACTCTTCGGTACGCGTCGATATTCGCCGCATTGCTGCCGTGAAAGAAGGCGACGTGGTGGTCGGGTCCCGCACCAAGGTCAAAATCGTCAAGAACAAAGTCGCGGCGCCGTTCCGTGAAGCCGAGTTCGACATTATGTACGGCGAAGGCATTTCGCGCGAAGGGGACACCCTGGATCTGGCGGTCGTGCACAACATCGTAGAGAAATCCGGCGCGTGGTACAGCTTTGACGGCGAGCGCATCGGACAGGGCCGCGAGAACGTCCGCAATTTCCTGAAAGAGAATCGCGACATTTTCGCCCGCATCGACCAGAAACTCCGCCAGAAACTTGGAATCACAAAGGGCGGTGCAGAAGTTCCCGAGGTTCCGGATGTCCCGGTAAATGGCGCGGTTGTCGCAAAGGAAGTAGTCGGTACAGGTCGCAAGTAAATTCCGCTGATTAAGAACGAAGGTGTCTGGAAGGGCTGCGGCTACCGCCGCGGCCCTTTCAGCGTTCGAGCTTCACGGCGGCCACATTGATACAATCCGCAGCCATGAGGCATGTGCGAGCGATTTATCCTGGGACGTTTGATCCGTTAACCAACGGGCACCTCGATCTCATTGCTCGCGGCGCGAAGATCTTCGACGAACTTGTAGTCGCCATTCTCCGGAATTCTGAAAAAAGCCCTCTGTTCACGCTTGAAGAGCGGTCAGAGATGATCGCGGAGTCTACACGTCAATTCGGCAACGTCACGGTGGCGTCATTTGAGGGGCTGCTGGTGGACTTCGCCCGTGAGCAGAACGCGAGCGCCGTGCTGCGCGGGATACGCGCCATCAGCGACTACGAGTACGAGTTCCAGATGGCATTGATGAATCGCCATCTCGCGCCGGAGTTCGAGGCGGTCTTCATGATGCCGGCAGAGAAGTATTCCTATGTCAGCTCGCGCTTGATTCGCGAAGTATTCCAGCTTGGCGGATCGGTCGAGGGCCTGGTGCCGGATGTTGTTCTCGAGCGACTGCACGTCAAGAGGGGCTGAATCGTTGCGCTGCGAGATTTCGCTCACAAACGAATTTCCGAGTCATTGCATTTCACCGACGAAGAGGGTCCACTAGTGGGTGAGGTTAAATGTGCGCATGATTCGATGGATTGCCCCGGCTTTTTTGGCGACGCTGCTTTTTTCGTTTGGGTGTAAAGAGGCGGCAAGGCAGTCTGCGCCAAAGACATACACGGTTCGCGGCCAAGTGATCGAAGTCGATGCGAAAAAGCAGGAAATCCTGTTGCAGCATGAAGCCGTTCCGGGGTTTATGGTTGCGATGACTATGCCATATAAGGTGACCGATCCCGCGGCGGTCAATGAGTTGCACGCGAACGATAAAATTACAGCCACGATCGTAATTAAGGCTTCTGGAACTGAGCTGCAGGATGTCGTGATTACTGGACAGGCTGCTCCCAACACTTTGCCTACGGTGCAGTATCACGTTCCTGAACGTGGCGACGCCGTGCCCGATTTTCACATGACGAATCAGAACGGGCAGCAGATCCATCTCTCGCAATTTCGAGGCAAAGTGTTGTTGCTCACTTTTATCTACACGCGCTGCCCGCTCGATGATTACTGCCCGCGGATGAGCCGCAATTTCGCAGAGATTGAGCACTGGATACAAACAGACAGGGATCTATCGAAGAAGACACATTTGCTAAGCGTGAGCTTCGATACCGCGTACGACAAGCCAGCTGTCTTACGTAGCTATGGCGAAGCCTACACAGGCAACTACAACAAGGAGCGTTTCGACCATTGGGATTTCGCGGCGCCAGACGCGCAGACTCTGGCAAAGATGACGCAATATTTTGACGTTGGAGTCAGTGGCTCTGACCCTCAATCAATTGTGCACTCGCTTTCGACAGTCATTGTGGGCCCGGATGGCAAGGTGGTCGAGTGGCTACCGACGAATGACTGGAAGCCGTCAGACGTGCTGGGCACTATGCGCAAGGCAGCGGTTTAGATATCGGTGCGAAAGCATGATCGTTCTGGTGATGGGCGTCGAGGGTGCCGGGAAGTCGACTGTCGGAAGCGCGTTCGCCAAGCAGTTAGGTTGGCAGTTCGCCGATGGTGACGATTTCCATTCGCTCGCAAACAAAGCCAAGGTGCATGCGGGCGTGCCCCTGACAGAGGGGGATCGGGCCCCGTGGCTGGCGGCGTTGCATGAACAGATCATGCGCTGGCACGCATCCGGCACGGATGCGGTGCTGGCCGCGTCGGCGCTGCGCGAGAGCTACCGGCAACAGCTTTTCGCAGGCATAGCGCCGACGGAATCACACGTTGTCTATCTCTACGGCTCCGCATCGTTGCTGTCGGAGCGCCTTGCCACGCGCGTGGGACATTTCGCCTCGTCTGCCATCCTTGAGAGCCAGCTTGCAACCCTTGAACCCCCATCCGATGCCGTCGCAGTTTCTATAGCGCAGACTCTACCTGAGCAATTGCTCGAAATTCGTTCTGCGCTGCTGCTATGAGCGGTTACGGCGAGGGATAATTGGGGATGGCAAATGTAACGATGCGTTTCGCGCTCTCGCTGATGTTGCTTGGCTTTGGGGGGTTCGTCGCGACGGGCAGTCAGCACCCGACGGCGTTGATTCCTACAGGATTCGGATTGCTGCTGGGTATTTGTGGCTTGCTGGCTCGCAAGCCCGAGCGGCGCAAGTTATTTATGCACATCGCCGTCACGCTAGGGTTGGTCGGCTTCCTGGCGACAGTCACTTCAATTTACAAAGTCACGCAGATAGCGCAGCATCAAGTCGTCGTACGCCATGCTGCTGTCTATTCCCAATTCATCATGTGCCTGCTATGCCTGCTTTTCGTAATTCTCTGCGTGCGGTCCTTTATCGCAGCGCGCCGAACCCGTTCCGCCTAGTTTTCCGCACCTTATGGCCGTCCTGCGTCCTCCAATGAGCATGCCAACGCATGCACGAAAATCAGGTTCTTCAGAGGAGCGGACGAAGCCGCGCCTCGGCAAAGTCATGCCCCAGATCTGGAGACTGGTGCGGCCGCGCCGCTGGCTTCTGCTCTCCGGCTTAGTGTTAATGGCGATTAATCGCGTCTCGGGATTGGTCCTGCCGGCGTCCACGAAGTTTTTGATCGACGGCGTCATGAGTCGCAAACATCCTGAATGGTTGCCGTGGATCGTAAGCGGAGTGTTGGTGGCGACCGCGATACAGGCGGTCACTTCGTACTCGCTGACTCAACTGTTGTCGAAGGCGGCGCAGCGTCTGATTACCGAGCTGCGCGTCGAAGTGCAGACGCATATCGGCAACTTGCCGGTTTCGTTTTATGACGCCAACCGCACGGGGTCGCTGGTTTCGCGCATCATGTCAGACGTTGAGGGCGTGCGCAATCTTGTCGGCACAGGGCTGGTGGAATTCGTCGGCGGACTGTTGACTTCGCTGATCGCGTTTGGCGTATTGATGCGTATCAGTCCGAAGATGACGCTGCTTGCGTTTGGCATCATGGCTGTTTTCACGCTGGTCCTACGCACGGCGTTTAAAACGATCCGCCCGATCTTCAGGGAACGCGCAAAGATCAATGCCGAAGTTACGGGCCGCTTGACGGAATCGCTAGGCGGCGTTCGCGTCGTCAAGGGTTACCATGCCGAGCAGCGCGAAGCAGATATATTCGCTGGCGGCGCGCGTCGTTTGTTGGACAACGTACTGCGGACGCTGACGGCCCAGTCGCTGATGAGCCTGATATCGACAGCGGTACTTGGTCTTGTCGGTGCGTTGGTCATGTATCTCGGCGCGCGTCAGGTGTTGGCACAACGTCTGACCCTTGGCGAGTACTTCACGTACACGATGTTTCTCGCATACTTGGTGGCTCCCTTATTTCAAATGGTTTCCATCGGAACGCAGATTACGGAAGCTGTAGCGGGGCTTGATCGAACCAGCGAGATTCTCGCAGAGAGGGAGGAAGACAAAGACCCGCGGCGTACCGTGCCGCTGCCAACCATTCGCGGTGAAGTCGAGATGGATAGCGTGGAGTTCGAGTACGAAACGGGCAAGCCGGTCCTGCATGGAATTTCCTTCCATGCGAATCCGGGTTCTGTCACCGCGCTAGTAGGTTCATCGGGTTCTGGCAAGTCCACGATCATCAGCTTATTGTGCGCATTCCACACTCCGCAGGCGGGCAGAGTGCTGGTGGACGGTCACGACCTGTCGACAGTCCATCTGGCGCAATATCGTCAGCAACTGGGAGTTGTCTTGCAGGAATCATTCCTCTTCGACGGAACAATTCGCGAGAATGTCCTGTTTTCGCGCCCTCGCGCGACGGAAGAAGAACTGGCCCGCGCGTGCGGCATCGCCAACGTCGATGAGTTCGCGCTTCGATTCCCAGAGGGGTATGACACCATCGTTGGAGAACGCGGAGTGAAACTTTCAGGCGGGCAGCGCCAGCGCATTTCGATTGCTCGCGCGATTCTCGCCGATCCGCGCATCTTGATTCTCGACGAAGCGACCTCGAGCCTCGACTCAGAGTCTGAGGCGCTTATCCAGCAGGGTCTTAGTTATCTGTTGAAGGGGCGATCAACATTCGTGATTGCGCACCGGTTATCGACGATTCGTCGCGCGGATCAAATCTTGGTTGTGGAACAGGGCAAGATTGTCGAACGTGGCACCCATGACGAGCTCTACGCACTCGGCGGACGCTACTTCGACCTATATACGCGGCAGCATGGGCTTGAGACCAATCTATTTCTCGCGCCCGGAGAAGGCGACAAGATTGAAGAAGGCGAGTCGGCCGCGAACTCTCAGCGCGATCCGAACCTGCTGCAAAGCATGCGTAACTAACTCAACCTAACGACGTCAAGCTGCCACAGCAGGAATGCATAATCGAAGGCGACTTCGCGCAAATAATCGTAGCGGCCAGATGCCCCGCCGTGCCCGGCGTTCATGTTGGTGTGTAACAGCAGGGGACGTGAATCCTGTTTCAAGGTGCGCAGTTTCGCAACATATTTCGCTGGCTCCCAATACATCACCTGACTGTCGTTGAGCGATGTCTTGACAAGCATCGCCGGGTAATGTCCCGGTTTCAGGTTGTCGTACGGGGAGTACGAGAGCATGTATGTAAATGCCTCGGGCTCATTTGGATTGCCCCACTCCTCATATTCTGCGACGGTGAGTGGCAGGCTGGCATCCAGCATGGTGTTCATTACATCGACGAAAGGCACATGAGCCGTGATGACGCGGAAGAGATCCGGGCGCAGATTGACGATCGCACCCATGAGCAGACCTCCAGCGCTCCCGCCCTCTGCGGCGATGCGCGCAGGATCGCCATAGCCTCTCTTTATCAGCTCTTCGACAGCGGAGTTGAAGTCGGTAAATGTGTTCTGCTTCTGCATCAGGCGGCCGGCGTCATGCCATGTTTTGCCCATATCCCCGCCTCCGCGAATGTGCGCGTACGCCATAACGACACCCCGATCGAGCAGACTAAGGCGGTTCGCATTGAAGCCGACTGGCAGCGAGTAGCCATACGATCCGTATCCGTAAACGTATAGCGGATTCCTGTTCGATTTCTGGTCTGCGCGATACACAATCGAGACAGGTATTTGTGTTCCGTCTTCTGCTGCAGCCCATATGCGCTCGGAACGGTACAGAGCGCTATAAAAGCCGCCGGGAACTTCGATCTGCTTGAGCAATGTCGACGCGCCCGTGGCCATATCGAATTCGAAGACAGATCCTGGCGTTACCAGCGACTGGTATGAGTAGCGGTACGTTGTCGTGTTGAAGACGCGGTTGATGTGAGGACTCGCTGAGTAAACAGGTTCGGGAAATAAAATTTCGCGTGGGCGCTTATCGAAAGTAGTTCCGAAAATGCGCAGATGCGGCAACGCGTCTTCGCGTTCAACTGTAACGGTGAAAGTGGCAAAGACCTCCACATCCTCCAGCATGATGTTGTCGCGATGCGGCAACACTTCCTTCCAGTTCGCTCTGCCGGGGTTCGCGACGGGAGCGGTGACGAGGCGGAAATTCCTGCCGGTGTCATTGACCCGAATGAAGAAGAAATCTTCTCTATGGTCGACGTAGTACTCGATGTCATCGCGGCGTGGTTCAACCAACTGCCACTCTGCGGTCGGTGTATTCGCTAACAGGAAGCGCTCTTCGCTGGTGGTGTGGCTGGCGGCTTCGAGGATCAAATATTTTCCGTCGCGAGTACGGCCGGCGCCAATGTTGAAGCGTTCGTCAGACTCATCGTAGATGAGTACGTGCGCCTGCGCCGGACCGCCGAGGTGGTGCCGATACAGACGGTGTTGCCGCTTAGTTTCTTCGTCTTCCACGGTGTAGAACAAGGTCGCGTCATCCGCCGCCCAGACAATCGAGCCCACGCGTTGCGCTGTGTCTGGAAGTACCTCTCCTGTGCGCAGGTCTTTAACGTGGAGTGTGTACTGTCGAAATCCCGTCGTGTCGCTGGAATATGCCACCAGATATCCGTCGTCGCTAACGGAGTAGCCCCCGATTGCAAAGTACGCGTGCTGCGCGGCCAGCGCGTTCACGTCCAAGACGATTTCCTCAGGCGCGTCGAGCGACTCGCGTTTACGGCAATACACCGGATACTGCAATCCTTGTTCGGTCTTGCTGTAATAGAAGTAATCGCCTTCGCGGAAGGGCACCGAGACATCGGTTTCTTTCACATGACTGACCATTTCGCGATAAAGCGTCTCGACGAGCGGTTTAAGCGGGGTCATGACTGTTTCGGTATAGGCGTTCTCCGCCTCCAGGTGGGTAGTCACATCTGCAGCCTCCTTCTCTCGCAGCCACCCGTATTCATCGCTGATCGTTTGACCATGCAGTGTGGTTTTCACCGGCTCCTTCCTGGCGGTTGGAGGCAAGCCAGCTTCATTTTGTGTTTCCTGTGTCATAGGTTTTTCTATCCCAGTTCTTCAAGAGAGTCGCGGATGAGCAACTGTTCGCGGGCGTTGAAAATGTTGCGTGGCAGCAAGTGGCTGGCCGTGATGGATGTGATGCTGCCCGAGATGAAGATCATACCGAGCACAACGAATTGATAAAGCGCAGCGTATACCGGCGAGGACCCGGAAAGAACCATGCCAGCCATGATGCCCGGGATCCATACGATGCCAAGGGACCGCAAGTTGTCAGTCGCCGGAATAAGGCTGGCCCGAAACGCTGCGCGAGAGTAGGGCTGTGCAGCCACATCGCCCGCAGCGCCCAGAGCAATCGCAGATTCCACCTCGCCGATGTGGCTTCGCACCTCTGCGACGAAGCGATTCAGGTAAAGCGCGGCGATATTCATGGTATTCGCGATGATCATGCTGCCCACGGGAAGCAACATCCTCATCTGCTTGTTGATGATGCCGACGGCTGTCATTACGAGGATGGTCGTTCCGCCACCTGCCGTAATGCAAATCAAAGTCAGTTCGAAGGCCTTCGGAACCGCGGGGGCTCGTTTGCGCGCGATCGCAGCGGCCGCAACGATCATCCCCGCCAGCACAGGAATGGCGGTCCACCAAGGCGCTCGCAACAGCACAACCAGCAGCCCACCAACGATGAGGATTTGGCTGATGGCGCGAGCAATTGCAATAGCCATCTCGGCGACGTGCGTCGAACCACGCCTGGACCCGAACCAAGCCACGAACAGCGCGAGAATAGCGACTGTGGCGGCTTGCGCGATGCCCCGTGACAACTCGCTATGAAATAGCGAACTAAGCACCCAGCACCTCGTCGAGAGATCCTTCGGCGACGATGCGCCCTTGCTTCAACAGCAAAGCCTGCCCGCCGATTCGCCGGGCCTGTGCCCGGTCGTGTGTAACCCACACACAAGTCAGGCCGTCATCGCGAACAACGGAGAGCAGCAATTGCTCTACACCCTGCTTGGAATCATCGTCGAGCCCGGATGTTGGTTCGTCCAGCAGGAGCACCTGTGGCCGATTGGCTAGAGCCCGCGCTAGAGCCACGCGCTGGCCTTCACCGCCCGACAGAGTGCGTGCCTCGCGTCGTTCGTAGCCAGCGAGTCCAACCTCTTCAAGAAGAGCGGCGACCTCTGCGTCGCTCAACTCTTGTCCGATTTGCGCAGGGCCGAAACGAATGTTGTTTTCGACCGAGCCGGGAAAGAGATAAGCACGTTGCATGACCATCCCCACAGTTCGACGCAAGAGTCGTGCGCTCATGTCGGCGGTGTCTGTCCCGTTGAGGAAGATCTTGCCTGCTGAAGGCTCGTCCAGGCGATTGAGCAAGCGCAGGAGCGTGCTTTTGCCTGCTCCGCTGGCTCCGAGAACCACGAGCGTTTCGGCGCGCTCAACAAAGAACGAGACATCGTGAAGCAGCGTGAAGGGTGCGGCACCAGAGCGCTCAATCGTGCGGCTCACGGAACGACACGCGAGCATGGGTGTTGCATCAGGCATCTATTTCCTGAAGTCTACATGTCAACTCTCTGGATGGATGATGCATCTATCTACAACGCAACGATGTCCTACGGACTGGAGTTCGGATTAGTAACTTTCGGGCTCTAACTTTTAGGAGAATAAAAGTTTGCTCCGCAGGTTTTGCGGCCGGGCTTTAGGGCAGCCCGGCCATTTCTTTTTGCCGGTGGGTACAATCATCCGAGATGCTCCGTTTACGTTGTGCATGCTCGATCCGCGCATTGTTTGTACTGGCTGCGCTTTTTTGTTGTCATTGCCCGCTCTTCGCGGAACCGGTCGAGAATCTCAAACCGACCGATTACATCAACGACTTCGCAGGCGTCCTCTCGCAGCAGACAATTTCTCAACTGGATGCGGTGTGCTCGACCGTCTATCGCGGAGCTAAGGCTCAGATCGTCGTATTCACGATCAAGAACCTTGATGGGGCGGATATCGATGATTTCGCTGCGCGGCTGGAAGAAAAGTGGAAGCTGGGGCGCAAGGGTGCTGATCGCGGAGTGCTTATCATCCTCGCGGTAGAGGACCACAAATACCGCATTGAGGTTGGCTACGGGTTAGAGGGCATTCTGCCGGATGCGAAGGCTGGCGATATTGGCCGTCAGATGGTTCCTTCGCTGAAGCAGAGGGATTACGACTCTGCGGTGCGAATTGCGACACTCGGTGTTGCGCAGGTGATCGCCGCGGACGCCGGCATCGATTTATCTCAGCAGGCCCGACCCGGGCCCTCACAGCAACAACAACAAATCCATCTTTCTCCGTTGCAAACATTGCTTGGGGGAGCCGTTCTTCTTGTCGTTTTGTTTCTGCTGGCGCGTTCCGGTCTGCTCTGGTTCCTTCTCGGTATGTTCTTCGGCGGAAGGGGCGGGGGGTTCGGCGGAGGCGGCGGGTTTGGTGGCGGCGGAGACGGCGGTGGTTTCAGCGGCGGCGAAGGCGGGTCTTCTGGCGGCGGCGGCGCTTCCGGAAGCTGGTAGCTTGATCATGTTTGAGGAGAAAGTGAAATGAAACGTGGAGTAATCGTTGCGATTGTTGTAGCTGCGATTTTCGTTCTGATCGCGTTGATGGTGGGCGGCAGCTACATCTCTGCCAAGAACCAAATGGTGCAGAAAAATGAAGCCGTAAAATCCTCCTGGTCGCAGGTGGACATCGTGCTACAGCGCCGTGCAGACTTGATTCCTAACCTCGTGGAAACGGTGAAAGGATTTGCGAAACAGGAAACCACCGTCTTTGCCGATATTGCAAATGCTCGCGCGGGTTTGCTGAATGCACACGATCCGGCGGGCAAGATTCAGGCGAATGGTCAGTTGGATGGGGCCATCGGCCGTTTGCTGCTGCTGCAGGAAAACTATCCACAGTTGCGCTCGAACGAAAATTTCATGCGCCTGCAGGATGAGCTTTCCGGCACGGAGAATCGCATCGCAGTCGAGCGACGGCGGTACAACGAGACACTGCAGGACTACAACACGTTCGTGCAGCAGTTTCCCAACAGCATCTGGGCGGGTATTGCCGGGTTCCAGCCGAACCGCGCATACTTTGAAGCGAGCGCTGCTTCAAAAACTGTTCCGAACGTGAAGTTTTAGTCGAACCCAAGGAACGCCCTCAGCAACGATTTAACTGCGCTGCCTGAGGCGCCTTGCTGCTGCTACACAATTTCGCTTCGGAGAAGAAACATGATGGCCGCGCTTGCATTCTTGTGGAACGCGACGCGCGGCCATCGTCTGATGCCCTGGCGCAGCGAGTACCTGAAATGGCGGATCGAGACTTACTCCGGCATGAAGGCCGAAACGATCGACGCGCGACTGTTCTGGCATTTCGTCTGGCAGGAAAAGGGAAGTCTCATTCGCTTTCTCGCGTGGACCAGTGAAGTACAAAAGCCTCCGAAAGGCTAGACTTCGGCCATCAAAGTCAGGCTTAAGATCGCGGGTCTGGTGCGCGACGAGCCGTGCGCGGTGAAGCGATCTAGGCGTCTATTTTCAAAGTAAAAACATCCCGGGGCGATGCGTCCAAGTGTTTCGCCGCGTTGCCCCGGTTGAGAGCCACCTCGAGCACGCCTGAACTGCCGAAGATGGCGAAAGGCTCGCCCTCTTTCCCAGCGATGTAATTGTTCAGCAGGCGGGTGATTTTGTGCGAGCCCAGTTGCAGGGTGAAGCGATGGTCCTCGAGATGAGCGGCGTCGGCAGATTGCAGGTTGGTGAGTAAATTTCCAAAGCGGTCGATCTTCAAAATTGTTCCGGTGACGATACCGTCTTCGCCGCAAGTCGGTTTCTTGAGATCGAGGCGGACGGGGTGTTGAATACGCGGTCCGAAGCCGGCGAGATCCGCATTGCCGGCGGCGAGCTGGTTGGCCAGGTGGGCCGCGGCGGGAGCGAAAATGTCGCGGCCGTGAAATGTCAGACTCTGAGCGCCCAGGTGGTAAGTGGGCGTCGTCAACTCGTGTAAGACCGCGGGAGGGCCGGTGCGCTCCACGTCTTCAAGCATGAGAGTGATGAGGCCGTTGTCAGGTGCGATGAAATAGTGGCCGCCGAGACGGGCGAGGATGGGTCGACGCTCTGAGCCCACACCGGGATCGACGACGATGACATGGACGGTACCAGCGGGGAAATAGCGCCACGCAGGCCAGATCGCCAGGGCACCCTCCAGGACGTCATAAGCGGGGACGTCGTGGGTTATGTCGATGACATTGGCATCAGGGCAGATGCCAGCGATGACGCCCTTCATGGTCCCGACGAAGTGATCTGTCGTTCCGAAATCCGTTGTCAGGGAGATGACCGGTCGCATGGCGCAGCCTCCATGGTTTTGCTGAGTGGGTGAGCGGCTTGGTAAGAGGGTACCCCCGATACCCCTTTATGCGTTCATATTTTGATGCGGCCGATTGTCGAGCAAACTTTCGTGAAGGTAATGTCGCTAACAGGGGTGCCGAAAGCTGCTTAACGTATCAAGGCAAGAGCATCAAGGTGGTTCAAGGGATGTATTAATGGCGTGTGCGTGAAGCGACATCATGGACCGCACTATGTAAAACGCATTAACGGCCGAAGCGTGACACCGTAACGTGCTAACCTTAATACACACTTAGAGAGTGTATCGACCGGAACACAAGAGGAGTAAGGCACCATCGTGCTGGCATCAGAGAAGAAATCCGACGTTATTACCCGTTACCGCACCCATGATACCGACACAGGTTCGCCAGAGGTGCAGATCGCGATTTTGAGCGAGCGTATCGGCGAACTCACAGAACATTTCAAAATGCATAAGAAGGACCACGGGTCACGCCGCGGCCTGCTGATGCTGGTTTCAAAGCGCCGCCGTTTGCTTGATTATCTTAAGCAGACTGACCCTAACCGGTATCGCGACGTGATCGGCAAGCTCGGTATCCGCAAGTAGCGCCGACCTCATTGCCAATAGGAAATACACAGCGAACTTGCCCGTGCGAGCCTTTCCTTTCCGCAGCAACCCCTTTCTGTCCTAAAAAACGGACCACCTGCAGCAGCCGATCAAAAAGCGGCTGCGCGGGAGGGTTTTTCTGCGTCCTAACTTCCAGAGCTGACAAACACAAGTGAATCGAGGATTCCCCAAATGAAACAGGAAGTAACAGTAGACCTCACCGGTGGCCGGCGACTTACATTTGAAACGGGCCGCATGGCCAAGCAGGCGTCAGGGTCTGCTCTCGTCACATCTGGCGATACAGTTGTTCTCGCGACCGCGGTCGCATCGCCTGATCCGCGCGAAGGCATCGATTTTTTTCCGCTGACCGTTGATTATCGCGAGTACACCTACGCGGGTGGCCGCATTCCCGGTGGCTTTATCAAGCGCGAAGGCCGGCCGAGTGAAAAAGAAGTTCTGACGTGCCGTCAAATCGATCGCCCGATCCGCCCATTGTTTCCTGAGGGTTTCCGCAACGAGACCCAGGTGATAGCGCTGGTTTTTTCCGCCGACAAAGAGAACGATCCAGACATCATCGGCATCAATGCTGCGGGATTGGCGCTCGGCCTGTCTGACATTCCGTTTCACGGCCCGGTCGGCGCAGTTCGCGTCGGTCAAATCGATGGCAACTTCGTCATCAATCCGACGTATGAAGAGCGCAAGGTAAGCACGGTGAACATCACCGTCGTCGGCACCGCGGACGGCATCGTGATGGTGGAGTCCGGCGCGACCGGCGTCTCTGAAAGCACAGTCGCAGACGCGATCGATTTCGCTCACGTCGAGATCAAGAAGATCGTCGCGGCGATGAACGAGCTGATTTCAAAGGCCGGCAAACAGAAGCGCGCCGTGTCCGAAGTGGAGCATGACGCCGCCTACTACGACGCATTGGTCGCCAAGGTGGGAGAGCGCCTGAAAGATGCGCTTGACACCAAGCAGCACGCGAAGTTCGACAGCTACGCGATGATCAAGCAGATCAAAGATGAGCTAAAGGCTGATTTACCGGCCGATGATCCTACCGCCGCGAAAAAGCTATCGAAGTATTACGAGCTGCTGCGGGAAAACATCTTCCGCCAGGCGGTTACGAAAGAGCGGCAGCGGCCTGACCACCGCGCATTCGACGAGATTCGCCAGATCACGATTGAGACGGGCGTTCTGCCTCGCGTTCACGGTTCGGCTTTGTTCACTCGCGGTGAGACTCAGGCACTTGTAACCGTCACGCTGGGCACGACCGATGATTCGCAGCGCCTGGAGAGCTATGAAGGCGAGCAGCGCAAGCGCTTCATGCTGCACTACAACTTCCCGCCGTTTTCAGTGGGCGAAACGGGCCGCATGACGGGCACGGGGCGTCGCGAAGTGGGACACGGCGCACTGGCGGAACGGGCCATCGCGGCTGTGTTGCCGAGCGAAGAAGAGTCACCGTATGTAATTCGCGTGGTGTCTGACATTCTGGAATCGAACGGTTCGTCGTCAATGGCTTCCATCTGCGGCGCATCGCTTGCGCTGATGGATGCGGGCATTCCCATCAAGGCTGCCGTCGCCGGCGTCGCGATGGGTCTGGTGAAGGAAGGCGAGGCATACGCCATCCTGACCGACATCGCGGGTGCGGAGGACCATTATGGCGACATGGACTTCAAGGTTGCCGGGACTCGCGATGGCATAACCGCTTTGCAGATGGACATCAAGATCGCGGGCATCACAGGCAAGATCATGCGTGAGGCACTGGAACAGGCTCGCCGTGGGCGGTTGTTCCTGCTCGACACGATGGATGCAGCGCTGGCCGGCTCCCGCGAGGAGAAGTCGAAGTTTGCGCCGCGTATTCACACGCTGCAGATTCCGACGGACAAGATTCGCGATCTGATCGGACCGGGCGGCAAGGTGATTCGCAACATCATCGAAGTGACCGGCGTGAAGATCGATGTCGACGACACCGGCCGCGTCAATGTTGCGTCGAGCGAGGCCGAGGGCCTGGCGAAGGCGCTGCAGATGATCAACGACCTGACCGCTGTGCCGGAGATTGGCAAGACGTATCTCGGCAAGGTAGTACGCCTGGCGGAGTTCGGCGCGTTCGTCGAGATCTTTCCCGGCACGGACGGTTTGTTGCACATCAGCGAGATCGCCGAGCATCGCGTCAAGGACACGAAGGACGAGTTGAACGAGGGCGATATGGTGCTGGTGAAAGTGTTGTCGGTGGAAGGCAACCGCATCAAGCTCTCGCGCAAAGCTGTATTGAAAGAGCAGCGCGCGAAACTCGGCTTGCCGGAGGGTGCGCCAAGCGAGAATGGCCATGGCGAAGGACATGTGGTGCAGATGGCTGCTTCGGCGGAACGTCAACCATCGTCGAACGCGTCAACCATCACGCTCGAGGGCGGAGATGATTTCGACGACGATGCGACGGACGGCAGTGAGCCGAACTTCAATCGCGCCGATACGCCTGTGGTTGCCGGTTCTGCGCCAGCGGGAGATCGTGGTCCGCGTCCAGCCGGCGGAGGCGCCAACAATCGCCGTCGTCGCGGGCGGGGCGGACGGCGTCCGGGCGGCCCTGGTGGTTCGGGAGGTTCCGGTGGTTCCGGCGGCGGAAGCCGCTAGGCTGTAGTTGGATTGAAAGGCCGCGCTCTTAAGCGCGGCCTTTTCTTTCGCGCGAATGGCGCTAGTGCTGCGCCACTACAGACGTGTCGAAGAATCCAGTTTCTATCGTGGAGCCGTGCTTCATCTGGATGACGATGCGGTAGCGGCCGGTCTTTGGGAATCCGTAGGGGAATATAACGCTGTCGCTGGGAATCGGCTGCATGTCCATTGCGCTTCCATTTTGCGCGGAAGCCAACATCATGGCGGCCATGGATGCGGTGCCTGAGGGATGCACGTGCGCGAACACGGAGCCATCGTCTTTGATGAAGGCGGCGTGGCCGTTCATCCCCATGTAGAGCTCCATGTCGTGCGGAGCTTTGCCTTCTTTGGTCAGTAGCTGGAAGCGAAATTCGTATGGTTCTCTGGCGGCGAGTTCGGAGGGACGGTCCCAGTGCATGCGATATCCGTCTGGCAAGTGAAAGTCATTCGCATTCGCGTCTGCCGTGCCGATGGGTGGGGCGGAACCCGTGGCGTCGTCTCCGATGAGCGCGCGCCCGGCTGAGATTTGTCCGACCTCGATATGGCCGGTCAGTGTTTCGGGGAAGCCGTTTGCATGGACGACGTCGGCGTAGAGGCGATATTCGCCGGGCGGCATGGTCGGTAGTTGCAGCAGAAATTCCCCTGGGCCACGCTGGCTGGGATGCAGGTGATAGACCACGTCGAGCGCAGGCCAACGCACCGCGTAAAGGTGCATCAGGTGATTGTGATCGAGGATGAAGTTGAACCGGGAAGTGCCCTTCGCGCCGGGATCGATGATCGAGAGCTCGAGCACGCCTGGGGCGTTGAGCGTCGGGCGCAGGACGAGCGGGCGGTAGACATGGTCTGCGTAGGTGGAGGCTTCCGCATTCCACCATGCGCCGCCGAACCAGGCGGCGGCGAGGAGCACGACGAGGGCTACACCGGCGGCGATGGCGGCGCGTTTGCGGGTGCGGGGATTGGGGGGCGCTCCGGGGGGAAGCTGCGCTTCGCGCTGTGCAGCGGCGGCGATGCCGACGAGGCCGGCGACCAGGAAGATTCCGAGCAAAGACAACAGAATGCCCAGTCCACGCGTCATCTTCAAGGTGGTCAGCGGGACGGCGGGTATGGGTACAGAGACGACGGCGGAACCGGCGGCGCCGTCCACTTGAAATCGCACCTGCCACGAGCCGCCCTCCATCAGCCACAGACTGCCGGTGAAGAATTGCGCGTCTTGTGACGAGGAATGCATCGCATCGGGTTTTGGCGGATGGTCTGCGCCTTCTCCGGTGAGCGGCATCGGCGTGATCGTGATGGAAGTGATGGCGGGGCCAGAGGCACGTACTTCGATGGCTGCGACTCCGGGAATCACCTGCGGCGGCTGCATCGTAACGTAGAGGTGGTACGGGCCGGCGCTGGTCTCTACGAAAACATCTGGCGATCCGACGTGCGCCCATGCTCGAAGGCAGGCGAACAAGAGAGCCACGAGGGGGAGGCGGTGATTCAACGCTTTACCTCGCGCATCCAGCCGCCGAGTTTCTGGCCGAGTAAGACGCATACGCTGGCGAAAAGCATGGCTGTCAGCAAGCCGCTCCAAAGTTCCAGGCCATGTTGAGGACGGAGAAATATTCGCAGCACATCGGGTGAGTCTGCCGGGGCGAAATAGCTGAAGTAACCGGTGGCGAAGAAGCGGTTCTCGGCCGCCTTCGTCATGAGGAAGTTGGCGAAAGGCCACTCGACCGCGACGAGGGTGAGTATGAAGACGGGCCCGCTAATGAGCGCGGTGAGCCATGCATTCCACTTTTGCGAGCGCGACCAAAGCAGATCGAGGGCGAGGGCGGGAGCGATGAGCAGGATGGGGAATTTCGGCGGGATGAACTGCGTGACATTATGGAGCACCGGGCCGAGCTTGGGAGCAGCGGGGAAGAGCGGCAGTAGAAGAATCAATCCAATCCCGAAGAGGATGTAGATCGCCGATGCGACAGTAGATGCAAACCGAAAGCGCGAAGCGTGCCAGAGGGTGGCGAAGTAGAGGGGTACGCCGAGCGCCATCGCTTTATACGCGATGGCGTTGTGCAGGTAGACGTCCCAGACATACTCCATGCGGAAAAACATGTTGAGGACGAGCAGCAGTCCGCCGAAGTAGAGGATGATCCACTGCAGATGCTGGTGCTGGCGGCCCTGGGCGCGGTTCATCTGACCCAGCACCAGCAGCAGCGAGCCCAGGCAGATCGCCCAAATACCAAGCATCAGGACGACGTGTGGAGGACTGATGATTTTTACGTCAAGGCCGTAGGCGTTGTGCCACCAGTTGTCGAATGGGGCGGAAGTGAGCATTACGATGCCGCCCCACGCCGCGAGGAATGCCCCGAGCGGCGCACGCAAGCCGAAGACACGGACTGAAGACGCGACGAGTTCAGGCCGGCGTAACACGGTCGTGGCAAAGATGAGATAGCCACAGGCGATTCCGGCAAGCACGCCGCATGCGTAAATGGCCATGTGGGCGGGAGTCCAGAAGGTGTCTCGACCGATGGAGCGGTGCCAGGAGACATCCCAGTGCGCTCCGATGGTGACCGAAGTCACAGCCAGCGTGACGCACCAGAGATACCAGGGGATACGCTGCGCGCTGGCGACTACATGAGACTTGTTTGATGCGAATGAAAGAGTTGCCATCGCTGCGTTCCCTCGGCCTGTCTGGGGTCACTAAATCTTACTGCGATGCGACAATCTAAGTACGCATGAAGATGCAGCGCATTGCAATGTATGTCTCCCTCTGCATCGTGTGGGGGTCGACGTGGGCCGTGATCAGCGTGCTGGTCAGCCATGTCGCGCCGATGCGCAGCGCTGCGATTCGTTTTGTCCTGGCAGGGCTGCTGCTGTTGCCGATTGCTTTGCTGCGTCGCGTGCGCTGGCCGGTGCGCGAGGAATGGCGGGCGATCGCGGTGATGTCTGTGTTGATGTTCGCTATTCCGTACGCACTGATCTTCTGGGCAGAGCAGCGAATCAGCTCCAGCCTGACGGCAGTGCTCTATGCAGCGATGCCGCTGTTTATGTCGGTATTGACTCCGCTGGTGAACCGACGCCGCGTGCCGCGCGCGGCGATGCAAGCGATCTTGCTGGGTTGGGGCGGTCTGCTGCTGGTGCTTTCTGGCGCATTGAACGCTTCGGGCACGCAGATCGGTGCGGCGGCCGCGGTGCTGACCAGCGTCGTCTGCCAGGCGTTTGCTGCCCTCACGGCGAAACGGCAATTGAGCAAGATTTCCCCGCTGATGAGCAATTCGCTCTCAATGCTGGCGGGTGGACTTTTTCTGTCTGCCGGTTCCGCTTTGTTTGAGCGTCACGTCTCCAGTGACTGGACGCGGGATGCGATCGGCGCACTGTGGTTTCTGATCATCGTGGCCAGCTGCTATGGGTTCACGGGGTACTTCTGGCTGCTGCAAAAGATGGAGCCGTACAAAGTGGCGACCATGCAATTGATCATTCCTTTAGTCGCCATCGCAGAAGGCGCGCTCTGGCTGCGCGAACGTGTGCCGCTGCTGATGCTGATCGGATCGGGCATCGTGCTCGCCAGTGTGGGATTTGTATTGCGGGCCGGAAGCCATACGGATGAACCTGTCTCGCTACTCGTCGAAGAGGTTCCCGCGCCGTAGCCGGGCTTGTACACTAACGCGCATGGCTGCATCGATGTACATCGTCGTTGAAGGCGAGGACCCCGGTTTCGATATTTTCGTCAACGGGCGTGCGCTTGCGGCAAACGAGGATGCTCTGGAAAAGATAGCCTCGCGTCTCGGGGTGAAGCCGCTCCTCGACTTCTTTTCTGCAGATGTGAATTCAATGGCGCTCTTGCTGGATGAAGGCGCAGGCGATCCGGAACTGGTGAAGACGCTGCCTCCGCCGCAGTGGTTTCTCCCAGCGGAGGGCCTGGTGAGTGTAAGGGCGCTGTTGACGGAGTTGCGGCGAAACCCGATGTCACTCGGCAGTGCAACGCTGCCGATCGTTGGCGAGTTGGAAGAGTATGAGAATGTACTGGCAAAAGCGGCGAACCACAGGAGCCGCTGGCATCTCGCGGTCAGTTGGCGTTAGTTCCAGGCGCCGAGCGCTTTGCGGAGCAGAACAATTTGCCCGAGGTGATAGCTGTTGTGATCTGCGACCAGCAGGGCTTCGCGCAGTAGCGTCTGTCCTTCGCCCCATGGGATGGGAGCGAACAAATCTTGTTTCGGGTCTGCAATGAGTAGCTGCAGCACGTCGAGATCCGCGAAGAATTGGCGGCGGCTCTCCTCCCATGCACCGTCAGAGCTGGGCGCTTCGGAGCGCGGCCAGTAATCATCGGGCCATACGGGTGCTTTGTAGTGCGGGCTGCGGCAGAACTCGAGGATGTCAGCCTGCGCGATGCGCATGTGCTCCAGCATCTGCCACGCGGTGTGATCGATGCCGGCGACTCTTTGCCCGCGCAAAGGGACGGGAAGATCAGCGAGCGCTGCTTGGTTCTTGGCATGGCTCTCGCCCGAGGCAAGCAGGTCGCGCAGATGGATTCGTAGCTGGTGATCGAGTTCGAAAGATGCATCGGGCATAAGGGGGCTCCGTTTGTTGAAATCAGCATGCCGAGGTGTCCCCGACGAAGGTTTGATTCCTGGGACTACCGCTACGATGCTGGTTTCGTTTGAAAGACATCGCCGATGCGGCGAATCTGGGCACCGACTCCGCGCAGCTTTTCTTCCATGCGCTCGTAGCCGCGGTCGAGATGGTAAATGCGGTCGATGATGGTTTCTCCGTCCGCGACAAGCGCGGCGAGGATGAGGGATGCAGAGGCGCGCAGATCGCTGGCCATGACCGCGGCAGAGGAGAGGGGAGTCTTGCCGCGGATGGTTGCAGTGCGCCCGTCTACCTTGATATTTGCGCCCATGCGTACCAATTCCTGCACGTGCATGAACCGATTCTCAAAGATGTTTTCCGTCACCAGCGAGGTGCCTTCTGCTTGCGTAGTGAGCGCCATGTATTGCGCTTGCATATCGGTGGGGAAGCCGGGAAATTCTTCCGTCGCGATGTCGGCGCCCTTGAGTCGGCCATCGCTCGAGATGCGCACCTGATCGCCGCGCACTTCACACTTCACGCCACATTCTTCAAGCTTCACGAGCAGGGCTGAGATGTGCTCCGGCACGATGCCGACAACATTGAGATCTCCACCTGTAATCGCGCCGGCGACGAGAAACGTTCCTGCTTCGATGCGATCTGGATTGATGCGGTGTTTCGCGCCATGCAGCGAGGTCACGCCCTGCACGCGAATTTGCGACGTACCAGCGCCTTGAATCTTTGCCCCCATCGCGATCAAAAGTGCGGCGAGGTCCTGCACTTCGGGTTCGCGCGCGCAATTCTCAAGCAACGTTTCGCCCTCGGCGAGGGTGGCAGCCATCAAAATGTCTTCGGTGCCTGTCACGGTTATTTTGTCGAAGACGATGTGGGCCCCGCGCAACCGCTTGGCGCGCGCTTCAAGGTAACCGTGTTCCTGCGCGATTTCACAACCCATCATTTCCAGAGCTTTGATGTGAAGGTCAATGGGCCTGCCTCCGATTGCGCAGCCGCCGGGCATGGCGACGCGCGCCAGACCGGTGCGCGCGACGAGGGGCCCGAGTACCAGAGAAGAGGCGCGCATCGTCTTCACAATTTCGTATTTCGCGACTGGGTCAGAAAGAACAGCGCAGCGGATGGTGGTGCGATGTTGGGCGCGACCATAGCCGAGTTCGACTTCGGCGCCCATGGATGCGAGCAGCTTGCGCTCTGTCTCGATGTCGCGTACCTGGGGGATGTTTTCGAGGACGACTTCGCCTTCAGTCAGGAGGGCCGCGGCCATGCAGGGGAGCGCGGAGTTTTTAGCGCCTGAGACGCGAACGGTACCGAGCAGCGGGTTGCCGCCCCGAATGATGAACTTATCCATAGGTGTGGTAGTCAGCAGTTATGTGGTCAGCGGTCATTGTACGGAGCGCTTGCGTGGAAATTCGGTGTTGAGATAGGTACGCGGCGACGGGGACGCCCGGCGCATTGGCTTACAGTTCGAGCACTGCGTCCTCAATAGCGCGCCGCACGTTGCCGTCGGCTTTGGCCAGACGACGGACTGCCTCAGGCTTGTCGACGCTTGCTTTGAGCATGACCAGCGCTATTTGCACGCTCTTGCCGGCGGATTTCATCGTACGGACGGCGACATCGCGATCCACTTTGGCTGCCTTCATGAGGATTCCAATGCCGCGTTCCACCAGCTTGGAATTCTTCATATGTACGTTGACCATCCAGTTCTCGTACACATAGCCGAGCCGGGTCATCGCGCCGGTGGTGATCATGTTCAGAACCATTTTTTGCGCGGTGCCCGCCTTCATGCGGGTTGAGCCGGAGACCACTTCAGGGCCGACCTCGGCAACAATGGAGATCTCGGCGACCGCCGCGAGTTCAGAGTCCTGATTGCAGGAGACGGCAGCGGTCCGGGCGCCGCGCGCGCGGGCATATTCGACAGCGGCAACCACATAAGGCGTGCGCCCGCTGGCCGAGACGCCGATGACGATATCTTTGCGAGTGGGACGGCGGCGGGCGATGTCGCGCTGGCCCATTTCGCGGGAATCTTCGTTTACTTCCGCTGCGCTGGCGAGGGCTTTGGGGCCGCCGGCCATGATGTACTGCACTGTTTGAGGCGTGGTTGAGTAGGTGGGAGGACATTCGCTGGCATCGAGAGCAGCGATGCGGCCGCTTGAACCGGCGCCCACATAAATCAGCCGCCCACCGTCTCTCAATTGCCGGGCGACTACGTCGATCACCTGCGCGATTTCGGGGAGGGCCTTGCGGATGGCGGTCGCGACTTTTGCATCTTCGTGATTGATGATGCGCGCGATGTCTAATGCAGATTTTGTGTCGAAGCCCTCAGAGGCGTCGTTCGCGCCTTCTGTCGTCAGGAATTGGAGTTCTTTGACAGAAGGCTTTGTCTTCGGCTCTTTGTGCTCAGTAGTTGCTGACATCGTCGTTCTGTGGTCTCCGTAAACTCCCCATTCTATCGTGCGATGCGCCTATGGGCGTAGAACATTCGCAGAATGAGCCCCCAGCGCGCGCATCACAGCATCGTGGAACAGCGGCCGGACGGTGCGAATCGCATTATTCTCGCGCGACGGCCAGCAGCGATTGGTGAGAAGTACGATTGCGATCCGCTGTTTGAAATCGATCCAAAGAGATGTGCCAGAGAAGCCGAGATGGCCGGCCGACCACGCGGAGAAGCAGCGGCCAGAAGATGAGTGTTCGGGCGAAGGCGTGTCCCACCCAAGAGCGCGGGAAGTGCCGTTTGGTTCGGTCTCGCGGGTGGTAAAGAATTGAACAGTCTCGGGCCAGAAAAGTTCTCTTGAACCGCTGAGCATGCAGTCAGCTAATTTGAGTAGATCACCCACGTTGGAAAATAGTCCTGCGTGCCCGGCTACACCACCCATGACCCAGCAATTCTCATCCTGGACTTCTCCTTGGATGATGCGATTGCGAAACTTCAGATCATGCTCGGTCGGAGGAATATAACCGCTCATTTGCGCAGGAGGGCGAAACAGCGTGCTGCTCATTGCGAGGTTCGACAAGATTTCTCTAAAGACAAATGTGTCGAGGGGCTCGCCGGCCAGTCGCTGCAGTGCTTCGCCGAGAAGAATGAAGCCGATATCTGAGTATTCGGTTTTCCTCTGCGGCACGGTCGTCAGCTGCATGCGGTAGCAGGCTGCGAGGAGTTCTTCGCGAGTTGCGCAGAGTTCGTACAGCGGTGCCCAGCCTGGAAGTCCCGAGGAATGGGCCAGCAGCATGCGCATGGTCACCAACCTCTTTGGGCTGTCGGCGGGTTCTTCGCTAACGAACTCAGGCATAATCTGGTGGAACGGCTGATCGAGTTTGAGAATTCCACGTTCAAAGAGCCGCATCGCCATGGATGTGGTGGCTACGACCTTGGTGACGCTCGCGATGTCATAAACGGTTTCCGGGCTCACCAGCGGCGAAGACTCGTCGTACATGAAGCGGCCTACCGATCCTACTGCGAGGCCCTCGGGATGCAGGATGCCGTAGGCAGCTCCTGGGAAAGCGCCAGCCGCTACTGCTTCGGCCAAGACCTGCTCAGCAACGCTAAAGTGGGTCGGAGCAGCCATCGCCGATGAGATTAGCGCATCCTGGTCCACAGAGCGTAGCTGGAAACAGAGCGTACTTGGAAACAGTTCGTATCTGGAACACAGTTCGTATCGGGGATAGCTTTATGTGGTCGCGGCTTTTCGCGTGACCAATCTCGCCCCGTTACCATCTGCGCGTTGGCGCGTCTCAAAACTTGGCGCTACACTGGCGTTCACGGAACGTCACCTCAGTCGTGGGGACATACAAAAATGCAGACACGCGCTGTAATTTCCGGCTTGATTCTTACCGTCGCGCTTGGTGCGCTTCCAGCGCCTGCGCAAACGACTCCGTTACCAGCGCCATCCGGTACGGTGCCAGCGTCGGGAACTTCAGCCACGCCGTCAGGAGGCATTCCAGGATCATTGGGTTCACAGACGCCAGCGTCTGGGGCTCCAACCACGCCGTCTGGAGGTATTCCGGGATCCGCGGGTTCGCAGACGCCGGTCGGCGGTTCAGGATCGCAAACGTCGCCCAATCCGAGTGCGCCCAACCCGAGCGTGCCGAATCCTGCGGTGCCCAATCCTACAGTTCCGAATCCGACAGCGCCGAATCCTACGGTGCCTAATCCGACGGTTCCGAATCCGACCGCCGCGCCGCCTACCGTTCCGTCTCCCCAGTTGCCCGCTCCAGCGACGAAGCCCAGCGCTCCCTCGCCTTCACCGCTGCCGCCGACGGGAGCCCCTCCGCCGCAGTCGCCGCTGCCGCCAGGAAACGCGATGATGTCTTCCGTGACGATGCTGCCCGCGGGGACAAAGGTACTGCTCGCCTTGCGTAGCGGGGTGAATACGAAAACAGCTCGTGTTGGAGACGGTGTGTATCTCGTCTCGACGTTCCCCATCACAGACGGTACCCGGGTTGTCGTTCCGGCTGGCATTTATGTGCAGGGCACCATTGACCACGTCGTTCGCCCCGGTCGCGTAAAGGGCCGCGCTGAAGTGGCAATGCATTTCACCAGCATGATTTTCCCCAACGGCGCTGTGGTCACCGTGCCTGGCACAGTCGATGGGCTGCCCGGCTCAGACGGGCCAAAGATCAAAGATGGCGAAGGCACGATTCAGCAGGCTGGTTCGAAGGGCAGCGACCTCGGTCAGATCGCACGGACAGCGGCAACCGGGGCGGGGATTGGGACCATTGCCGGGGCGGCAACCGGTCACGTGGGCGAGGGCCTTGGAGTCGGTTCAGGAGCAGGCCTGGTCGTAGGCGTGCTGACCACTCTGTTGACGCGGGGCAATGACATTGTCATCGAGCCCGGCACTTCGATAGAGATGGTGCTGCAGCGTCCGCTTGAGCTGCAACAGAGTCAGTTGGCCGGGCTCGACGCTGTCCACAACACCGAACAGGCATGGTTGCCGGTGCCGCAGTCGCAGAATCAGTTGCAAAAACCGAAGCGCGGGCGGCCGTTATTTTGTCCCGATGGTCTTGGCTGCGCTCCGGGAACGCCCTAAGACTGAATGATCCAAAGATTTGAAATGAAGATGACCGAAGACGAAATCAAATCGATCACCGCAGCCGATGAGAACTCTGCGGCAAGTCTCCCAATCGCTGCGTCCGGTGCGCCGGCGCCAGAGCCAAGAGGTCTACTGAGCGTCTGGGTTCGCGATTTGGGTCTTTCGATTATTGTTTCGTTTTTTATCATCACGTTTCTCTATCAGCCGGTGCGGGTAGAGGGCACGAGCATGGTTCCGCAGCTGGCGGACCAGGACAGACTCTTCATCAATAAGTTTACGTATCACTTCAGCGATATCAGCCGCGGCGAAGTGATTGTTTTCCGCTACCCGCGCGATGTTGAGAAGAGTTACATCAAACGCGTCATTGCTGTACCGGGCGACGTGCTGAGGATCGATCGCGGCCAGGTCTACGTCAACGGGAGCCTGCTCAGTGAAGATTACGTGCCCCGCCGTTTTCATGACGACCGGTCGTATGAGGAGAGCGTGATTCCTCCCCATGAATACTTCGTGATGGGCGACCACCGGTCGATTTCGTCGGACAGCCGTGATTTCGGTCCGGTAGACCGCAAATTGGTCTACGGCAAAGCGGTGTTCGTTTTCTGGCCTTCCACGGATATTGGCGTGGTGCGTTAGCCGTCGAGCGAGCAAAACCATTGCATAGCCGTACACACCTGTAGCTGCTAAAATCGGTAAAATCTACTCTTCGGAGAGGCGATGCAGGCTCTTCTTGCGCTCGAGGACGGGCGCATTTTCCGCGGCACTGGACATGGTGCCAAAGCCGAATGCTACGGCGAAGTTGTTTTTAATACATCCCTCACCGGCTACCAGGAAATCTTCACCGATCCTTCCTACGCTGGGCAGATCGTTGTTCTTACCAATCCGCAAATCGGCAATTACGGGACGAACCTTTCTGACAACGAGGCCACGCACCCGTACATCGAGGGCCTGGTCACGCGTGAGTTTTCGCCGATCAGCTCCAACTGGCGTTCGACGCAGGTCGCGGATGAGTATCTAGAGCGCTACAACATTCCTGTGATCGCGGACATCGATACGCGCGCACTGGTGCGGCATCTGCGCACGCACGGGGTGATGCGCGGTGTTTTGTCTTCAATTGAAACGAATGCCGACACGCTGGTGGACAAGGCGCGTTCGACTCCAAAAATTGATGGTCACGATCTGGCGTCAGGGGTTTCGACAAAGACACGCTATGCGTGGAGCGAATCCGACCCGCGCAATGCGGTCATTATGACTCCGCAGGATAATGCGCTGGTGCCGCAGCCCGCTCGCGATTGCAACCTGCACGTTGTGGCATATGACTACGGAATCAAGCACAACATTCTGCGTATGCTGACGCGGGAAGGCTGCCGCGTCACGGTCGTGCCTGCGACTACAAGCGCCGAGGATGTTTTGGAACTGAAGCCCGACGGAGTGTTTCTTTCGAACGGGCCGGGAGACCCTGAGCCGGTCACGTACGCACAGGAGGCGATTCGCAAGCTGGCGGGGAAGACTCCTGTGTTTGGAATCTGTTTGGGACATCAGTTGATCGGCCTTGCGCTTGGTGGCAAGACCTACAAGCTAAAATTTGGCCATCATGGCGGCAATCACCCTGTGAAGCACCTCTCCACCGGGAAGATCGAGATTACAGCACAGAATCACAATTACGCCGTCGATCCTGACAGCCTGAACGCACAGGAAGTCGAACTGACGCACATCAATTTGAATGATCAGACGCTTGAGGGATTGCGTCACCGGACGATGCCTCTGTTGAGCGTGCAGTATCACCCGGAGGCGAGCCCCGGGCCGCACGACTCGAATTATCTGTTCGGCAATTTTCGCGCGATGATGGAAGAGTGGAGGGGCTGACTTGCTGGATTCCTACGTGTTAAACTTGTTAAACAAATGGAGGAGTGATGTTAGGCGTACGTTTAGAACCAGAGCTTGAAGAGCGTCTCGCGAAACTCGCCTCCCGGACGGGTCGCAGCAAGAGTTTCTATGCCAAAGAAGCGATCCGGCGGTACGTCGAGGACCAGGAAGACATCCTGATGGCGGACGCGGTGCTTAAAAGGAATGAGCCAACTTTCAGCACAGAAGAAGTGAGACGCGAACTTGGCCTGGGCGATTGAGTACTCCGACACGGCCAGGAAGCAGCTCAAAAAACTGGACAAGCCCGGCGCTGATCTCATCACTCGATTCATGACAGACAAGATCGGCAAAGCCAAAAATCCTCGGTCGATGGGCCACTCTCTGGTGGGCGAAGTGCGGAGGTACTGGCGCTACAGGCTTGGCGACTATCGCATCATCACTGAGATCAAGGACAGGAAATTGCTCGTTCTGGTCATTGCAGTCGGGCATCGCAAAGAGATTTACAGGTAAAGACAGACATGCCACGTCGTAACGACATCGCGAAAATACTTGTGCTCGGCTCGGGCCCGATCGTCATTGGCCAATCGGCAGAATTCGATTACTCAGGCACCCAGGCTTGTAAGGCGCTCAAGGCTGAGGGCTTTGAAGTGATTCTGTTGAACTCGAATCCAGCCAGCATCATGACCGATCCCGAGTTCTCAGATCGCACGTACATCGAGCCTCTGACGCGCGAGTATGCAGAAGAAATTATTCGCATTGAAGCCGAGATGCTCACGGCGTCGGGCAAGCAGGGAATCTTCGCCGTTCTGCCGACGGTCGGTGGACAGACGGCGCTGAATCTAGCGGTCGATCTTGCCGATTCGGGCGTACTGGAGAAATACAATGTCGAGCTGATCGGCGCAAAACTCGAGGCGATCAAGAAAGCGGAAGACCGCCTGCTCTTCAAAGACGCGATGGCGAAGATTGGTCTCGACGTGCCGCGCTCTGCGCTGATTACAAATATTCGCGACGGAATTGAGTTTTCGCAGAAGATCGGCTACCCGGTTATCGTGCGTCCGTCATTCACACTGGGCGGTTCGGGCGGCGGCATCGCGTATAACCGCGACGAGCTAATGGAGATTCTTTCGCGCGGTCTCGACCTTTCGCCGGTGCATGAGTGCCTGATCGAAGAGTCGGTGCTGGGCTGGAAAGAGTATGAGCTGGAGGTCATGCGCGACCTCGCTGACAACGTCATCATCATCTGTTCGATTGAAAATATTGACCCAATGGGCGTTCACACGGGCGATTCGATCACGGTCGCTCCCGCACAGACGTTGACGGATCGCGAATATCAGTCCATGCGCAATGCCGCGATCGCCATCATGCGTGAGATCGGAGTCGAGACCGGCGGATCGAATGTGCAGTTTGCCGTGAACCCCACGAATGGCCGCATGACAGTGATCGAGATGAACCCGCGCGTTTCGCGTTCTTCTGCGCTGGCGTCGAAGGCCACTGGGTTTCCGATTGCGAAGATTGCCGCGCGCCTCGCGGTCGGATATACACTCGACGAAATTCCGAACGACATTACGCAGAAGACGCCGGCGTGTTTTGAACCGTCCATCGATTACGTCGTGGTGAAAATTCCGAAGTGGCAGTTTGAGAAATTTCCCGGGACGGACGAGACGCTGGGCCCGCAGATGAAATCGGTCGGCGAAGTGATGGCGATCGGACGCAGCTTCAAAGAATCGCTGATGAAGGCACTCCGCTCCCTTGAGACCGGCAAAGCAGCGAGCGCGGAAAAAGTGGAACCGCGCCGTCTGACGCAGCGACTCGTCACGCCCCATCCTGAGCGGCTGCGCTATATAAGCTACGCGTTCGAGCAAGGAATGACGGTCAGAGAAATTACTCGACTGACCGCGATCGACCCGTGGTTTCTTTACCAGATGAAGCAGATTGGGGATGAGCTTACCGCGCTGTCGAAGCATGCCATCGCGGATGTGACGCCGGAAATTCTGCGCGCTGCGAAACGTATCGGAATCTCGGATGAGCGTTTAGCGTCCGTGTGGGGAATGGAAGGCAAAGCGGGTGTTGCGCGAGTGCGTGAACTGCGTGGAAAACATCACGTGCGGCCCGTATTCAAGCTGGTGGACACGTGCGCCGCAGAATTTGAGAGCTACACGCCATATCTCTATTCGACGTATGACGAAGAGGACGAGGCGCCTCCGACTGCGAGAAAAAAAGTCATTATTCTAGGCAGCGGGCCGAATCGTATCGGGCAGGGAATTGAGTTCGATTACTGCTGCTGCCATGCGGCCTTCGCGCTGAAGGAAGATGGTTACGAGACCATCATGGTGAACTGCAATCCTGAGACAGTTTCCACGGATTACGACACCAGCGACCGGCTGTACTTTGAACCGCTGACGCTCGAGGATGTGCTGGAGGTTTATGCGCACGAAGCCTCGGGAGGCGCGGAGATAGGGATGATTGTGCAGTTCGGCGGACAGACTCCGCTGAACCTTGCGCTGCCGCTAAAGGCCGCGGGGGTGCCCATCATCGGCACATCGCCGGAGTCGATTGATCTGGCGGAAGACCGCAAGCGCTTTGGCAAATTGATCGATGACCTTAGTATTCCGCAGCCTCCGGGCGCGATGGCGACGAGTGTTGCCGAAGCCCTGGCGGGCGCGCATCGCGTTGCGTATCCGGTGCTGGTGCGGCCATCGTATGTGCTTGGCGGGCGCGCCATGGTGATTGCATATGACGACGCGGCGATTACGCAATACATGCAAGAAGCGGTGGAGTATTCGCAGGAGCGGCCGGTGCTGATCGACCATTTTCTCGAAGACGCGGTCGAAGTGGATGTAGACGCTCTCTGCGATGGCAAGGATGTGGTGATCGCGGGAATCATGCAGCATATTGAAGAAGCGGGAATTCACAGCGGCGACTCTTCGTGCGTGCTGCCTTCCGTCGATCTGTCGGCGGCTGTGATTGCGACGATTCGCGATTACACGCGCAAGCTGGCGCTGGCGCTCGATGTGCGCGGCCTGGTCAACATTCAGTTTGCGGTGCAGCGTGAAAAAGTTTTCGTCATCGAAGTGAATCCGCGCGCTTCGCGCACGGTGCCCTACGTCTCAAAGGCAACCGGCGTGCAACTGGCCAAGATTGCGGCGCGCATCATGACCGGGCGCACGCTGCGCGAACTGCTGCCAGAACATGTGACAGAGGGACGCGACATCGAAGTGCGTTCGCACTACTTTGTGAAGTCGCCGGTTTTTCCGTGGGGAAAATTTCCGGGCGTCGACGCGGTTCTATCGCCCGAGATGAAGTCGACCGGCGAGGTGATGGGCGTCGCAGATAATTTTGGCGAGGCGTTCGCCAAGGCCCAGCTTGCCGCCGGTCAGGTGCTGCCGGCGAGCGGAACGGTGTTTCTCAGCGTCAACGACCGCGACAAAGTCGCGCTGCTCGATATTGCGCGGCGGTTTGTCGAATTAGGATTCAGCCTGGTCGCCACCCACGGCACGGCGGACACGATCGAACGCGCACACATGCCGGTTGAACGCGTTTACAAAGTGAAAGAGGGACGACCGAATTGCGTCGACCTGATCAAGAGCGAACGCATTCAGTTGATCATCAACACTCCGCGTGGCCAGGATCCATTTTTTGACGAAAAGGCGATTCGGCGGGCGGCGGTGCTTGCGCGCATTCCGACGATTACGACGATGGCGGCTGCGCGCGCTGCGGCTGAGGGCATTGCCGCGATGCAGAATCTGACCATCAGCGTGAATGCTTTACAGACGCTGCATGGTAGCCCTGTGGCCGAGCGCGCGAAAATTGAGGCAGTTGTGAAATAAGGCGCGAAGTGCGAGTCCGTCTGCTGTTGGCGATTCTCCTTCGCAGATGGCTAGCCGGGGAAATCGCGAAAACCCAGCTCCCCGCACTTCCTTGACACCTGGACATAGGACGGCGGGAAGCCCCGAACGGTTGGCCGCAGCCTGCGAGCTGAATTTCAGTCGCTAGAAGTAACTAGAATAGACGCATGCTGCTTGAAGGAATTTTTCCTGCCATCACGACTCCGTTTTACCCGGACGGCTCTGTCTATTTCAAGAAGTTGGAGCACAACGTAGACCGCTATTCGCGTTCACAAGTTGCCGGCATGGTGGTGCTGGGTTCGACCGGGGAGACGGTGTTGCTTTCTCTCGAGGAGCAGCGCGAAGTTCTCGCTTTTGCCATTGCATCTGCGACACCAGAAAAGGTGATGGTGGCCGGGGTCGGGCAAGAGAGCGTGCGCCATACGCTTGCGTTAACGGAGGAGGCAGCGCGACTGCAATATGACGCCGTGCTGGTGAGAACTCCGCACTTTTATCGCACGCAGATGACACCGCTAGCGATGCTGACCTATTACCGGGCGGTCGCAGATGCATCTCCGCTGCCGGTCATTCTCTACAGTGTTCCTCCGTTGATCAACTACGAGTTGCCGGCGGAGGTGGTTGGCGAATTGGCGCAGCATCAGAACATCCTTGGGTTGAAGGACTCCAGCGGGCGGCCAGAGCGCATCGCCGAGGTGGTCGCGGCCACGCGCGGCAGAAAGAGCACAGTCGCGGTTACCAGCGTCTTTGCGGCGGTGACCGGCCGCATGCGCAATCCTGTCGTGACTGCAGCACCCTCTACCTTCGTGGCGATCTCATCGCTCAGCGCGGGGTCGGTGGCGACGGCGGTGGCTCCTCCCGCGATCCCTTTGAAGACGCGCAGCAAGGAAGTCGGCTTTCAGGTGCTCGCCGGGGGTGCGCAGACGCTGCATCCGTCGCTGGAAGCGGGGGCGGTGGGTGCTGTGCTCGGCCTCGCTGCGCCTGCGCCGCAGTGCTGCTACGAGGTGTATACGGCGTGGCGTGAGGGCAATGCCCCGCTGGCGGCGGAGAAGCAGCAGCGTATCGTTCCTGCGGGCACGCGGATCGTCTCTCAACTCGGCATCGCGGCCATCAAATATGCATGCGATCTGAATGGCTATTACGGCGGGCGTCCGCGCCTCCCTTTGCTGCCGCTGACGGGCGAACAGCGTGTGGAAGTCGAGACCTTGATGGGCGATGTCCGCTACTAACTTGCGACGGCGGAACATCGGATGCGGGTTAGACTGATTCGACGATGACGAACGGCGAACAGACGAACACGATTCTTTGTTTCACCACCTATGTAAAAGGCGAAGCGTTCATGCGCGAGGCTGCGCGGCTGGGTTGTCGCGTGCTGCTGCTGACCGTAGACAAGCATCGCGATTCCACGGAGTGGCCACGCGATGTCATCGCTGAAGTTTTCACCATGCCGGAGAATCTATCGACCGGTCAGGTGATCAACACGATCTCCTATCTGGCGCGCACACGCCGCATCGATCGCATCGTCGCGCTGGACGAGTTTGACATGGAGACGGTCGCGGCTCTGCGTGAATATATGCGCATCCCAGGCATGGGACTGTCGACGACGCTCTATTTTCGCGACAAACTGGCGATGCGAGCGCAGGCACAACTCTCTGGCATTCGTGTGCCGGAGTTCACTTCGGTGATCAACTACGACGATTTGCGCCGCTGGATGTCGCGGGTGCCCGGACCGTGGCTCTTGAAGCCGCGAACAGAAGCGTCGGCGGTCGGGATTCGCAAAATGCACGAGCCCGAAGAGGTGTGGCGTGCGCTGGAGGCGCTGGGCGACCGGCAGAGCCAGTTCGTGTTGGAGAGATTTGTGCGTGGCGTGATCTTTCACGTCGATGGCGTGGTCAGCGAACGAGAGACGCTACTGGCAGCGGCACATCAATATGGCCAGCCGCCGATGCAGACGATGCATGAGGGTGGTATTTTCACCACGCGCACGGTGGAACGCGGCAGCGCCGCCGCAGAGACACTGTCAGCACTCCATCAGCGGGTGGTGGTTGCAATGGGGTTGGTGCGCGGAGTGACGCATGTGGAATTTATCCGCGGGTTGGCCGACAACGAGTTCTACTTTCTTGAAGCGGCGGCACGCGTTGGGGGAGCGTTTATCGCGGACGTGGTTGAACACAGTTATGGGATCAATCCCTGGGTCGAGTGGGCCCGCATTGAAGTGGCAAACCTGCGTGGCGAGACTTACCGCCTGCCGGAATTGCGGAAGGACTATGCAGGCAGCGTGATCTGTCTGGCGCGTGTGCCCGAGCCGGACCTAAGCGGCTACGATGCACCGGAAGTGGTGTATCGCTTGAAGAAACACCACCATGCCGGGCTGATCGTTCGATCTGCGGATGGGAAAAGAGTCGAGAGCCTGCTGGAGGAGTACAGCCGGCGGTTCGCCCAGGAATTTGTCGCTGTCGAGCCGGTGCCGGATAAACCCACTGCCTAGAACAACACGGTGGTGGATATTGGTGAGACCTCTGGGGCTCGAACCCAGGACCAGCGCCTTAAAAGGGCGATGCTCTACCAACTGAGCTAAGGTCTCACGATCTATTTCAAATTAGCACATTCAGGGGTGTTCGCCGGGGTGGCGGCGGCGCGGAATTTCTCGTCTTTCACAAGATAGGCGCACACCTGAAGAGCCAGGCCAATGGTAAAAGTTACATTACCTTCGTGCAAAACATGCGTGACTTTTGATATGCCATTTTCCCTTTGAAGGCTTCGGCTTTTTTGTACTTCTCCTTTAAATATGCCAAAGGCACGTGCTCAGCATGTGCGCAAAGCAATTTAAGCCAATGGGCGCCTTACTCCTGAATTCAATGACTTATGACATGAAAGTTGCAGACGAGGGTTATTGACGTGGCATAGCGGGCAACGTAGGCTCACCTCAAGAAATAAGTACACTGCGTGCGTGAGTAAACCAGAACTGAGGTAACACTCTCGGTTACGAGGGCGGATGAGAAGTCGAAGGAACGGCGGGTGTGTTCCGCGCCTTCTTGAGGAAACAAACAATGGGGAACGACCAGAAGGATGATCGGAAGCCGGAGACTCCAGAAGACGTAGCCGCTCTGTACGCCTGGGCGAACATGCAGAACGTCAAATATCGGGATTTTTCCGCGAATCGCCGGGAGCATCGCGCCCAGCAGCAATCGCAGCGACCAGTGGTGACGCGCTCAGAAGTTGCGCCTGCGATGAGGCCCCCCGCTCCCGTTGCGAAGCCCGCGCCTCGGATTGTGCCGAACCTGCCGGGCCAGTTGGCCGATCCATATCGCACCCCGCAGCACAAATCTCTGGTAGACAGCAAGAGGCCGACTGCATTTAGAGAAATGCCTCCAGTGAAGTCTGGCGCGGCACGCGACGGTGGTATGACGCGGCCAAACCTCGATGAAGACACGCCGGGATTGGACGTGACTGAGAGCTGGACGAGCGGAGCCAATTCGCCGCACGGGGACTCGCCCAATGTTCTGCGGCCAACCAACCGGGTGTATTCCGCCCCGCATACTTCGCCTGTTCCTGCATCTCCCGCGCCTGCCGCTCCCGTACGGAGCCAAGCAACGCCGCCAGTGACGCGGCCTCCGGTCGCCCCCCGGCCTGCGCAGGCCGCTCCAGTGGCTGCGCCCGTTCCGCCTGCTCCCGGTCCGCCTGCTCCCAGGCCTGCTCCCCCGATGGCGGCAGCGGCTCCGGCGATGGAGCATTATGTGTCCGCGCCACCGTATGTGTCCGCACCACCGCCGGTTTATACGCAACGGGTTCCACCCCCGCTGAGGCCTGTCGCTCCCCCGGTCAACGAAGCTCCTCGCGAAACCGCGGCACCAACGTCGTGGCGATTCAACGACCCGATTCCAGAACAGCGTATTGAGGTAGCGGACTATGCCGCGCCTGCGCAGGCGCAGGCGGACGATTTTGCCCCTTCCATGGACCGGCCAACCTGGCTGTATGAGGAAATGCCTGAGCGCCAAGTGCAGCCTCAGACGCGAGTCTCGCCGCAGCCGCAAGCGCCGCCGGCGGCCCAGGATACTTTGATCGACCCGCGGGAACGGGCGGAGTCGCGGTGGTTTGCGTTGCGCGGGGTCTTCAGCGGATCGCAGGAGCAGCCGGCGCAGCAGGATTTGCAAACTCCCGTGACGGCGGTCTTCTCGCTGGCGGGCGGCGTCGGAAAAACCAGCATGGTCGCGACCCTGGGCCGCGCGCTTTCAGCGGCTGGCGAACGCGTGCTGCTTGCGGACACGACCTCGTACGGGTTGCTCCCGTTCTACTACGGCGCAAGGGAATTGCGTCCGGGCGCTGTGCGTACGTTCACACCGCCGCCGAGCACGGCCGATTCGCCAGTGAGCATGGTCAGCTATGACGCTGAGGTTCCCGCCGCTGAGATCGACCAGGACTGGTTATTGACCGCGTTGGCGGGCGCGGCGCGGAGTTCGAACCGCGTGATTGTGGATCTAGCGACGGCGTCTTCTGCGGTGGCCAAGCGCATTCTTCGCACCGGCCCCACGGTGATCGTCCCGATCGTGCCAGACATGAGTTCTGTAATCGGCTTGTCTGCGGTGGAGCAGTTTTTTCGCAATCATCGGGACGCGGGCGGCAATCTGGTACAGCCCTACTTCGTACTGAATCAATTTGATCCATCGCAACCGCTGCATCTCGACGTCCGGGAGGTGCTGCGCCAGCAGCTCGGCGACCGATTCCTGCCGATACTGCTGCGGCGCAGCCAGGCGGTGAGCGAGGCGTTGGCAGAAGGAATGACGGTAATGGACTACGCCCCGAAGTCGGGCATTGCCGACGACTATGCGGCGCTGGCGAACTGGTTGCGCAACCTGCAGGCGCCTTCGCAACAGGCGTTTCGCGCCATGCGCTGGAGTGAACAATGACGTTGCTTGAGGAGATAGAAGCGGGTGAGAATCCGCTGTTTCGAATTCTTCGCTACGTGCTGTTTGGGGTAGCGGCTGTTTTACTTCTTCTGTTTGGCACTATCGTGTTGACGCTTTGGCAACAACTCGCTCTGGGCGTGGTCATGGTGCTGGTCGCGGTGGTGATGGGACGCATGTCGCGCTCGTACATCGTCACGCTGACGCTGATGATCATGTCGATGTTTGCCACTTTCCGCTATGGATATTGGCGCCTGCATTCGGTCATCAACTTTTTTCGCGATCCGGCGAGCGCTTTCGATCCGGTTGACGTCTTCTTCATGCTCATTCTGGTGATGGCGGAGTTCTACGCGTTCATCATTCTGTATCTCGGATACGTGCAAACGGTTTGGCCGCTGCGCCGCCAGCCCGTCGCGTTGCCGGATGATCCGAACCTGTGGCCCGAAGTCGATCTCGTGATTCCGACCTACAACGAGCCGCTTGAAGTGGTGCGCGCGACGGCGCTTGCCTCAACGAATATAGACTGGCCTGCGGACAAGCTGAATATTTACATCCTCGACGACGGCAAGCGGCCGGAGTTTCGTCAGTTCGCCGAAGAAGCGGGAATCGGGTATATCGCGCGCGACGACAACAAGGGCGCAAAGGCCGGCAATATCAACAACGGCCTGAAGCACATGAACGCGCCGTTTGTCGCGATTTTCGACTGCGACCACGTGCCGACGCGCAGTTTTCTGCAGGTCACGCTGGGCTGGTTCCTGCGCGATCAGAAGCTGGCGATGCTGCAGACGCCGCACCATTTCTATTCGCCTGATCCGTTTGAACGCAATCTGGAGCAGTTCCGCAGCATTCCGAACGAGGGCGAGCTTTTCTACGGCATCGTGCAGGATGGGAACGATTTCTGGAATGCCACATTTTTTTGCGGATCGTGCGCCGTGCTGCGGCGGTCATCCCTGGACGAGATCGGCGGAATTGCAACCGAAACAGTTACAGAAGACGCGCACACTTCTCTGTTGATGCAAATGAACGGCTGGAACACGGCATATATCAATATTCCGCAGGCGGCTGGTCTTGCGACAGAACGCCTGTCAGGCCATGTCAAGCAGCGCATCCGCTGGGCGCGCGGCATGATCCAAATTTTGCGGACGAACAACCCGATGACCGCGAAGGGCCTCGACATCTTTCAGCGGCTTTGCTACTTCAACGCCATGCTGCACTTCACGTACGCGCTACCGCGGCTGATCTTCCTGACGGCTCCGCTGATCTATTTGATCCTCGCCCACAAGAATATTCCCGGAGCGTGGAACGCGGTGCTGGCGTTTGCGCTGCCTCACCTTGTTTTGTCGCAGGTGGCGAACTCCCGCATTCAAGGCCAGCACAGACACTCCTACTGGAACGAAATTTACGAGACGGTGCTGTCGCCCTACATCCTGATGCCGACAATGGCCGCGCTCATCAATCCAAAACTGGGCAAGTTCAACGTAACGGCAAAGGGCGGCATCGTTGAGGAATCGTTTTTTGATGCGCGCATCGCGCTGCCATTTGTGGTCATGCTCAGCTTCAACGTGCTGGGACTGCTGATGACCGCGACGGGGCTGATTCTCGGATTCACCGCGCCGGAATTTGTAGCGAACAGCTTCTTCGGCGAATTTATTCGCCATCTGACCTGGTCGGGCAATCAGAAGGGCACCATCGTGATGAATGTGATCTGGTGCCTGTTCAACATGGTCATTCTAGGCGTGGCGACAGCGGTCGCTTGGGAGTTGCAACAGCGTCGGGCGCACGTGCGCATCGCAATGCAATTGCCCGCCAGCGTAGAGGGCCCATCCGGGTCGCGCGTAACCGGGGAGACGGTCGATATATCGAGTGGCGGCGCGGCGGTGTTTCTGTCGCAGGCCATTGATATTTCAAGTGGAAGCCCGGTGAAATTGCTGCTGCCGGTGCCAAGCGGTCTGGCGGAGCTACCCGCGACAGTGATTGGGATGAGCGGGCGGAATTTGCGATTGCAGTTTTCACCGATGACGATTCACGAGGAAGAAATGCTGACGATGGTGCTGTACTCTCGCGCGGACAATTGGCTGGGATGGGGCGAGAGCCGCGAAGCGGACAAGCCGCTGCGCAGCCTGGGCCGCATCTTCAAACTCTCGATGCATGGCCTGTCGCAAACGGTGCGGAATATTGGCCGCAGCGATAAAGACAAAGATGGAAAGAGCCGCACGGTTCCGGTCAGAGCTGTGGGGATTGTGCTCGCGTTGCTTTTGGGCATGAGCATGGTTGCCGGAGCTCAAGTCGTTCCATCCAGCACTTCGCGCCCCGGCGATTCACCCTCCGTCGTCAATGTGCCCGAGGCGCCCAGTGCATACGGTCAGCAGGGAGGCACATTCCACAATCAGTTTTCGCTGCGGACAGCAGGCGCGCCGGACACCATCGAACTGCACGGCCTGGATTCGTACTATGCGGTGAGTTTCGCGCTGCCGCAGAACCAGGTGGTGAAGCAGGCCACGATTCATCTTCATTACGGATTCTCGCCAGGCCTGATCTCGAATGTCTCGCATCTCAAGGTGCTGATGAACGGCTCGCTGATCGGCACGCTGCAGATGCCGGGCGGGCAAGGCGGCGGGACGGCTGGCGGGCCGGCGCCTGATCTAGGGGCAGCTGGAGCGCGTGGCGCAGCTCAGGAGCAGCACGGACTGAGCCAGGTTGCGCAGGATGCGACGCTGACCATTCCAGCCGAGTTGCTGGTTCACAACAATCAGCTGACATTTGAATTTATCGGCCACTACACACAGCGCTGCGAGGATTCCTCGAACAGCGTGCTGTGGGCGCGCGTCGATCCGAACTCGACCATCGACATGGGCGGTGTGCTGTTGCCGCTGAGCGACGATCTGAAACTTTTGCCGCAGCCGTTTTACGATCCTTCGCTTTCGCAGGAAGTGCCGCTTCCGGTGGTTTTCACTACGCAGCCGGATATGCGCACGCTGGAAGCGGCCGGTGTCGTCGCTTCGTATTTCGGCGTGGTCGCCAATTATCGTTCGCTTCGATTTCCGGTTTCGGTTGGGACGATTCCGACAGGGAATGCGATTGTGGTCACGAACAACTCCAGCGCTCTGCCGGCGAGTTTCAATATTCCGGCGGGGTCGGGTCCGACGCTGGCGGTGCGCACGAATCCGTCTGATCCATACAGCAAGTTGCTGATCGTTTCCGGTGATACCGGCGAACAGACTCTGGCGGCGGCGCAGGCGCTGGCGCTTGATACGTCGCTGATGCAGGGTGCTACCGCGCAGGCAAGAACGATCAACCTGCCGGCTCTGCGCAAGGCGGAGGACGCCCCGCGGTGGTTGAGCACGGAGGCTCACACGCCACTGTGGGACGTAACGACAACCGACGCGATTCAAGGCGATGGCAGCGCGCCGTTGAATGTGTATCTGCGCATCCCGCCGGATCTTTACTACGGCGAGACCAAAAACCTATCACTGCATCTCGACTATCGCTACAACGGCGAGCCGTTGGGTGTGGGCTCGAACATCAAGATGTTGATGAATGGCGACTTCATCCAGGCGATTCCAATTGAGCGCCATGATGGCACGCAAACTCCCTCGGCGATTGTGCCTGTACCTACCGTCTCGTTGCGCCCGTTTTCGAATACGTTGACGGCGAGTTTGTCTTTTGCACTGCGCAAGGCCGCGGAGTGCCAGGACATCTCGCGGAACACGCAGGCTTCGCTGTTGAAGAGCTCTTATTTAGATCTGAACGGTTTCTCGCATTGGGCTGCGATGCCGAATCTCGAGTTGTTCGCGAACTCGGGCTTTCCGTTTACGCGGTTCGCCGACATGTCACAGACGACAGTGGTGCTGCCCGACCAACCAACGCCGCAAGAGATTCAGATGTACCTGACGCTGCTGGGCTATTTCGGCGGTCAGACGGGCTATCCGGCGCTGCGGGTGAGCGTGGCGAACGCAAGCGTCCTGGACACAAAACCAGACCGCGATCTGCTGGTGCTGGGGACGACGGCAGACCAGCCGGCGCTTGCTGCACTGGGCGAATCGCTGCCTGTCTCCTTTGACGGCGGCGGCATCCACGTGCAGGAAGTGGGCGGAGTTTACGAGAAACTGCGCCGGGCGTGGTGGAGCGTCATGGATAAAAACCATGACGAGTCAGGTTCCCTCTCTGTATCAGGAGACGCTCCGGATGCGATTCTGGAAGGCATCGAATCGCCGTGGGCAAAATCCCGCAGCGTAGTTGTGATCGCGGTGAAGAGTCAGGAGGAGGTCCAGCCGTTCATCAATGCATTCATGCTGACGTCGCAATCGAGCGACATCGGCAAAAGTGTCAGCGTGTTGCACGGAAGCAAGTTTGATTCATACCGCATTTTAAACAACGTCTATCACGTCGGAGAGGTTGACTATTGGACACAGTTGAATCTCTGGTTCGCGCAGTATCCGGGGCTGGTAATCGTCATGCTGATTCTGCTGTGCCTGCTGATGGCGGTCTTTGCCAGGGCGCAATTGCGGCGCAGGGCCCGCGTACGGTTGCTGGCACGTGAGGCATAACTTTTTGAAGGACAGACGATTAAGTCGCGGGTTGCGAAATACTGGAGTGTGGCTGGCGGTGCTGTTCGCACTTTCACAGACACGTTGCGGCGCGGAACCGTGGACGCTGTGGAACAACTATGTCTCGCATTTCGTCGATGCTCAGGGACGCGTATTCGATCATCAGGAAGGCGACCGAAGCACGTCAGAGGCGCAAGCCTATTCGATGTTCTTCGCGGTCGTCGCCAATGACCGGCCACACTTTGACAAGTTGCTGGAGTGGACGCAAAACAATCTCGCGAAGGGCGATCTGACAGCACGCCTGCCGGCATGGAACTGGGGGAAGGGGCTGGATGGCCGGTGGCACGCGCTGGATGCGAATTCCGCATCGGATGCGGACGTGTGGATGAGCTATGCGCTGCTGCAGGCGGGCCGCCTGTGGCGGGAGCCGCGTTATACGGACATGGGCCTGGTCATGGTGAAGCGCATTGCTGCAACAGAAGTGGTCGAGTTGCCGCAGTACGGACCAGTGCTGATCCCCGGGCCGCAAGGGTTTCATCCGGGACCGGGCAGGTGGGTGTTGAACCCGAGTTATCCGCCGCTGGCTGTGATCGAGGGCCTGGCGAAGGCATCGCCTTCGGGGCCGTGGAAGAAAATGGCAGCAGGGCTGCCGAAATTTCTGGCTGCCAGCGCGCCCGCAGGATATGCAACGGATTGGGCCAGCTATTCACCGCAAACCGGAATCGTGCCGTCGGTTCTGGCGGCCGCGCATGTAGCGAATGGGCCCAGCATTCGACCGGAGCCAATCGGAAGCTACGATGCGATTCGGACCTATCTGTGGGCGGGAATGGCGGACCGCGAGACGAGCGGAGCGCGGGCCTCGCTGAACGCGCTGCACGGCATGGCCGATTATCTGCAGCATCAGCCAACGCCGCCGGAGAAAGTAACGGCGAGCGGGCAGGTGGTTTCGGACGGGAGCTCGCTGGGATTTTCGGCCGCTCTGATGCCG
>JBBPYY010000090.1:0-22634 GCA_038199445.1 Terriglobales bacterium | reverse complement strand
CGGCTAATATTTCCGACGAGCAGCTTTGGAATGTCTATTTGCCGCCGTTCAAAGCCGCGATCAATGCCGGATCGGGCTCGTTGATGACGGCATACATGGACGTGAACGGTGTGCCCGCAACGGCCAACCAGTTCTTGCTGCGAGAGGTATTGCATGATCAATGGCACTTCAAGGGATTCACCGTAAGCGATTGGGAGTCAGTAAAGAGCCTGACCGTGCATGGCTTTTCGGCGAACGATCATGATGCAGCGGTGCGCGCTGCCAAGGCTGGGGTTGACATGGAAATGACCAGTCATGTGTATCAGAATCAACTTCCCAGCGCCGTCGCGAACGGAGAGGTGCCAGTCAGCACAATCGATGCGGCGGTACGAAATATTCTGATCGCGAAGTACCGGTTGGGGTTATTTACGAAAGCCGACATGGATCCGGCGCGATCCCGGGCCGAATTAGTTTCTCCGGCACAGAGGGCTGCGGCACGGACTGCGGCGCAGCGCTCTGCGGTGCTATTGCGCAACGAAGGGAATGCTCTGCCCTTGAGTTCCGGTGGCGGCCCGATCGCTTTAATCGGCCCGCTCGCCGATGCACCGGCCGATACGATGGGCTCGTGGAGCCTTGCGGGCCACCCGGCTGACACGGTTACAGTCCTTTCAGGCCTTCGTCAGCACTTTGGTTCGGGTAGGCAAATTCTTTATACAAGAGGCGTCGAGATTTATCGCGAGCAGCCTTCCATCTTTGATAGCCAGTTTCCGAGCCCGAAGCCGGTGTTGACAACGGACGCCGCGCGGCAGGCGGAGTTCGACCATGCGATCAGTCTGGTGAAGCAGGCAAAGGTCGCAATCCTGGTGCTTGGCGAAGCGCAGACGATGAGCGGGGAACAAGCCTCGCGCTCCAGTCTGTCTCTGCCGGGCAGACAGCAGGCCCTGCTCGAGGCCGCGGTCGCCACCGGCACGCCGGTCGTGCTGGTGTTGATGAATGGTCGTCCTCTGGATATCACGTGGGCCGCGGAGCATGTACCTGCGATTCTGGACATTTGGTATCCGGGCACGGAAGGGGGCAACGCTGTTGCCGACCTGCTGACGGGTGCAGCGAATCCGGGCGGTAAGTTGCCGGTGACGTGGCCGCGCAGCGTGGGTCAGATGCCGATTTATTATGGCGACAACCTGACTCAGGACCCCGGAGCGCGCGACCGCCGTTATTGGGATGCCACCAGCGCGCCGCTTTACCCGTTTGGGTACGGGCTCAGTTATTCGAGCTTCACGGTCGGCGAGCTGAAGACATCGAGCCCTTTTTTACGCCGGGGCGAAAGCCTGACAGCTTCAGTAGACGTGCAGAACGATTCCTCTGTGGCTGGCGATGAGGTGGTCCAGTTGTATATTCACCAGCGGGCGGGCAGCGCCTCGAGACCGGTGCGCGAATTGAAAGCATTTCGCCGCGTCCACTTCGAGGCGAAACAGAAACAGACCGTGACCCTGAAGCTGAACCCGGAAGAGCTTGCCTTCTGGAGCCCGGAAACACATGGCAGCGTGATCGAACCCGGAGATTTCGACCTATGGGTGGGAACCTCGTCCGAGGCTCCGCTGCACAGCATGTTCACACTGAAGCCCTGATGAAGAAACTCGCCATCATCATCGTGCTTGGCTGCTGGTTTGCCACACTCTGGAATGGCAAGACAGGCTTCGGACAGACGGATGTCTGTAACCGCGCCCGCGCGGCGTATGCGGCCGGACGCGGTGCGGAAGCTGCTCCCCTGCTTGACTCCTGCAGGAAGGCCGTAGGCGGCGACGCCGCGGTGTTGCTGATGGAGGCGAAGTCGTTCTACAGGTCCGGTCAATTTGGCGAAACTCAGCGGTTTGCCCTGCAAGTTCTGACGCAGTTGCCGGCGTCGGCCGACGCCATGTACCTTCTCGGCCACGCCTACGAGCGCGACAAGCGCCCCACGGAATCTCTGGAGTGGTTCACAAAGGCGGCGGCCATCTCGAGACCCACCACGGAGGACCTGCGCACTGTAGCGCTGGATTACGTACTGCTGGACGATTACCCGGATGCGATCCACTGGTTGGAGCGAGCGGTCGCCTTCGACGAACGAAACGCCGAAGCGTGGTACGACCTGGGCCGCGCTCGCATGATGCAGGGCGATTCGGCCGGAGCGGAAAAGGCGTTGAAGACATCCCTGCAACTTCAGCCGCAATCGGTTAAGGCAGAGAATAATCTCGGCGTTGCTTTTGAAGCCGAGAACCGTGTAAGCGATGCTTTGCAGGCTTACAGGCTGGCGATCGAGTGGCAGAGCACAAGCGCACAGCCGAGTGAGCAGCCATTTTTGAATCTGGGAACCTTGCTGATCACGCAAGGGCGCGGTGGGGAAGCTCTTCCGCTGCTGGAAAGAGCGGTGAACATCGCACAGGACAATGTGAAGGCGCATGAACAGCTCGCGCGGGCGTTGGAGCAAGCAGGCGAGCTTGCAAAGGCGCTTCCGCAGATGCAACTGGCCGTCCAACTCGAGGCTGGAAACGCCCGTCTGCACTATGAGCTGGGACAGATGTATCGGCGGGCGGGCAGGACTGAAGAGGCTCGTGAAGAGTTGCGGGTGAGTGGCCAACTCTATCAATCGCACTCGACCTCGACCGATCACTAGGAGCGCGTGGGGCGACTGATGATTGCGAACTTTTCCTATGCGGCAGCCGACCATCCCATCAAAGCCTCCGCACACCGGGTCCTTCACACAAAAACCTGTCGCCAAGCGACTATTGCGGGATTAGTATTCGCCTCGCCCACCAGGGCACTCCCTCGGGCCCCGTCTGGAGGTTAGAGCATGGCTTTCCCCGAGCACCCAACGCTTGAAGGTTCAGGCACCGCAGTCGCCGATCTCAACGGAGAGAGCACACCTTCGCCGGCTACGCAAATTGTTGCGGATTTTGAGTCGCCCGCAGCGAGGTGTACGTCAGCCCCATCGAGTGACGGAGGTGTTTTATGAAACTCGCGGATGGTATTCATTACGTAAGTCAAAAGAAGGGCGGCCACGTTCATGCATTCCTGCTGGACGATGGCCATGAACTTACTCTGATCGACGCGTTATACGACGCGGACGCGAGTTTGATTCTGGAAGAGATAAAGGCGATGGGCAGAGAGCCCTCCGATCTGAAACATGTCATAGCCACCCATGCGCACCGCTCTCATATCGGGGGAATCTCTACACTGCAGAAGATCGGGAGTGCCCGGGTCTACGCGCACGAGTGGGAGATCGGGATCATCGAAGGCGCCAGGAAAGCCACCCGCGTTTCTCTCTGGCCCAGGGCCCCGCTGAAGGCTTACAAGCTGCAGTTTGGCCTTGCGATTGGCTTTGACGACCACGTCCCGTGCTCGGTGGACCAGTCTCTGAAGGAGGCCGATCAGGTGGGTCCGCTCACGATTGTCTCGACCCCTGGACACACGCCGGGATGCCTGTCGTTCTATTGGCCTGAGAAGAAGGCGCTGTTCGTCGGCGATGTCATGGTAACGTGGCCGCGGGTAGAAGCTGGATGGGCCGGCTTGACGCTAGATATGCGACAAAATGTCGCTTCGGTAGGTAAACTCTCTGACTTCGGTGATGTGGAGATTGTCGGGGTAGGCCACGGCGAGCCCATCGCACAAGGCGGGATTGAAGTGTTGAAGCAGCTTCGCGAACAGAAGGTGTAATCGCCAGGGCCCGACTTGAAGGTTTCCGAACTGCCGTCCCTGGTGCTCTCTATCCGGGCCTAATGAAAGGTTGTTTCCGTGACTACCCAAACTCAGAAGATCATCAAGACCTCTGTCCTCGTGGCGGGGGGCGCCGTGGCAACGATAGCCCTCTTCAAGGCAGTTCAGTTGCTGAGCAAACGCCTGCTGAACTCCGAGACCGTTGAAAATGTGTCTGAAGCGGTGGACCATAAGTTCGGTTGGAGCAAGTTGCCAACCCCTCTCGGTCTAATTCTGCTGATCGGCGTGCGAAACCGGTTGAGGGCGAAAAATCTGTATGACACCGAAGGGCGAGGACCGAAGTCAGTTCCTTCGCCGGTGGACTCCCGTCATCTGGTCGCCCGCACGGCCGACGGCACCTTCAACGATCTGAAATGTCCTTTCATGGGCAGTGCGGGCGCACGGTTCGGACGCAATGTTCCTTTGGAAGAAACGTGGCCCGAGCCGGACGTGGACATTTTGACGCCGAGTCCTCGCGTCGTGAGTGTTGAGTTACTGACTCGCCGAGAGTTCACGCCCGCGACCACTTTGAACCTGCTGGCAGCGGCCTGGTTGCAGTTCCAGATTCGCGACTGGTTCAGTCACGGCAAGAGCGTCAAGGATGCTCCGTGGCAAGTACCCCTGGCAAAAGATGACGCCTGGCATGAAAACCCGATGCAGATATTGCGCACCCGGTCTGATCCCACTCGCACCGCCGCAGATGACGGAACGCCGCCGACCTACGCCAATACCGAAACCCACTGGTGGGATGCGTCGCAGCTATACGGCAGCAACGAGGAGTATCGCAAGAAGGTGCGCACCGGTGTCGACGGCAAGATCTTTATCGGCAAAGATCACCTTGTACATCCCGACCCGGATTCCCTTGTCCAGTTGCAGTCAGCCGCGCTTGCTGGTTGGTGGACAGGGCTCGAACTGCTGTTCACGCTGTTTACCCAGGAACACAACGCCGTATGCGACGCGCTTAAGCAGAGTTACCCGGACTGGTCTGATGACGATTTGTTCGAGCATGCAAGGCTGGTGAACGCAGCCCTGATCGCCAAAATCCATACCGTCGAGTGGACGACGGCAATCCTGGGTCATCCTGCGCTGCAGATTGGTATGCGGGCCAACTGGTGGGGGCTCGCCATGGAAAAGGTACACAAGCTCTTTGGAAGGATCAGTGGCAGCGAGTTGATCAGCGGCATTCCAGGCTCAGCCACCGACCACTTCGGCGTCCCTTACTCGCTGACTGAAGAATTTGTAGCGGTATACCGCATGCACCCGCTGATTCCGGACGACATCACTTTCTGGTCGGTGGAAACGGACAAGGTGCTGCAGAAGCTCGCATTTCAGGACATCGCCGGCAACGCAGCACAGAAAATCTGCGATGACATCAAGATCGACGACCTGCTCTACTCCTTCGGCATCATGAACCCGGGGGCGGTCACGCTGCACAACTATCCGAAGGCGCTGCAGCATTTCACACGCCCCGACGGAGTCATGATGGACCTTGCAGCGCATGACGTGATGCGCATCCGCGAACTTGGGGTTCCGCGCTACACACGCTTCCGCGAGCTGTTTCACCTGCCCCCAGTCCGCACCTTCGAAGAGTTGACCGACAATGCGGTATGGCGCGAAGAGATTCGCCGTGTTTACGAAAACGACATCGACAAAGTCGACCTGATCGTCGGCCTTTTCGCAGAGACCCCACCCAAGGGCTTTGGCTTCAGCGATACCGCGTTTCGCATTTTTGTCCTGATGGCATCAAGGCGCCTGAACAGCGATCGCTTTTTTACGACGGACTACACCGACGAGGTTTATAGCAAAGTTGGAATGGCGTGGATTAATGACAACACTTTTTCCACTGTCTTGCTGCGCCACTATCCATCGTTGGCACCTTCCCTTCGCGGAGTGAAGAATGGCTTCGCTCCGTGGCAGCGAGTGAGCGCACCTGATTAACAGGAATGGCGCATCCCTGAGCGGATACAGTTATGAAGATCTTCGAGTCTTCGGGATTATGATGGGCGTCATTTTCCCGCACAAAGCGCTGCGCGGCATGAGTTGAGGTTCAAGGGCGATGGCAGACGATTTAAGTAATGGTCGCGCGCTGCGACGGGAGATTCAGGAGACACTCGCGCCGCGCATGGTGTCGGAGCCGCTGAAGAGCAAGATGGACCGTGAGTTGAGTCTGCGCGACGCAGCGCTTCGGCAGAAGCAGGTTCCGCAACCCGAGACCGCTTACGAGATCATCGTTGAAATCAATCTGAACAATGCCACTGGACGGGGCGGGGCTCGCGATGCAATCTGCCATTTTCTGCAAGTTATCCTCGGCGCGGACGCGACGAAAAGTCTGCAGCGCAATCGCAAAGGCTCAACACATCCCTATATCTTCGCCACTCTCACCGCACTACAGATCAACGAGCTGGTCAGTCGCGACGGGGCCGCTGCTTCGCAGAGTGACTCGCGCACGCCCAAGGCGAACGACCTGGCAGAGATATCTTCGGCGTTTCAACCGCCGAGTTCGACTCTTCTCCAATCGGCAGTCCCCGCGCTGCCGCCTGCCAGCAGTTCCAGGACCTCGTCGCGACGGCGAGAGCGAGCAATTTTTCGCATTTGGGAGTCACAAAAAGTTCACCCGCTCACCACCGAATCTCTGCGCACCGTCAAAGCCAATGCAGCGCACAATTCATTTGTTGCCTTTGGCGAAGAGATTGTCTGGGCGGTGCTCGACTCCGGGGTAGACGACTCACATGCTCATTTCGTACTGCATCGCAATCTCGACCTTAAAGCTCCCCTCACAGGTAAATCGGATACGTTTATCGGGGAGGGCTGCCCCTGGAACAAGGACCCGTTCGGCCACGGCACGCACGTAGCCGGCATTATTGCGGGCGAGGCTAAGCCTGATCCCGTGCCGCAAGCTGCCATCCGGGCGGCCGAGGAGGGCGGGTTCGAGCAGTTCCATTTGCAGGAAGTGAAAGACATAAAGGGCATGGCCCCGCGCGCCAAGCTGCTTATCCTCCGCGTTCTCGATGACAACGGCGACGGCGATGAGACCGCACTCATTCAGGCCATCGAATACATTCAGCAGCTCAACGACTATGGGCGGCACCTCGTCGTCCACGGAGTCAACATCTCCGCCGGCTTCCCGGCTCACCCCACCTGGTATGCATGCGGTCAAACGCCTTTGTGCGTAGAGATCAATCGCCTCGTAAAATCGGGCGTTATCGTCGTCGTCGCCGCCGGCAACTCAGGACACATTCTCACCGCGCTCAATGCCGCAGACTATGTGGAAGCAGGCCAGATGTTGAGCATCAATGACCCGGGCAACGCAGCGCTCGCCATCACCGTCGGATCGACACACCGGCAGTCTCCCCACACCTACGGCATCTCCTACTTCTCGTCGAAGGGGCCCACCAGTGACGGGCGCCGCAAACCGGAAGTGGTCGCTCCAGGCGAGAAGATCATTTCGTGCGCCAGTTCGCAGCGTGCAGTCAACGCGACGCTGCCGGGGTTAAATGGCGCACATTTTGACTACATCGAAGATACCGGCACTAGCATGGCAGCGCCCCACGTCTCGGGAATTCTTGCGGCATTTCTTTCCACCAAGCGCGAGTTCATCGGTCAACCGGAACAGACAAAATCGCTGCTGATGCAGTCGGCCATGGATCTCGGCCGCGATCCGGATTTTCAAGGGGCGGGCCTCGTGGATCTTATGAAGCTTATTCAATCTGTCTGAACGGAGGTTTTTATGACCACCTACGGCCCCTTCACTGCTTTTGATCTGGAGTTTGGCACAGCGGGTCACCTCGTCGACCCAGCGAGCGAAACCGACCTGCTGGGCTGGCTCGCCTCGGCAGACGGCAAATCAACCACGGATCTCGTCGTGATTTCTCACGGCTGGAATAACGACATGAGCGAGGCGCGCCAGCTCTATACAAAGTTCTTCACCGCGATAGATTCTGTTCAGCAGGGGCAGAGCGCCGCGAAGGACCGCAAGTTTGCCGTCGCGGCGATCCTCTGGCCTTCAAAGCGTTTCGCCGACGCGGATCTGATCGCCGGGGGCGCAGCCGGCCTCGGAAATCCGCTCGAAGACCAGCTCAATGCGCAACTCGATCAACTTACGCAGATTTTCGCCGGCGATCCGGCCGCAACAGCAAAGATCGAGCACGCCCGCGAGCAGATTCCGAAGCTCGAAGTCAGCCAGAGCGCCCAGGACGACTTCGTCTTTGCACTGAGCGGAGTGATGCCTGCAGCACGAGGCGAGAAGGATGAGGGCTTGGACGACTCCATCAGCTCGTTGAAGTCTGGTCAGGTGCCGGGACATTCGGTCCTCGAGAGATTGTCCGCGCCCATCTTCCCCGCATTCGCCGCACCGGATGCTTCCAGCGGCCATGCGCTCGGCGTCGGCGCCTTGCTGGGTGGGGTCACCGCGGCAGCCACCCGCCTCGCAAATTTGTTCACCTATTACACGATGAAAGATCGCGCAGGAATCATAGGCCGCACCGGAGTCGCGCAGACCGTCTTGAGAGTGCAGTCGCAATTTCCTCAGCTGCGCATTCATCTCGTCGGGCACTCATTCGGAGGCCGCCTGGTCACCTCCGTCGCCAACGCACTGACCGCGCCAAAGACGATCGCCTCGCTGCTGCTGCTTGAGGCGGCTTACTCGCACAACGGCCTGGGAAAAAATTGGGACGGGAAGGGGAGCGATGGAAGTTTCCGCAACGTATTAACTCTTCCCAGCATCGCTGGACCGACGCTCATCACCCATAGCGTGCATGACACCGCTGTCGGCGTTGCTTACCCGATGGCTTCGCGCATCATGAATCAGGTGGCTGCCGCCATGGGAGATCGGACCGACGTCTTCGGCGGGATGGGGCGAAACGGAGCTCAACACACGCCAGAGGCATTCGATGACACTCTCCGCGGCGTTGGTGAGAAGTACTCCCCTGCACCTGCAGGCATGACGGTTCGTAACCTCAACGGAGATGGGCCCGCTCCCAAACCCACGATCAATGATCACAGCGACGTGGCCAAGCCTGAAATCGCATGGGCGTGGCTTTCAAGTCTTTGATGGATGCTGGAGGATTGCAGGATCACGTGATCGATCTCTCTGACTGCAAAGGCGCCAAATGCTGCAGCGAGACGGAGGTGAGTGCGACGTCCCACCACGTCCTGCAGAGCGGCCCACTTTTACGTATCATGCTGTGGATTGAACTTCCCACTCGGAGGTGCTCCGTTGTCAGAGCACGATAAGCAAGGCCTTTCGCGCAGAGGATTCTTGCGCGGTGCCGGCGTTACCGCGGCGGGTACTCTCCTGGAGTCGGCACACGCCCTGACGAAAGACGTTAGCAGCGCGATGCGCAGTGCGAACACGGTCGGGCCGGATGCGACGCAAGTGACGCTGCAGGTCAACGGAGCGCCGCATACCCTCTCCGTTGAACCGCGCACCACGCTCGCGGCCGCATTGCGCGACAACCTCGGATTGACCGGTACCAAAGTGGTGTGCGATCGCGGCTCCTGTTCCGCTTGCACCATCTGGCTGGACAAGGTGCCTATGCTGGCCTGCATGACATTGGCGGTGGATGTGGGCGCGAGACATGTAACAACGATCGAGGGGCTCGAGATCGACGGGCAGCTCCATCCCCTGCAGGCCGCTTTCATCAGGCACGATGCCATGCAGTGTGGTTTCTGTACCCCGGGCATGGTGATGAGCTGCGTTTCGTTGCTGGAGCGAAACCACAACCCCACTCTCGACGACGTGAAGCACGCGGTCAGCGGAAACCTATGCCGCTGCGGGACCTATCCCAAGGTGTTTGCCGCAACTCTAGAAGCAGCGGGCCAGCAGAATCGATTGACGCAGATCGTGTCTCGGCGCGGCGAAGAGGGGTTCTGATATGGCATTGGAAGAGTTGGCGCAGTCGCAGGAAGAATCCCGCAAGCAGGGCATAAAGGGTGAAGCGGCCCCTATAAGAAGCGCAGAGAAGAAGGATCAGCATGCCAAGCCCGGCGAAAAGCAGGACAAAGCATCTGGGGGTCCTAAGCGCACGGACAGTTTCTTGTTCGGCATCCCCCAGACCGGCATTACAAAAGTGGAGAGACAGGTGCCGCTCGATGAGCCTCCACCGCTGCCGGCGAATGCTGATCTGACGTATGTCGGAAAGCCGACCGCGCGCTACGACGGTCGCGAAAAAGTAAGCGGCAGGGGCAAATACACCGCAGACATTCATTTGCCAGGCATGCTGTATGGGCGCCTGCGGGGCGCAGACCATCCGCACGCGCGCGTGAAAGCGATTGATACCAGCGCCGCAGACAAATATCCCGGGGTGAGAGCAGTTCTCGTAATCCAACACGTGATGGGGAACGCCGAACTGCGCGATCCAGCCAAGGAAACGCCTTCGCGCTATCCGATCGTTCGTTACGCAGGACAACCGATTGCTGGAGTGGCCGCCACATCGCAAGCCGCGGCAGATGAGGCAGCCGCGCTAATAAAGGTGCAATACGAGCCGTTGTCATTCGTGGTCGAGCGAGATGCGGCACGCGCCGCAGGTGCTCCGCTGGTTTATCCCGGGCCTGCTGACCAGGCGGGAACCGCAGGCGGGGGCGGTGGTCCAAAGAATGTTTCACAAGTGGGCAACGTGCATGGTCCGGCACGCAAACAAGTCGGCGATGTAGAGAGCGGCTTCAAGGATGCTGACGTGACGGTCGAGGGTGAATACTACACCCAGGTGCAGACACATTCGGCTCTGGAGACACACGGCGTGGTCGCGGACTGGAAGCCGGACGAACTCACCGTGTACGCATCCACGCAGGGCACATCGAGCGTTCGCAACGAACTGGCAGAGGTTTTCAAGCTGCCGAAAAACCGCGTTCGCGTCATTACGGAATATATGGGCGGCGGGTTCGGGGCAAAGTTCGGTGCAGGCAACGAGGGCGTAGTCGCCGCGGAGCTGTCGCGCAGAGCCAACGCGCCCGTTCGCATAATGCTCGACCGGCGAGAGGAACACATCGTTTCCAATCGGCCAGACTCATTGCAGAGATTAAAAATCGGTGCGAAGCGCGACGGCACGCTGACTGCGATTCAGCTCATTAGCTACGGCACGGCGGGCGTGGGCACAGGCGCGGGTACGGCGGGCCCGGCAACAAATATGTACAAGTGTCCTAACCTGCTCACTGAAGAGTATGACGTCTTCATCAATGCGGGTCCGGGAGCTGCGTTCCGTGCGCCGGGGCATCCGCAGGGCTGCTTTGCGCTGGAACAGGCGATCGACGAAATTGCAGAAAAGCTCAAGATCGACCCGCTGGAATACCGCGAGAGGATCGACGCAAGTCCGGCGCGCAAAGTAGAGCGCCAGATCATTCTCGAGAAAACGAATTGGAAGAGCCGGCGCAGCCCCGGTGCGGACACGGGACCGGTCAAGCGGGGCATGGGTCTGGCGCAGTCGGTTTGGTATCGCTTCGTCAATCTCAATTCCTCGTGCGAGGTGCGCGTCGCTAAGGACGGCTCGGTCGAAATCCTTTCGGCGGTACAAGACATCGGCGGCGGAATCAAGACCGTGCTGGCGCAGGTCGTCGCTGAGGAGTTTGGTATCGCGCCGCAGAGCGTCGGTGTGCGCATCGGCGACACGCGCTTTCCCATCGGCCCTGACTCCGGCGGCAGCATCACCACTGGCTCGATTACTCCCGCCGCGCGCAACGCCGCGGTGCAGGCCAAGTTGAAGCTGCTGGCCGCGATCGCGCCTTCGTTGGGCGTGCCCGCAGACCACTTGGTGTTGCGTAAGGGCAGTGTCAGCGTTACCAGTGACCCCTCCCGCTCCTATTCCTTGCGCCAGGCCGCGGCCAAGATGCCTACCGAGGAAGTATCCGCGCGCGCAACGCGGGTGGCTGACTACTCAAAAGAAAAGCTGACCTACGGTGGAGTCGATTTTGTGGAGCTTGCCGTCGACACCGAAACCGGGCGGGTGCACATTGAACGCGTCTTCGGCGCTCATGATTGCGGCCGCCCCATGAATCCTCTGGGTGTTATCAGCCAGATCAACGGGGGCATTCTGCAGGGCATTTCTTACGCACTGTTTGAACAACGCATCATGGATCAGAACAAGGGCTTCATGTTGAACGCGAATCTCGAGAACTATAAAATCATCGGCGCGCGCGAGGTTCCCGAGATACAGATTGAGCTGATCGAGAATTACATCGGTCAGAGCAGCACCGATGCGGCGGGCATTGGCGAATCGGCGGGCGTCATCGCACTTGCCGCGGCGATCGCGAATGCTTTCTACAATGCGACTGGCGTGCGAATGCGCCGGCTGCCCATGACTCCGGCGAATGTCCTGGCAGCTCTGGGCAAAACCGGTGAGGAGATGCGCGCATGAACCGGTTTACTTTCGTTGACTGCACCACGATAGGGAACGCTCTCGATGAACTGAATCAAGGCGCGATTGTTAAAGCTGGTGGCATCGATCTACTCGACCTGATGAAAGACGGTATCGTCAGCCCGGCGAAACTGGTCAACATCAGAAACGTGGCCGAGCTGCGTGGCATCTGGGTTTCTGAACAGGGGTTGAATGTTGGTCCTCTGACGACTCTGACCGAGCTGGCCACGCATCCACAAATTCGCGACCGGTTCACGGCTCTGTCTGACGCAGCCGGACATGCGGCTACCCCGCAGATACGGAATATGGCGACGCTCGGCGGCAACCTGATGCAGCGCCCTCGCTGCTGGTATTTCCGTTCCACCGATTTCGATTGCAGGAAGAAAGGCGGTTCAGACGAGTGCCACGCGCTGCAGGGTGAAAATCAATACCACGCGATTATGAACAACCAGACGTGTGCGATGGTGCACCCTTCCTCCACCGCGGTGCCGCTGATCGCCTTTGGCGCGACGGTGGAACTGACATCGAAGCGCGGCCACCGCACTGTGCCGCTGAGCGAGTTCTATGTTTCGCCGGAGAAGAGTCTGATCAACGAAACCGTGGTCAAGCCGGGCGAATTGATCACCAGTGTCTTCGTCCCGTCGCCGGCCGCCGGAACGCGCTCCGCGTATCAAAAATATGGAGAGAAAGAGAGCTTCGACTGGCCTATCGCAGACGCAGGAATCGTCCTGACGATGGCAGGCAAGTCCTGCCGCAATGCAGCCGTAGTGCTCGGCGTGGCCGCACCGACACCCATCCGCGCAACGGGGGCAGAGGCCGTGCTCACCGGAAAAGTAATTGATGAAGCGACGGCACGCGCCGCCGGAAAAGCGGCGGTGGCGGGCGCAACCCCGCTATCGCAGAACGGCTACAAGACAGTGCTGTTCCAGACCGCGGTCTACCGTACGATTCTGCTGGCTGCTGGATTGATGGACCGCGATCCGAGTGCGGTCGGAGGTATGGTGTGAGCGAGTTCACCGCGATGGAAAAGTGCAGATGCCTGCGCAGCAAATCCTCTTACGGAGCCTTTGGCGAAGACCTGGAAGAACTCGAAAGTACGATGGGCGCGACCACAACCTACTGGTGCCTGAAGACCATGGGAAAGGCCGGACCCGATGAGCACTACGTGCACAAAACGCTCTGCCAACTGGGCCGCTCCTGCTATGAATCGATGGACTAGGCTTGATGGCGAGGACTCGCAGTGGCAGGAGTGATCTAAGCCTGCGTTTCTTCAGGCCGCAGGTGGATGCTTCCTGAGCGGTCGCGCAACGAACCGCCTTCGCGATTCGCAAAACAGGCGCGAATCTCCGCCACAATTGAAAACGCAATTTCCTCCGGCGTCTCCGACCCTATATCGAGTCCCGCCGGGGCGTATACACACGCAGGATCAAATGGAAAATCGATCTGATCGAGCATCTCGCGGGTACGAGCGCTAGCCCCAAGAATGCCGACATAGCGCAGCCCTCGTGGCAACCAGTATGAGAGGAACGCAAGATCCTGCTCATGGCTGTGCGTCATGATTACGCACGCAGTACGGTCGTCAACCTGAACGCCTTTTAAGTCGGACGTCGAGCCCAGCGCGAACACGCGTGCCGCTTCAGGAAAACGTTCTGCCTTTGCGAGATCTGCGCGACCGTCGCATACAAGCACTCGCCAACCTAGACCTTCCGCAAACCGCACCAGGGGAACGGCATCGAACCCGGCGCCACAAACCACCAGCTGCAGCGGTGGTTGCACAAACTCCAGCATCACCTCGCAAGGCGATCCTCCGATGTCGCAAGCCATCCGCGAGGAGACGCGCTCACGCATCGCCGCGCGCATGTGCGGCAGGATGACCGTCTGCGCCTCGCCGCGCAGATTTCCGCTGATGTCTACGTCTTCGCCGAGTACCATGCGCCCGCGAATCCGTGCCGTTCCGTTTGGCTCAACACAGAATACCGACGCAATCACGCCTTGCACGCGCCTGCGATACATGTCTTCGAGCAGCGCAAGCGGCGAGTGAACGTCGTTCGCAGAGATTCGCTCCACCAGTACATCGATTGACCCGTTGCACGCCAGACCATAGCCGTCGTCATCTCCCTGAAGGGCGGTGTCGTAGCGTCGCAGATACGCTCTGCCGCCCTCGGTCCACCAAAATGCTTTCTTGGAAATTTCTCCTTCGATGCATCCGCCGCTCAAGGCACCGATACGCTGGCCATCCGGCAGAATCAGCATGCGAGCAGCGAGCGAACGATATGAAGAGCCAGACACGCGTACCACCGTCGCGAGCACGGCCTCATCCGCCGTGGCCAGCCCCTTCATCGCCTGGAACATTTTCAAATATTCAGCCGCCATTCCTCATTCCATCTATAGAGCGTAATCGATCGTTGGCGAACGGCGTTGCCGGTCGAGGAATTTCGCGCGTTCGCTGCAATGGGAAAACTTGCTCATCGATTCTCCTGGAACCCACATACAAATTCCGCCAGGCAAATCGCTGTATAAATCACTCAGGATGGTAGAACCACACAGGAGGATGTTTGACTGCAGGAATTCTGCTCGCGGCCGGTCAATCTCGCCGATTTGGCGGCGATAAGCAGCTCGCAATCTTCCAGGGAGAGACGCTCCTGAGGCGCAGCGCACGACTTCTCGTCGACAGTCATCTCGCCCCTCGCATCGTTGTTCTGTCCGGACAGGACGCGCTTTTGGAGCAATCTCATCGCGATGCCCTCGCCGGTCTGGACGTGCAAATCGCCGTCAATCCCGCGCCGAGCCACGGCATGTCGCACTCCATTCGCATCGGGCTTCGCGAGGCCCGCCAGTATGCGGCGCCGTCCGAAGTTCGGAGCGCCATCATCACGGTGTGCGATCAGGTTTTTTGTACCGCAATGCATTTGGTGGAGCTCGAAAGGACCGCACTGATGACCGGCGCAGAGATCGTCGCATCCGGCTACTCCGATATCGCTGGAGTGCCAGCTTACTTCGCATCCACCATGTTCGCGAAACTTGAAAATCTCAAAGGTGACCGCGGCGCGGCATTTCTCATTCGCGCCTGCCGCGAACGTTGCCAGGTCGTGCCGTTTCCACCGGGCTCTGTCGACATCGACACTGTCAGCGATCTCAAGAGCCTGCGATAGCTGGTTCCTCAAGACTCAAGCAACAGCGAAGGCGGTGAGACTCCTCCGGCCGGAGATGACGACGCCGCAGGACCGCGTGATCCCCATCACGAATCAGAAGCCCGGGGGCTTCTCGCCGGCGACGTTGAAACTGCGTTCCAGCGCCAGGCCCGCTCGGCCCAGCGTCCCCTCGTCGAAGAGGCGGCCGATGAGGGTAACGCCGTGGGGCACGCGACGCGGTGGGGAGAATTTAGGGAGCGGATGCGCCGGATCTGGCGCCCAATCGCTTCGTGCTTCCGATACTTCAACGAATCCCGCTCGCAGAGTGAGCGAAGGATGGCCGGTGAAGTTGGAGATGGTCAGCATCTCATCCCGTAGAGAAGGAACCAACAGCAAATCCACCTCCTTGAACACGCGCGCCATCTCCTTCGCTACCTTTCGCCTCAAGCGGTCGCTCTGTACAAAGTCCACAGCGGAAAGGAAGCGAGCTTGGCGGAAGATGTTGGGCCACGCATCTGGCACTTGGACTCTCAGTTCATTCACCTGCCGACTGAGTGTCAATTCCTCGAAGGCCGCTGCTGCTTCGGCGAACAGGATCAGGTTCAACGAATCATAGGGCCAGTCGGGGATTTTCACCTCGACCGGCACCATACCCACCTTCTTCACTGTCTCTAACGCGGCGCGATCCACCTCCGTGGCAGGGTTTTCTTTCATCCACGCAGGGAAATAGCCCACGCGCAGGCCCGTAACCGGCACCTTCGCATCGTAGTCAAGCGTGCTCGGCATGCTCGAAAGGTCTCCCGGATCGGGACCGGAAATTACATGCAGCACCAGCATCGCGTCTTCCACGCTGCGGGTCATCGGACCAAGTTTATCGAGCGACCAGCACAGAGTCATAGCACCGGTACGCGGAACCCGGCCATAGGTGGGGCGCAATCCAGTGATCCCGCAACGCATGCTGGGGGAGACAATGCTGCCGCCCGTCTCGCTACCTATCGCGAACGCTACTAATCCCGCGCCAGTCGCAGCGCCAGGACCCGCGCTTGAACCCGAGGATCCTTCCTCCAACAACCACGGGTTCATCGTTTGGCCGCCGAACCATATGTCATTCAGGGCGAGCGCGCCCAAACTCAGTTTGGCTACGAGCACGGCACCCGCATCGTGCAGGCGCTTCACTACCGCGGCGTCATCGGTTGGCACGCGATTCTTGTAAGGTTCGGCGCCATAGGTTGTCGGAATGCCGGCCGTATCGAGAAGATCTTTGCTGCCCCACGGAATGCCGTGCAGCGGTCCCCGGTAATTACCCGCAGCAATTTCTTGATCAGCCCTCTTGGCTTGGGCCAGAGCCAGTTCGCCGGTCAGTGTAATCACGCAACGCAACTTCGCATCGAAACGCTTCAATCGATCAAGATAGATCTGTGTCAACCGCGTTGAGGTTAATTGGCGTTTCTCGATCCAGCGCGCCAGATGAGTTACCGGAGAGAAGGCAATGTCTTCTTCATTCTTAGGGAGTGGTCCCGGATCGGGTTCGGTCCAGACAAACTGCTGACGCTGCGGGCCAGCCTTCTCGCCGTGCAGTACTGGGTTCCATTGCGAATAAGGAGCGATAGCTGGCTCGATCGCAACCTTATGAGGTCCGGCGCGCCGCTCATAGAGTGGCGCCATCGTGCTCCGCCAGTTCCCGGCGGCTGCGGTGCGCTCTGCAGGAGTCATCTCTACTTCGACAAGCTTTTCTGCTTGTTCAAGTGTGGCGGGCGAAATCTCTGGTCCGACGGCTGGCGCGGTGCCAAACGCTGGGGGCATTCCCGCTGGCGGTTCTGTGGTTTTCACTGGTTCTTGATGCGCAATCAGCTCGGGTGCGACCACCACTCCCAAGAGGCTTAAAGATGTCTGAGATAAAAACTGCCTGCGCGACTTGGACATTCGTTTCTCCGCCGGAGATTCTCGGTTCTTTTCTATTGATGATTGAGGGTGCCGGTCGCGCCCGTTGCCTCTCCATTTGTCTTGCTTAAAGGCTTATTTCCGTTTGCTGAGATGCAGGCCGCTGCGCTTGGCGTCTATCATCAAAAACTTGAGTTTGAAAATCATCCTAAGCTATCAAATGATCGGCGAAGTATGCCGACTACTCTGTGGGGGTTCGTGTGCTTCCTGGCCCTGCACCTGTTGTGTCGCACCGACCTCATCGCCAGTGGTTCTGCCATTCCGGTCTGCGTTTCGCTTACTGCGATTATTGACTACCTACCAGAAGCAGGTCTGCTTCCGCCCGTTTGAGCAAGCTCTATCTCCGAGCCAATGAACCCCCATGAGTTCCATGCCTCGCCCTTCACCACTTTTCTAAAGAGACCGACCGCATGGGAGCGGTCGTCATGATAAACACGCCAGTTTCCGACGCCATAGCTCACCGTGTCGAAACTGAGCTCGCCTTCGAGATCCGCTGGTCCCGCAGGGGGTGGCGGCAGCACAGCCTCTGCCGTCAGTTGCCCTTGGTAGAAGTGCAGCAGACGCAGATAGAAATAAAGGTGTGGTTCCGTATTCTTCACCTCGGGCGTAATCCGTGCCAACGCTTGCGTCGCCCGTTGCTCTTTGCCGGCACGGCGTAGTGAGACGTACAGCCAGTTCGTGCAATCGATCAGACTGTCGTCGCTCTTTGCCAACGCTCGAGCTCGGTCGAACGAAGTTGCCGCCTCATCGAACTCGCCTAGAAAGTAGTGCGCCAGCCCTAAATGATAGTGAGCCTCCAGCATGCCTGGAGCAAGCCGCGTGGCCTCCTCGAGATCCTTCATAGCTGGCTTGAACTCCCGAAGTCCAAGCTCTCGATGTCCTCGCTCGAGATAAAGATCTGCGTCTTCCGGGGCAAACGTCAATCCACGGGTGGAAGTTGCCACCGCCTCTCTGTATTGCCGCCTTGCCGCCTCCGCCTTCGAAAGCGTGAGCAACCGTTCGACGCTTTTAGGATCGGCTGCCAGACTGTTGCGAGCATCGACGACACTTTTGTCATCTGGCAGCGCGTAAAGCTTACGCCCCAAACCAGAGGTAAGTTCGAGCGGGCCATGTCCTGCTCCGTCCCTTGCCTGTGCCGGCAGCGGAACGATCAAGCTGAAACTGGCTAGGAGTAACAAGACCGCAAAGCGGACACTCGATTCACATCTCGCTCCCATACTGCACATCGTTGTTCTCATAGGCGTTGCCTCCAGTCCTTTGCCATAGCCATCGGGCTGCGTATCCAATTTCCCATCCGTGAAGACACCACCTCTAGCCCCCGTAGATAGTGCTGTTCAAAAATTCATTACGAAACTTACCATGCGGATCGTAGTCCCTCAGGAGAGCTTGATATTCCGGCATTTTTCCATAGAGTGACTTCAGCCGCGACGGTGACGTCGTAAATAATTTTGCCCAATGTGGCTTGGCATTGAACGGCGCTAACTTCTCTTCGATACGTGGCAGTATTTTCTTCACCGCAGGCCATTCTGGCTTCCACGTAAAGTGGATTGTCATGGACGGCCGCTTGTAGCACGGGCTCATCCAAAGATCGTCAGCGTCAATCGTGCGTAACTCCGAAATAAAAAGATGGGGCGTTATCTGATCGCGAAGTTGTTCGACGGCGAGAATTGCTTCGTATCCTTGGTCGCGGGGCACGAAGTACTCCGATTGCAACTCAGCACCACTGCTTGGCGTGAAGTTCATGCGGAAATGCGGCAGGCGTTCGTGCCAGGGACCGGGAATGCCCATCTGTTCGGTGCAACTTTCTGCCGAATGTCCCGCCACCGGATGAAGTTTCTTTGTTGCGAGCGTTGCCCCAAAAAAATTAGGTTCCCACGTGGAGGAAGTTCCCTGTTCCACGCGGCGTTTGATCCATACCTGAGTGGCCCGATGGTTTTGCCAATCAGTGAAGAGACTTACGCTGTAACCGCTCGAGAAGATCTCATCGAAGTGCTTTTCAACCTGCTCAAAGGGTAAATTCTCGTAGACGGCCTGAGCTACGCGAAAAGTCGGCTCAACATCGAGCGTGACCTTCGTTACCAAGCCGAGTCCACCGAGTGCAACGACTGCCCCGCGAAACCGCTCGCCATCCCGTTCCTTAGATAGAGCAACAACCTGACCATCCGCTGTGACGATTTCTATCGCAGAAACAGCCGTTGAAAGGTTGCCATTCTTGTTCCCTGAGCCGTGCGTTGCCGTTGCACATGCGCCTGCGATCGAAATATGCGGCAGCGAGGCCAGATTGTGTAGGGCATAGCCGTGAGAATCGATATACGAAGCAAGTTGGCCATAGCGCACACCGGCGCCCACAGCGACCGTGCGCGACTTCTCGTCCAGCACCATCTGGTCGAGTTGCGTCAACGAAATTTGATCTCCAGTGGTGTCAGCGATCCCATTAAAGGAATGACGAGTGCCAAGCGCTTTTAATGTGTTATGGCTTCTTACGATTTTTTGGACGTCCTCTACGGTCTTGGGGAGATCCAATCGTTCCGTACTATAGGTGTAGTTCCCCGCCCAGTTTGTTCGAGCCGTGGCAGGCGGTTCGGCGGGTGCAAAGCGGGAACAAATTGCTCCGGCAAGGAAAACGCCCGAGCTCTTCAGGAACTGTCTCTTATCCATCTTCAACCTCCAATACCTTTTCTCTATCGGGTGCTGCATGAATTCGGCTAGGCGTCGACAAACTTGCTACACTCGGCGCGCCAGCCAAATGGCCAATCGGCGAAAGCAGTGGCCGTCTTTTATTAGCCCGACAGTCGCGAAGTAAACTTCCGACTCATCTCGAATGGAGTCTATGAAGACTAGACCGTTTTTCCTCTTGCTGCTCCCGCTAATGCTGTTGGCCGAAAGTATTTCCAGTTTGGCACAAGTGCAACAGTATTCCCTGGATCATGGATGGGAGTTTCGTCAAAGTTCCACGCCTGAAGAGCAAGGCAGCCCTGCGCGGCGAGCAGTGCCAGAAGCAGTGAGAGATGAAGCGATATCGCAGTGGCGGCCCGCGACTGTGCCCGGGGATATCCACCTGGACTTGCTTGCGCAAAAGCTCATTCCCGATCCGTTCTATGGCACCAACGAAGCGAAGCTACAGTGGATCAGCAGTGCCGATTGGGAGTACCGCACGCGTATCGATCTTCCGTCTACGCTCGTGACCAAACAGCATCTGGAACTTGTCTTCGACGGGCTCGATGCCTATGCGCTGGTCTATCTTAACGACAAGCTCGTTCTAACCGCAAACAACCAATTCCGTGTTTGGCGGATAGATGCGAAACCGTACGTGAAGAGTGGGTCGAATGAGTTACGCGTGGTTTTTCCGGCGCAAGATAAGGCTGCCGAAGCGATCGCGAAGCGCGATCCGTGGTACCCGCGCAATACGGTCCCGGCCAGGAGTTATGTGCGCAAGGCTGCCTATGAGCATGGCTGGGACTGGGGCCCGACCTTCATTACCAGCGGTATCTGGCGGCCGGTGCGTTTTGAGGGGTGGGATGCCATCCGCATCGCCGACTTCCATGTGAAGCAGACCGACGTTTCGGCGGCCACCGCGCATTTGTTAGCAGAAGCCGAAATCGAAGCCAGCGCCGACACCAAAGCGACGCTAGAGGTTGCCTCTACGGCTCCTGTCGGTGCAGTTGGGCCACATACCATCACACAAAATGTCTTGCTCCATCGGGGCAAGAACATCATCACCGTGCCGCTCGAAATCACGAAGCCGCTCCTCTGGTTTCCAGCTGGATATGGAGCGCAGCCGCTCTATAACTTCGCAGCAACGGTCCGGATAGACAATCGTGCGGACAAGCGCATGGTGCGGATCGGGTTGCGCAGCTTGGTGTTGCGCCGCGAGGTCGACGAGTGGGGCCGGTCGTTCGAGTTCATCGTGAACGGAATCCCGATCTTTGCAAAAGGCGCCGATATCATTCCATCCGACAACTTCGCGAATCGCGTGACTCCAGAAAAATACCGGTCCATGCTGCAATCCGCGAAAGACGCAAATATGAATATGGTGCGGCTATGGGGTGGCGGCTACTACGAAGCCGACGAGTTTTATGACCTCTGCGATGAAATGGGCATTCTGATCTGGCATGACTTCATGTTCGGCAACGAGTGGCAGCCGGGTACATACGGCTTTAAGTTGAATGTTGAGAAGGAAGCTGAGGACCAGCTCCGCCGCCTGCGCAACCATCCTTCGATCGTGCTTTGGAGCGGAAACAACGAGACAGAGATAGGGTTTCACTGGCTGGATCGCGACAAGCTGGATCCAGCGGTCCGCTTACAGATGTGGCAGGACTATCTAGCCCTCTTTCACAGCGTGCTCGCGCGGGCGGTAACACGGTTCGATCCTGAGGTTCCGTTCTGGCCTAGTTCGCCCTCCGCCGATCTGGAGCAAACTTCGCCGGACTACCAATCTGGTGACGACCACATTTGGGATGTGTGGCATGGCCGCGTTCCCTTCAGCACTTACGAACAGCACCACGCGCGTTTCGTGAGCGAATACGGCTTCCAGTCATTTCCCGAGATGCGCACGATAGAGAGCTTCACTAAGCCGGAGGACCGAACAGGCATCCTCACCGAAGTAATGCTGGCGCACCAAAAAAACAATGAAGGTAACTCGCTGATCCACGACTATTTGCTCCGCGATTATGCGGAGCCGAAGGATTTCGCATCCTTTCTCTACGTCAGCCAGGTGCTGCAGGCCGAGGGCATTAAGCTCGGCGCGGAACACATGAGGCGGGAACGGCCTCGCACGATGGGATCGATCTTTTGGCAGCTGAACGACTGCTGGCCGGTGGCCTCATGGTCCAGCATCGATTCGTTTGGAAGATGGAAGGCGCTGCAGTTTTATGCGAAGCGCTTTTATGCGCCGGTGCTGGTTTCGCCGCATGTCGAAGGCGGCCAACTAGCTGTCTATGTTGTCTCGGATCGCACAGAATCGAAGCCCGGAACACTGGTTGTGCAGCACCTCGGCTTCGATGGCAATGTGCTCTCGTCGAAGACGCAGCAAGTCATTGTCCCACCGCTCGCGAGCACGATTCTTTCTTACCTCCCGCTGACCAAACTTTCGCAGGAGAGCGGGACTGCTCTAGAGCAGGGCTTCGTCGTCGCGACGCTCACCATCGCGGGCGAGCCGGTCTCACGCAATATCACTTACCTGGTTCCGACGAAGCAGGTGAAGCTGCCGTCAGTAAATCTGACGGCCGACGTAGCGAAAGACGGTGATGGTCTGGTCGTCAACTTGCGCAGCGACACGCTTGCGCGTTCCGTTCGCCTGGTCAGCGCGGATGCCTCAGCGGTCTTCGACGACAACTACTTCGACCTGATTCCAGGAGAAGCGCGGAGCGTACACGTGAAAACCAGCGTAGCTCCTGAGGAGTTCCACCGCACGCTAGAAGTGCGCTCACTCTCCGACGCTTTTCCTCCAACTGTATGACCAAGAGTACCTAAAGCGCCGGATTTAGTACGCAGCTGAAGTGCG
>JBBPYY010000089.1:0-14110 GCA_038199445.1 Terriglobales bacterium | reverse complement strand
GATTCGAGCCAACGCATCATCTTGGCCTGTATCTCTGTTCGCTGGTTTCGTCGCCGGTGCGACGGCCGCCTCGGTCTGGGCCGCGTACTTCTTCAAAGCGGTAAAGCCGCACTACTACGCCGATTATCACTACCTGTTTACAGACGCGAATCCGTCGCCCAAATTTTCTATCCGCAACATGGTGGAAATGACTCATTCCGCTCTGTGGCATGGACTATGGATCGATCGCATTCTCTATCCCGTTGCCCTCGTCCTCCTGCTGCTCTCGCTCTTCTGGCTCAGAAGCCTCTGGCGCAACCCGCTCTACACCGCGATATGGATCGGCATCGCGGGGTACATGGCCTTCGTCATCCTCCATAGCAGCATGCAGCCGCGCTACTTTCACCTCCTGCTCGTCCCGATGGTGATCGTAATCGCACTCGGTGTCGACGAAATCCTGCGCCTCGCGCCTGCCGCTTCCCCTACCCCACGACAAGCCCGCGACCCGGATGCTGCTGATCCCGATCTTGGTACTTGTCCCGCGGCCGCTGCTCCCGGCTCGGGTGCCCCATCCTTGCGCAGCAAGGGTGGGATCGCCGCCCTCAAAGCCATCACAGCCGCGGCGCTCGCCATCGCAGTGGCATTCAATCTCATTGAAACGGTCCGCTTCGTGCTCCATCCCGATTACACCTTCGTGAACGCAGCCCGCGCCATTGCGCGCGTCATCGACAAAGACGCCACGCATCCGCACCTGTTGTTGAGCATCAGCGGCAGCGACATCACGCTCATTAGCGGAGTGCCGTCCATCTGCGACGACTTCGGCACCCAGGACCTCGAGACCAAAGCCCTCAAATACAGGCCCGGCTGGTACGCCGCTTGGAACGAACTCGACGAAGGCACGATGTCCGACATCACACCGCACTTCCGTCTCCGCGAAGTCGCCCGCCTCAAAGCCTTCGACGACCCCGATCGCAATGTGCTCATCCTCTACCGCATGACCCCGCGCACTAGACGTGCATCCCGCCGCGCCCGCGCCGACTCCGCCGACTGAGCCAGCGCAGACTGATTCATCTAGGGAGCTGTGATTTGAGGGGAAGCTAAGAATCCTTGCGATGCGGCTGTCACGCCACAACGTCAACTCCAATGAGGTCGAGTGTTCGTATTACGCAGGAAAGGTGGGATACTCCGAAAAGATTTCCACAGATTTCGATGACCGCTGATTTCACATCGTCGAAGCTTGAACAAATCTATTCAACCATCTCATTCCAAAGGAAATATAGTTTCAGAAAAATTACAGTGCGCAGAGCCCCAACTTGCTATCCTAATAACAGGGGTCAACATAACAGGGCCAACTCCGGCGCGTTGAAGAGTTCATACTTTAAGCGTCGGAACGCCATTAAAACACGAAACCCTTTAGAATCAAATATGGTCCATATAAGTCGTTTGTTATCAAAAATAGGTGCCGTTTTGACGTATAGGGGGTACCCTGTGCTGAGGTTTAGCAGAGGCTGGCCGCTCAAGTCAGCATTTCCGCCACGGCCGGATAACCGCGCTCCCGCGCATACTCAGCCGCTGTTTTCTCGTCATCACTACGCACCGCCTTATCCGCTCCAGCCGACACGAGCATCGCTACCAACTCCGTATCCCCGGTGACTGCCGCCTGATGCAGCGGAGTAAACCCGCCACTCTGCGCCATCCGCACATCCGCGCCACCCTCGATCAGCGTGCGCACGCTTGCGTGATCTTTGCCGAGTGACAGACACGCATGCAGCGCCTGATTCCGCATCGGATTATGCGAGACCTGATGCACATGCGCCCCATGCTCGAGCAGCAGGCAAACCGCCTCCGCATTTCCAAACGCAGCGGCAAGGTGCAGCGGAGTCCAGCCATCGCCCGAAACCGCTCGCGCCAGCATCACATCGTGCTTCAACAACCGGCGCAAGCAAGCGCAATCCCCGCACGCCGCGGCTTCGAATACATCGAGCCCATTTGCCTCAGTCCGCAGCCCGGAAAGCAGATAATCCCGCACGTCCTTGCGCCCGGCATAGACCGCCCACATCAGGGCAGAGACACCCTGTGGATCACGTGTCTTCGCTATCTCAGGATTCGCTTCGACCGCTGCACGGATTTCTTCGGGGGCGCCGGCACGAATGATATTGAGAAAATTCTGGCTCATCGCGGATTGTATGCTCCCGAATAACGCTGGAACGCCACCTCGATGTGCAAAGCGACAGCAACCGGCTTGCCATCCCGCGTAGCTGGCTCAAACCTATACTGCCTGACCGCTTTTAGCGCGGCTTCGTCGAACCCATGACCAACCGGAGCGTCGACTTGCACGTTCTGCGGCATACCTGCCTCATCCACCGTTATCGTCACGTTCACTGTCCCGGATAGGTTGTGCTTTATAGACTGCTTTGGAAATTCGGGCTCAGGTTGCTTCACCAATTTCGGCGCTAGTACCACCGGCTGATCAGGCTTGAAATTTTCCGTCCCAGGTACATTGATCTTCGCCAACGCGCTTGGCTTCTTTGTCGCTGTCGCAGGAGTAGTTTGTGCGTGTGAAAACGGAACAGCGAGGCAGATGGCAAGCAGGAGGCGCAGAGAGTTCATGCGCGGAAGTATATCGCGCGCCGTAATGGGAAGCGCGTATCAAGTCACGAGCTCTTGCTTAGCGGATGCCAGCCCGCAATCATCTGGGGAGATCCAGCGCAATTTCGTTTAAGGACAATGCCACTATCGCGATCCTGCCAATCTCGGCCTTCTGCGCAAGCGGCGTAAAATTCGCCACCGCCTGACATATTGTCTTCGACAATTTGTTCTCTGCATTTTGCGTCTCCACCTAACTCGCCATCGTAGATTGGAACCGAAGAATTTCAGGTTAATGAATTTCTGCCATGGACATCGGCACCATCTCGTCATATCCGTCGGCGAAAATCAGATGCACGGCTTCAAGCGCTTGCTGGCGGGTCGAGCCCTCGAGGGCGATGCGAATGTGCACTTCTTCTTTCTTCAACGGCTGCCGCAAAAACGCATGCGGCTGCTCATCCCAATAGAGCGCGACTCTGGTTCCCGTGATTTTGATTTCCTTGGCGGTCACTCGGACCTTCTCGACGTCGATTCCTGACAACGTGAAAGAACCCGAGTGGCCGCCCTCGCGCAAGACCCCCTTGTTATTGAATTCCAGCGTGCTGTCCAGATAGCAACCCCGCAGGTAGAGCTGCTTCTGCCCGATCAGTGCTCGCGAGACTTCTTCCTCGGTCACGACCGGTGACAACTTCTTCGTCTGCGCCAGAGCAGGACCCAGTGTAAGCAGACAGGCAACGAGAACGGCCGCAGAAAAACGCCAAGAAAGAAGTTGAGTCATAGTTGGGGTGGATAGTACGGCTGCAGAAGATATCTGCAAGCGCGAAACATCCAATTAGAAAGCTGATAATGCCACGCAAACTAACAGTCAGGGAGCCACGGTGGCGTACAAGGCAACCGCGCCGCCCGTTTCGCACAGCGGGAGTCTGCTGGTTCGCGGGGGCCTTCGCTGGATGAGTGTTTCAGAATTGCATAGCGGGTTCGTTTGAGATGTTATGAAAACGCAGGTCCCGAGAATCCCGCTTTGCAGGAAGTTCATGTCTCGACTCGACTATTCACCTTCGGCTGCCAGTATCCAGAAAGCGAAGGTTCCGAACGCGCAAACCGGCGCGTGCCAGCGAAGGGAGCTTTTTCGCCATGCTCCGCCGACCGCGAATAGGAACCCAGCAAGGGCCAGCATCAATCCCCACCTCATGATTTTCATTAGGCTAGGGTCATAGAACCCAAACCGGTGGGCTTGCGCATAAGCAATTGAGGAAACAGCCAGAGCCGCAGAACCCGTAGCCAAAACGAAGCCAGAAAGCGACAGGATCGACGGAATAGTGTTCAGTTTGGATCGTTGCGCCCACCTAGTCCAACCCCAGATGAGCATCACGGGCGTGATTAGATGACTGATCACAAGGAGGACAATCATTGTGATGTTGACCGTCATGCTCATGTAAGCACCTGATGACGACCAGTATAGGTCTCCGATGACTGTCCCCGAACAGTCAGATTTCGACGAATTCCCGGTCAAAGTATGCTCATGATCGAGTGGAACGGCGGCGGGAGCTGAATCCGTTGACTCTCCGGCGAAACGCCGGTATTCTAAAAGCCTTGCGCAGTGACTCGTTTGTCCGCAGTCAGGGGAAGCGAAGGCTTCGCTGGCGATGTGTTCTTCACGGGTCCAGATGCGGCTGCTGTTGAGCCACAGGCACTAGGGAACCGTGGTTTCCAATTGCGCCACCCCCGCAACACTTCAGGGAACGATCTTCTTTTCTGATCGCGTTCCGATTTTGCGTGGGCTGCTGCAACCGATTTTAAGTAAGTTTCTCAAGAGAAGAGGGAAGCATCGATGTCGACGTACATTCCAAGCTCGCACGATATCAGCCGCAAGTGGTATGTGCTGGACGCGAGCGGACAAACGCTGGGCCGTCTCGCGACGCGCGCGGCGAACATGCTAACGGGCAAACTCAGCCCGAAATACACGCCTTATATTGACATGGGCGACCATGTGATCGTGATCAACGCCGAGAAGATTACTCTGACCGGCCTGAAGAGCCAGCAGAAAATTTATCACCGGTATACCGGCTTCCCCGGTGGCGTGCGCACTGAGGAGTTTTCGAAACTCATCGCGCGCCGTCCCGAGAAGGTGCTCGAAGAAGCCATCAAAGGCATGCTGCCAAAATCGAAGCTCGGCCGCCAGATGGCCACCAAGCTGAAGGTCTACAAAGGCGATACGCACCCACACGCAGCGCAGATGCCCCAGGCGCTCGAGAACGTAAAGGCATAAGGAAAATCATGACAGATCTGGTTCAGTACTACGGAACGGGGCGTCGCAAGTCGAGCGTAGCTCGCGTGTTTCTGCGTCCGGGTTCGGGTGAGTTGCAAATCAACAACAAGCCGTTTGATGTCTACTTCGTCACCGAGCAGCAGCGCGTTTCCGCAAAGAAGCCGTTGGTCCTGACCGAGACGCTCGCGACCTTCAACGTGAAATGCACGGCGGATGGCGGCGGAGTGAGCGCCCAGGCCGATGCAGTGAAGCTTGGGATCGCTCGCGCGCTGCTGCAGTTCAACGCGGAGCTGCGCCCGCAGATGAAGGCCGAGGGCCTGCTGCAGCGCGATTCGCGCATGAAAGAACGCAAGAAGTACGGACAAAAAGGCGCTCGCAAGAAGTTCCAATTCTCCAAGCGCTAAACGGTTTGTCGGTATCCGCAACAAGTGGGCAAGCTGCCCGCCTGCTGATGGCTACCTGCTGAGGTGTCAAATCTCCCCTATGGGGATCAAATTCCGGCCCCGCCGGAATGCAAGTGAAAGAGGAACAGATTGGCCAACATCACCATGAAGGAGCTGCTCGAAGCGGGAGTCCACTTCGGGCACCAGACCAAGCGCTGGAATCCGAAAATGAAGGAATATATCTTCGGCGAGCGCAACGGAATTTACATCATCGACTTGCAGAAGACCTTGAAGATGTTCAAGGAAGCGAGCAAGTTCATCACCGACCTGACCGCGTCGGGCAAGGTTGTCCTCTTCGTCGGCACCAAACGCCAGGCGCAGGACGCGATTGCGGAAGAAGCGACGCGCGCGGGCATGTTCTATATCAACAACCGCTGGCTGGGCGGCTTGCTGACGAACTGGGCGACGGTGCAGAAATCCGTGAAGCGCCTTCAGGAAATCGATGAAATGGCCACCGACGGCCGCTACGACCTGCTGACCAAGAAAGAAGTTATCAAGCTGGAGCGCGAACGCAAGCACCTGCAGGCCAATCTCGCCGGCATCAAAAACATGAAGCGTCTGCCCGATGCTCTCTTTATCGTCGATTCGAACAACGAAGCGATCGCGGTGAAAGAAGCACGCAAGCTCGGCATTCCGGTCGTCGCCGTCGTCGATACGAACTGCGATCCGACGGTGGTCGACTACGTGATTCCTGGCAACGATGATGCTCTGCGGGCGATTCGCTTGTTCACTTCCAAGATTGCCGATTCGGCCGTCGAGGGCGTGCAGATGGTTAACGACAAGGCGTTCGCAACCGAACTCGCTGGCGTCACCGCGCTGCCAGTTAATTCGAACACAGAGGCAGACCACGAAGGCGCAAGCGAACAGGCGGTTGCTGCCGCAACCGAAGAGCCGACCGAAGGCACCGACGAAGTTGTCGACCTCGAAGCCGCTCTGGGCGGCGGAATCCGCAAGGCGCCCGCTGCTGTCACAGCCGACGAACCCGAGGCTGCTGAGCAGGCGCGATAAGAGAGACACGCTGTTTCGAATCACGAGAGCGTGCCGCCCACCAGCGACACGCTCTTCGTTTCTATACTGCGAGAGCTGAGACCAAGGCACAGGGATTTAACAAGGAAGGGAATAACAAAGATGTCCACCGCTACAGAGAAGATCGGCGCAACACAGGTCAAAGAGCTCCGCGAAAATTCCGGAGCGCCGATGGGCGACTGCCTCAAGGCGCTGCAGGAATCAAAGGGCGATATGGAAGAGGCGTTTGTCATCCTGCGCAAGCGCGGCATGGCATCCGCTGCCAAGAAGGCCTCGCGCGCTGCCAATGAAGGCGCAGTCGGCACCTACATCCACGCCGGCGGCAAGATTGGCGTCATGATCGAACTCAACTGCGAGTCTGATTTTGTCGCGCGCACAGAAGATTTTCAGGAGCTGCTGAAAGACATTGCGATGCACATCGCGGCGGTCGATCCGCGTTACGTGCGTCGCGAAGACGTCACGCCCGAGGACCTTGAGCGCGAGAAAGAAATTTATCGCGCCCAGGCTGCGGCAACTGGCAAGCCTCCCGCGGTGCTCGACAAGATCGCCGAGGGTAAGATGGCGAAGTTCTACGAAGAAGTCTGTCTCCTCGAGCAGCCCTTCATCAAAGAACAGTCCGTCACTATCCAGCAGTTGATCGCCACCAAGGTAGGCAAACTCGGCGAGAACATCGCCGTCCGTCGCTTCGCCCGCTTCAAGGTTGGCGACAACAACTGGACCGTCGCACAAACCACTTATGCCACCGAACCGAGCGCGTAGGCGTCATTCTCTGCGACAAACTGTACCAATCCACGGCGGCCCGAGCCGGTCTCGGGCCTTTCACTTTGCCTGTCGCTGGCACCAGCCCAAATTACCTTTAGAACCAAGACCAACTACGCCTCTGGCGAAATCAATGTTGAGTTTGGTCTGCTCGGGTAAATCATGGAAGCGATAAAAAAGGACCCCTCAAAACTCGAGGAGCCGCGTGTCGTGGATATTCTTGCTACAGGACCCGGGTCAAGTTCAAAATCAGATGGAGTCGCCTAAAGAACAGTCCATGACCAGATTCATTCTAAGGGGAAGCACTTTTGGCCCTTCGCTAAATATGCGTTTGCAGGTGTTTCACCGCGCAGAGAACACCTTTTCACTTTGTCGTTCGGGAGTCCGTCGCTGTATTCTTCACAACAGTTGTTGGCGCCGCGTTGTCTTTTCATCGTTCATATGGATGAGGAAACAGCACAGCCGCAAATTTATTCTCGCTGCGCTACGAAATCTGGGGAATAATTCCGACATCTCTCGGTATTCTATTATGACCACCATAAGACAGAGGATGCGCAAATCAATCCGGGGAGTGCTGCGTGAAGGTGTCTGAGTTTTCTCACGCGCACACCAGTGCGTTCGACGACCTTGCGCTTCCTCTTTGTCCTTCGCTCTATAACCTCGCTTGCTGGCTTACACGCAACCCGTCTGAGGCCGAAGATCTGGTTCAGGAGACCTATGCAAAAGCACTCCGTGGATTCGGCTCATTTCAAACCGGCACAAACTTCAAAGCGTGGATCTTCCGCATCCTGCGCAACTGTTTCCTCAGCTCGCGTTCCGGGCTCGCCGCTACCCGAACCATCTCGCTCGACGAATCTCCTGGAGCAGTGGACACACCCGATCCAGAACCGTCGCCAGAAATGCAGCTGATCCTGCGCTGCCAGCGGGAACAGGTGCAGGCCGCGCTTGAACAACTGTCCCCCGACTTCGTCGAAGTGCTCATCCTTTGCGATGTGGAAGAAATGAAATACCGCGACATCGCTGACGTTCTCTCCATTCCCGCGGGAACGGTTATGTCGCGTCTTTCGCGCGCCCGCGCGGCGCTCCGCCGGGCCCTTCTCGCGAATCATGCGCAAGGACAATCGCGATGAATCGACACCTCACAGGCGCTGAACTCGATCTTCTTGTTGACGGCGAAGGTCTTGTCGAAATCAGACCAGAACTCGAGGCTCACCTCATCGCTTGCCAGCAATGCGCCGCGAGCATGGTCCCATCCCTGCACCTCAAAAGGCTTACGGCCGAGGCTGGCCTGCGCTACCATCCGTCTCCCGATTTCGCGCGCCGCATCCTCGCCGTCACCGCGCCGAGGCAAACCCGTCGCTACTGGCTGCCCGTCTTCGCCACCGCAGCGGCCTGTCTTCTCCTCGCGGTGCTTTTCTTCACAACGCGCAAGCCGGCACCGCAGCAAGCACTCTCGCGCGAACTCCTCGACCAGCATATCGCTATGCTGAGCGCACGCTCGCAGCCGCAAATCCTCTCTTCCAACAAGCACGTCGTGCGCCCCTGGTTCCAGGGCAAGCTTCCCTTCACCTTCAATACGCCAGACACGCTGCCGCCCGAAACCGAACTCATCGGCGCCAACCTCTCCTACCTTCAGGGCAAGCCCGTCGGCGACCTCATCTTCAAGATCCGTCAGCATTACGTCTCCGTCTTCCTTTCACAGCGCGATTCATCCTCCGTCCTTGAACCGCCCAAGGGGGATGCGGGATTCCATATCCGCGCAGCCTCCACGCCTCACCTGGACGTGATAGCCGTCAGCGACGTTGTCAACCCCGATCTAGACGCCTTGCTCGCATCGATTACCGCAGCCCAAGATCCCTAGCCCGCTGTCCGCAAGGGGCATATCTTTGCTCCTACGGACTCGCGACAAAACACCCGCGAGAAAGCGAACGCAAGTGGCCCTCCCCGACTGGACGCCAAAATCCGTCCAAGCGCTGCGCACCTACAGCGCCATGAAATTCTCGGCAGATCTCATCGCCGGCATCACGGTCGGCCTCGTCGCGCTGCCGCTCGCCATGGCCTTCGCCATCGCTTCCGGCGCGCCGCCCGAAGCAGGCCTGTACACAGCCGTGGTCGCGGGCTTCACCATCTCTGCACTGGGCGGCTCCCGCAACCAGATCGGCGGCCCCACCGGGGCCTTTGTCGTCATCATTTTCGGCATCCTCGCCCGATACGGCGTCAACGGAATGCTGATCTGCACCCTGATGGCCGGCGTGCTCCTCATCCTGCTTGGAATCACCGGCCTCGGCACCGCAGTCAAATTCATCCCACGCCCCGTTATCGTCGGCTTCACCAACGGCATCGCCATCTTGATCGCCAGCACTCAGATCAAAGATTTCTTCGGCTTGCGCACAGGCCCCGTTCCCGGTGACTTCGTCGGCCGCGCCAAAGTCCTGCTGGAAAGCGCGCACACCGTTTCGATTGGGACCACACTGCTAGCCTCCGGTGCGCTGCTGCTGATCCTCCTCACCATCCGCTATGTGCCGCGCATCCCCGGCTACATCGTCGCGCTGCTCGCGGGAACGGCTCTCGTGTATTTCCTGCACCTTCCGATAGAAACCATCGGCACGCGCTTCGGCGGAATCCCATCCGGCTTTCCGCACCTGCGCGTCCCGGTCTTCGATTACCACACTGTCCGTACCCTCATCTCTCCCGCCATCACCGTCGCGCTGCTCGGCGCCATTGAATCCCTCATGTCCGCCGTCGTCGCTGATCGCATGAGCGGAGATCAGCACAACCCCAACGTCGAGCTTGTCGCGCAGGGAATCGCCAACATCGCATCCCCGCTTTTCGGCGGCCTCCCCGCAACCGGAGCCATCGCCCGCACCGCAACCAACATCCGCTCCGGCGCACAGACGCCCGTCGCCGGCATTGTTCACGCCCTCACCGTGCTCGCGGTCCTACTCTTCGCCGCGCCCCTCGCGCGCTTCATCCCGCTCGCCGTCCTCTCGGCCATCCTCGCGGTGGTCTGCTACAACATGGGAGAGTGGCGCGAAATCCCTGAAATACTGAAGCTTTCAAAGCTCGAAATCGGCGTCTGGCTTACAACACTGTTACTCACCGTCTTTGCTGACCTGACGGTCGCTGTCGAAGCAGGAATGATCCTTGCCGCTCTCGTCTTCATCCGCAAAGTTACACTGACCACCACCGTCGCCCGCGTCACCGACGACTACCTCGAAGACGGCCGACTTCACGTCTTGCAGGACAAACAGATCCCGCCGTACGTGGCGATCTTCCGTATCCACGGCCCGTTCCTGTTCGGAGCCACCGAGAAAATCAACGACATCCGCCAGCAGCTTGATACGCTGCCCGACATCCTCGTCCTGCGCCTGCGCAATATGACCGCCATCGACTCCACTGGTCTGCAGGCTCTTGAGCGCCTTGCTGATGAGGTCCACGCCTCAGGCCGCTCCATCATCCTCTGCGGGGCGCGCGAACAGCCCGCCCGCATCATGGCGCAGGCTGAATTTGAACAACATGTGGGCCACGAAAACATCTGTCCTCACGTTACCGAGGCACTGAAGCGCGCCCAGACAATCCACGAAGAGTCCGCGCGCAACCTGCCTATTCTCAATCCGGTTTAAGACGCCAATAGGAAGGGCGCCCGTTCGCGAACCAAACGATCTTCGCGACAGCGTCCCTCGACGGTCGTCCCGCCACTTACAAGTATGAAGTCTCGCGTGCTACACTTTGCCGCCAACTTCAAACGCCTGGAAGACAAAAATGATCAAGCTATGCGCTGTTCTTCTCCTCGCCGCCAGTGCTGTCGCAGCCCAGGAATCCGTTCCGCAACTTCAACATTTCGACGCGAAAATGGTTGACGCCTCCACCGACCCTTGTACCGATTTCCATCAATATGTCTGCGGCAAATCCTTCAAAGCCAATCCAATTCCAGCCAACGAAGTGGCCTGGGGCAACGCTTCCCAGTTGGCTATCTGGAACGACACAGTACTGCATAAAGTCCTCGAAGAGGCCGCTGCCAAAAAAGAGGGTCTCACCCCCAACGAGCAGAAGATCGGCGACTTCTACGCCGCCTGTATGGATGAATCCGCCGCCAATGCCGCCGGCGTAAAGCCTATCCAGCCTCTGCTCGATCGCGTCGCCGCGATGAAAAATAAATCTGAACTCGCCGATGTGCTCGCCCAGCAGCACATTGCATTCCCTGCCGCATGGGAGGGTGCCGATAACCAGACCGACGTTGCGCTGCTCGGCTTCGGCCCGACCCCCGACTTCAACGACGCGCGCCAGGTCGTAGCGGGAGTAGACCAAGGCGGCCTTGGCCTCCCCGGGCGCGACTTCTACCTCAACGATGACGAGAAGTCCAAGGGGATTCGCACCAAGTACGTCGCCTATATCGCGAAAATGCTGACCTTGTCAGGCGAACCAGAAGCTCAGGCGCAAGGTGACGCCGCGCACATCCTCGCCCTCGAAACTTCACTCGCTAAGCTCCAGATGGATAACGTCGCACGCCGCGATCCCAAAAATCTTAATAACCGGTTCAACCTCACTGAAGTCAAAGCGCACACGCCGTCCTTCAACTGGGACAACTACCTCAAGGCCGTCGGCGCGCCGCCCTCGACGCTCTACATCGTCACCACTCCGGCATTCCTCAAAGGCTTGGAACCCATCATCCAGCAGCAGCCGCTTGATGTATGGCAGGCCTATCTCCGCTGGTGGCTGCTTTCCAAGGCAGCCGGCTTTCTCAGCACTAACTTCGTCGATACCCAGTTTGATTTCATCCGCACGCTTTATGGCGTGCCCGAGATCCAGCCCCGCTGGCGCCGTTGTACCGCCCGTGTCGACCGCTATCTAGGCGAAGCGCTGGGCCAGGTTTACGTGCAGACCGCCTTCTCGCCCGAGGCCAAGGCCCGCGCCGTGCAGATGGTCAAAGACATCGAAGCCGCGCTCGATAAAGAAATTTCCACCAGCGACTGGATGCAGGCCGCTACCAAAGAGGCGGCGCACGCCAAGCTCGCCGCCGTCATGAACAAGATCGGCTATCCCGATCAGTGGCGTAATTACTCCTCGCTCACTATCAGCCGCGACCACCTAATTCAAAACACTGAGCAAGCCAACGCCTTCGAGCTGCATCGCCAGATGGCAAAAATCGGGAAGCCCCTCAACCGAAGCGAATGGAGCATGACTCCGCCCACCGTCAACGCCTACGAAGATCCCCAGACCAACACCATCAACTTTCCGGCGGGGATTCTGCAGCCGCCTTTCTTCGACCCGAAAGCGCCTGACAGCGTCAATTACGGTTCCGAAGGCGCCGTCATCGGCCACGAAACCATCCATGGCTTCGACGACCAAGGCCGCAAGTTCGACCTCAACGGAAACCTCCACGACTGGTGGTCTCCCGCCGACACCAAGGCCTACGACCAACGCGGCGACTGCATCGCTGACGAATACACCCAGATGGTTCCAGAGGCCGGCACCAAGCAAAACGGACGCCTGACCCAGGGTGAAGACACCGCCGACAATGGCGGAATTCACCTCGCCCTCGCGGCGCTCGAAACCGACCTTACCCGCCAGCATCAGGCCCTCGATACCAAGGGCGCAGACGGAGTGACCAACGCGCAGCGCTTCTTCCTCGCCTACGGCAACTCATGGTGCGACCAGATTCGTCCCGAAGCCATGCGCACCATCATTCTCACTAACCCGCACTCCATGCCGAAATACCGCGTGAACAATGTCATCTCCAATATGCCTGAATTCGCCAAAGCCTTTGGCTGCAAAGGCGGCGCACCCATGGTCCACACCAACCAATGCCGCGTTTGGTAGGGTTCCACACAATTCAGAAGAGCGTGAGCTCATCCGGCCACGGAGGTGGGTTCAACATCTGACTGTTCTGTACACCTGAGCGGCTATGCTGAGAGCGATCTTTCAGCTCGAGGGGGTGCCCGTGATAGTGCACGCACCGAATCCGCTCATCGCCGCGGGGGTAATGGCATCCACCGCAGCCACCGACGCAGTGTACGCTGTTCAGCGCGGCGGTTGCCGCACGCCGCCGAAGCGTAGCTGCAACGTGGAGCAGCACCTGGTATCTGCTGGCCGCCTTCGCGGTGATCAGCTATACCGGCAATCCAATCTACGTCGCTTTCGCGGCAGCCGGCTCATGGATCGGAGCTTTTGGCGCCGTCACCTGGCTCCGCAGAACCGATCAGAAGGTTGCGCTGGATCAGCGGCACCCATAGCTTCACGCGGCGAGTGGCTCGCATCCTGGACCGAAGCCGGTAGGTATAATCACTCTCGATGCGTCGCGCATTCATTTTCGTTGCGGTCATGCTGCTGCTCACAACAGCGGCGCCCGTGCTCGCCTGCGTCACCGACCGCGTCATGAACCATGCAGAAAGCGCTTGTTGCCGCACTATGCACGGCCAGTGCGGCGAAATGGTGAAGCAGGGATGTTGCGACACAGAGCTGCACTCGCAGGCTCCTCAGTTCGCAACACAAAGCCTTGTACTTGCGACGCATTGGGTTATTTGCGCGCACATGTCCCAGCCCCTAATCGCCGCTCAGGCTTTCAGTGGCTCACGCCTGGGTGTGCCGGAAGAATATTCCCCGCCCGGCGTCCTTTACGCAGCAACTACCATCCTTCGAATCTGAATAAAGCTCCCGATCCCGCGACCGGCAAACCAGACGTTTGCCCTGTCTCAACCATCGATCGAAGGAGCTCTTATGAAATTTCGTTTTGTATGCGCCTGCGCCTGCGCGTTCACGGCTACAGCCTTTGCCGCTGACCATGGACCGGCTTTCGGTTATGCCACTCCAGTCAATTCCCAGGGTGAGTGGAGTTTCGACACCGGATTGATCGGCCGCTACGGCACCCGTGGAACCCAACTTACACCGGTGTCCCAATTCGCTTACGGATTCACTCCTCACATCACTGCTACCTTCGTTCTGCCTGCGACCTTCGGCAGTGGCAACCTGCCCGAAACGCGCTTGGCAGGCGGCGGCGAGTGGGCATCGAGCGTAGCATGGCGCTTCCAGCACTCCGTCACCGCAGTCG
>JBBPYY010000088.1:0-9569 GCA_038199445.1 Terriglobales bacterium | reverse complement strand
GTTCGCCACGTCGCTCGCTTCGGCGCGGGTGGGCCGCGGATTCTCGATCATCGACTCAAGCATCTGCGTTGCAGTAATCACTGGCTTGCGATATTCCGCAGCGCGGCGAATGACTAGTTTCTGCAGCGCGGGAACCTTCTCAGGAGGCATTTCAACGCCCAGGTCGCCGCGAGCCACCATGACGCCGTCCGCAATTTCCAGAATTGCTTCCAGGTGCTCGATCGCCTGTGGCTTCTCCAGCTTCGCGATGACCCAGATATCCGCGCCGAGCGCGGCAATGCGGTATTTCGTAAGCCGGACATCTTCGGCGTTGCGAACGAAAGAAACAGCAATGGCATCGAGGTTTTGCCGAATCGCGAATTCCAGATCGTTCTCGTCTTTCGCGGTGAGCGACGGCACGCGCACATGGATCCCGGGCAGGTTGATGCCCTTATGCTCGCCGAGCATTCCGCCGTTCACGATGTCGCACTCGACATCCACTCCGTAGATACCGCGCACGCGGAGTTCGATCAGGCCGTCAGAGAGCAGAATGCGCGCGCCCGTCTCGAGATTTTCCGCAAGCGTAGGAAACGTGGTGCTGATCAGGCTGGGAGTACCGGCGACGTCGCGCGGAGTGATAGTGAGCTTGTGTCCGCTCTTGAGCATGATCGGCTTGTGGTTCTTCAGATGCCCGGTACGAATCTTGGGACCTTGCAGGTCTCCCATGATGCACAGCGGCTTCCCCTCTTCGCGGCCGACTTTGCGGATCATTTGGATGAGCCGCGTCTTCTCTTGCTGTGTACCGTGGGAGAAATTCAGACGCGCAACGTCCACGCCCGCGAGCACCAGGTCGCGGAATGCGCTTTCCGTGTTGCATGCAGGTCCGACGGTGGCAACGATCTTCGCGCGACGATTTGCGACGTTTTCCTTCCACGTGCTTTGGGGTAGCTTAAGGCGAATCACTCGAGAACTTTCTCCTGGGAATTACGAAATGAAATCCGCGATTGTGCGCGGGGATTCAGGAGAATTGTATTCGACCTGAACCATGCACGACGCTGCCGGCGCAATTAGACTCGCCGCTCCGCCACCGGGTCATGTTCATTCTGCATGGTCCGAATGTCAGGTTCATTCACCGTCTTGGGATAGACCTGCGCGTTGAACTCCGCCCCGATCATGATGCTGATCATGATGATGTAGAGCCAGATGAGTAGTGCGATTCCTGCGCCAAGCGACCCGTAGACGACGGAGTAGTTCGCGTACCGCGTCACATACAGTCCAAACAAAACGGTCGCGGGAAACCAGATCGCGGTAGATAGCACCGAGCCCGGCAGGACGCAGCGCCAGGACTGGGTGCGCGGCGCACCCACGTGATAGATGATGGCCAACACCGCGATGCTGGTGAGCATCGCGACGGTCCAGCGCAGAACGGTCTGCAGCACCAACACGGAAGCGCGCATGGATTGCCCCGAATTCAACGCCAGCCACTGGCCGATCTGGTGGCCGAAGACGACGAGGACCGAAGACATGGTTAGCGGGATGATCGACAGCGGGACCAGCGCGAATGCGATTCCGGCGCGCCTCCATCCGCTCCATAGCGTCAGGGGCAGGTTGTAGGCGCGTCGAAACGATTCCATCAGCGAGGTCATTACGCCGCTGGCGGAAAGCAGCGTGGCAACGATCGATGAAAGGATGAGCCGTAGCGGGCGGCCGCTGCCGGGTTGCAGAAATGAGACTAATAACGGAGCGGTGCCCGGCGGCAGAATACGCACGAACGCCGCGCTTACATTGCCCATCAAGGTATCTGTATCCGGCGCGTAGGAGATCGCCGCGGTCATCACGATCAGCGCCGGGAAAAAGCTGAGAATCGCGGAGTAGGCAGCGCCTTTGGCCTGGCCGAGAACGTCATTGGTCCAGGCGCCCTGGCCCGTCCGACGCAGATAAGTCAAAAAGCGGAGCATTGCCGCAAGAGTACCGGATGCTGCCCGCTGCCACAATCGTTCGCGCTCGTACGGACGCGGCGCGGGGCAAAGTATTAGCATGACTAGTTATGAATTCGTCTAGACTCCTTTTCGCAAGGTCGTTCCTCGGGCTGTTCTTCTTACTGACATTTGCGCTTGCTCCAGCGATCGCTCAGGGCCTTCCACCGAGTGCGCAGCTTGCTGACAAGAAGCTGAACGAGCGCGTTGAAGACCTGTTGAAGAAGATGACGCTCGAGGAGAAAGTCGGCCAGTTAACGCAATATTCGGCCGGCACCGCGACCGGTCCGGGGACGGGACGCGAAGATTACCTCGACATGGCTTCGAAAGGCCAGGTCGGCTCGCTCTTCAACGCCACCGGCGCAGCGAAAACGAACCAGATGCAGCATGCCGCCGTCGAGAAGAGCCGGCTGCATATTCCCCTGATGTTTGGCCTCGACGTGATTCACGGTTATCGCACAACGTATCCCGTTCCGCTCGGCATGGCGGCGACCTTTGATCCTCAGGTGTATGAAGCAGCTGCCCACATGGCCGCGGTTGAGTCGCGTTCCTCGGGCATTAATTTTGTGTTCTCCCCGATGGTCGATGTGGCGCGTGACGCTCGCTGGGGTCGCATTATCGAAGGCGCCGGCGAAGATACGTACCTCGGCGCAGTGATGGCGAAAGCGCAGGTGCGCGGTTATCAGGGCAATGATGTGTCGCGGTCCGATGCAGTGGCAGCGTGCGTGAAGCACTACGCTGCCTATGGCGCGGCTTCCGCGGGCCGCGAATACAACACCACCGACATGTCGGAACTGACGCTGCGGCAGTTCTATCTGCCTCCTTACAAAGCGGGCGTCGATGCCGGCGCATTGACGGTGATGAGCGCGTTTAATTCGCTCAACGGTGTTCCTGCGAGCGCGAATCCGTTCACGTTGACCCAGATCCTGCGCAAAGAGTGGGGCTTCCAGGGCTTTGTCGACAGCGATTGGACATCGGTCGAGGAGCTGATCGCGCATGGCATAGCGCTCGACGGCGCTGCTGCTGCACGCAAGGCGGTGGTCGCGGGCGTGGACATGGATATGGAAAGCGGACTCTATCAGGCGCGCCTCGCTGCGATGGTGCGTTCTGGAGAAGTGCCGCAAGCTGTCGTGGATGAAGCGGTGCGCCGCGTGCTGCGCGTGAAGTTTGCGATGGGACTGTTCGAGCATCCGTATACCGATGAGAAGACAGAGTTGGGAAAGCCCATTGCGGAGCATCGCGAAATTGCGCGCAAGGCAGCGGAAGAATCTTTTGTATTGCTCAAGAACGACAAGCACACGCTGCCGCTCGCGGCTTCGGCGAAGACGATTGCATTGATTGGCCCGATGGCTGATTCGCAGCAGGACATGCTGGGATCTTGGGGGGCGGAGGGGCGGCCCGAAGACGCCGTCACGCTGAAAAGGGCACTTGAAACGCGCGCCGCAAAGACCGGTGGCCATGTTGTGTACGAAAAAGCAACCGCGGAGGTTACAAATACCGCTCCGGACTTTTCCGCGGCGATCAATGCTGCGAAATCAGCCGACGTTGTGGTGCTCGCGCTCGGTGAAACCGCGGGAACAATGACCGGCGAAGCGGGTTCCCGCGTGCATCTTGATTTGCCCGGCACGCAGGAGCAGTTACTTCGAGCCGTGGCGGGCGCTGGCAAGCCGACGGTGCTGATTGTTTTCAGTGGCCGCCCGCTGGTGCTGAACTGGGCTGACAAAAATGTTGGCGCGATTGTAGAAGCGTGGTTTCCCGGCGTCGAAGCGGGGCCTGCCCTGGTGAACGTCTTGTATGGCGACGTCAATTTCAGCGGCAAGTTGCCGGTCAGCTTTCCGCGAGCGGTCGGACAGGAGCCAATGTATTACAACCAGTTGCCGACGGGCAGGCCGGTGCCGGCGAACGTGGACCTGACGCGTCCGCCAGTGGGCCAGGAAAAGTATTTCTCGCGTTATATCGATGTTGAAAACTCTCCTTTGTATGCGTTCGGGCATGGGCTGTCGTACTCCCAATTCGCTTACTCGAATGTCGCGGTCAGCAAGAAGACGGTCGAAGCTGGCTGGCTAAATACTTCGGGCGATCCGCGTTTGCGCATCGCGCCTGCAAACGTGCTAGTGACGGCCACGGTGCGGAACACGGGATCGGTCGCTGGGACTGAGGTTGTGCAGCTCTACACGCGCGTGCTGGGCGCGAGCGTTGAGGAGCCAGTGCGCGAGTTGAAGGCCTTTGAGCGTGTGACGCTTGCTCCGGGTGAATCAAAGCCGGTGGCGTTCACACTCGGGTTCAATGATCTCGCTTACTACACCGCGGACTTGAAAAGGACGGTTGAGCCCGGCATCAAATACACGGTGTGGGTCGGCGGCAGTTCTGAGGCGACGGAGCAGGCGGAGTTTACCGTTACCAAGTAGTTTGAGTACGACTAGCAAGAGAAAGCCGCAGCGAATGCTGCGGCTTTTCTGGCGTTGAACGTTGGCTATGTCTTCGGCTTCCACTGCTCTAAGAATTCGGTGACGGACTTCGGGTCCATGCGGCGCATCGCTTCGAACTCACCGTTTTTCTGGCCGTAGAGCACCTTGCCGTCGGCGGTCAGCACGGCGAGAGCGGGCACTCCATGGGCGAGAGATGCACCGTATTTCTGCGCGACATCGACGTTCTCTTCCATGTGCTGGCCGATGTTGACGTGCACCAGGACGTAATTCGCATCGAGCAGCGCTTTGTTAGGCGGCTGGTGCATATAAAGATCGAGCACCTGACAATCGCCGCACCAGTCTCCGCCGAAATCGACGAGGATGCGCTTGTGTTCTTTCTTCGCCTGCGAGAGCGCGGCGGTGATATCGGCCTTGGCGGCGGAAACCTCAGGATAGATGTGGCGGGCCTGGGCGAATGCAGCGGCGGTGGCGGTGGCGACAATGGCTACAGCAAAGATGCGAATGGTGGCGGCTAGGCGCTTCATGTTCATCAGAGTATCCGAGTGTGCGAAAAGTGTCCGCATTCCTGGGGGGTACCCCTATACGTCATTATGGACTCCATATCTGATAACAAAGGAGTTACAAGAGGCGCGGTATGGATCATATTTGAAAACAAACGACTTATGCTGACCATATGTGATTCTAAAGGTTTAACAATTAGTAGGTGTTCCAGCGGGAACTGACTCTCATCTGGTCCCATTTAGATCCCCCGAACTGACCTCTAGTTCAAGGATACCAACCTCGAAGGATTTCACTGTAATTTTCGAAAAAAAATATATTCGTATTCGTTTGTTGTAGTTGCGCGGTATTGTTAAAGCTGGCAAGACCCGATTCGCCAAAGTACTTCGACCTGTGGAAAAAAGATCTGGCAGGTCTGGAGAAAGCAGATCGCAAAGTAAATTTTCTGCCTTCCCACAGCGGATATTCCTGCCTCCCTACAGCTGATATTTAGAGGTGATCTGGAAAACAAGCGATGGTTCGTTTTGACGAACCATTCTCCAGTTCCTAGAATCGGCGCTCATGGAGCTACGTGAAGCAGTTCTAAGAGTGCAGCAGGCTTACCCGCGGATATACCTTGCCTGTCATTCGCGACATCAAAACGTTCGAACCACGGCCTCAAACATCTCTCAGCGCGACGCCACCCTGCTGGCGCATTTGAGCGAAAGAGATCCGACTCCACAGTCCTCTCTAGCGCAACATCTCGGGGTCGCTAAATCGACTCTCTCGGCAGCTCTATGCGCGCTGGAAGAATGCGGGTTCATTGTTCGTTGCGAACGATCGAAGAGCGATGTAAGAGCGAGCCTGGTCCTGCGGACGGCGGCGGGAACTCGGGTCATGAGCGAGAGTTCGGTCCTGGAAGAGGAGCGTCTGCGTAACGTTTTGCGGGCGCTGACGAGCGACGAGCGCGCTCGCGCAATCGATGGCCTGGAGCTCATCGCTCGTGCCGCTCACAAGATTTCCATGCGCAAACGAAAACCGGAGGTTTACAGTCATGAAAGAAGCGGCAACCGCAGCAAAAAAGCCGTCAGCAAAGCCCTTTGATCCCGTAGACGCGCTTCTGGTCGCTCATGCCACCAACGATCGGATCAATCATTATTTGATTCAGAATTTACCTGCCGCGGCCTGGAAAGCTGAACCGCCTGGCGGAAAGGGGCGGAATGTCGCTGCGATGTTCGCACATATGCATAACGTGCGGTTGATGTGGCTGAAGAGCGCCGGCTGGATCGGGGAAGTGCCGGCGAAACTCGAAGGGGATTTTTCGCAGAGCCATGCGATACAGGCGCTCAAGGCGAGCAGCGAGGCGCTGCGCGTTGTGCTCAATCGTTCTCTGGCGGGCGATGGCAAGATCAAAGGCTTCAAGCCGGACGCGTGCAGCTTTATGGCTTACTTGTTCGCGCACGACGCCCACCATCGCGGTCAAGCTTCGATGCTGGCGCGGCAACTGGGACACGCACTGCCGCAGAGCGCTATGTACGGACTGTGGGAATGGGGAACCCGATAAGCTTAGCGCCAGTCATCTTTGGACTGAGTCGTGAGTGATTCGAAGCCTTCGCCGCGCTTGACGTAGATTTCGCCGAAGTTGTCGGGCTGGCGCAGCAGGATGGCCTGCAATCGGACCAGTTCGAGCAGGGCGAGGAACATGCAGATCAGGGCGCGCTCGGAGTGCGAGCCTGCGAGCAGGCGTCGCAGCGGAACGGGGGCGTCTTCCATGACGAGGCGGCGGCGCAGGTAATCGATCATCTGCGAGACGGTGACGGATTCTTCATCGACGTCGAGGATGGGGCGCTGGCGGGCGCGATCGAGGATTTCGCGGAAGACACGAACGAGGTCGATGGTGTCGGCGGCGATTTCTGGCTCAGTGCCCTCTGCGTCGCGGAAGTCGCGGATGGCGGGATTCGTCCAGGTCGCGTTTTCGATCTGCTGCTTTTGTTGCAGCATCTGCGCGGCTGATTTGAAGCGCTCATGTTCGAGCAGGCGCTGGACGAGTTCGAGGCGGGGATCTTCTTCGCCCTCGAGGCCGGTGATTTCTTTGGGCTCGCGCGGCAGCAGCATCTTGCTCTTGATGTGAATCAGCAGCGAGGCCATGTAGATAAAGTCGCCCGCGGTGTCGACATCCGCGGCCTTCAGCGTTGCGACGTAGGAGAGGAATTGCGCGGTGATCTTCGACATCGGGATGTCGTAAATGTCGATGTCTTGTTTGCGGATGAGATCGAGCAGCAGATCGAATGGGCCGTCGTAGACCAGGCCCACCGAGACGGAGAAGGGGGAAGTGGATTCTTCTTGCGGCGCAGGTTTGGCGGCGGGCTTTTTGGCGACAGGTACTGAGGTCGTTTGCTCTTGATCTGACATGAGGAGCTACGCAGTTTATTGTACGGTGCGAAGCAAGGGGTCATCACTTCAAATAAGGTCGGATTCATGGCGAATTCGTGGCAGCCGCAAGAAATGGGGTGAGGCAAAGTCAGCCTCACCCCATAGAGATTCATTTGTAGACTAGTGGCGCCGTGTATTCGTTAGGCGGTCCTCGATAACACTTCGTACTTCGCACGCAGGACAATGTTGGAGCACTGTGTCCAGTACTCAGTGTCAGCCCCGAGACTATTCACGGCCTTGGCCGTTTTGACCTTGGTAAGAAGCGCCTTGTACAACTCCTCTGCCGCGACCTTGAACACTTCTTTGTAATCCGCCCTCCAGTAGTAACTGTCGCCCTTCAGTTCCAGTACTTCCCTAAATGCGGCAGCAATTGGCAAGGAAGCCGCCAAGTCCATTTCGTGGTCCGTCGAATAGCTAGTGCCGGGCGGTGTATACGGTTTTTTGAGATTTTTTACGGCACGCACTTTGCCAAATTTGCGACCTTTCACTGCATCGCCTTTACTAAACTCCGACTGGATGTATTCCGGCAGCGTGACAACATCCGCAGCGACGTTGTACAGCTTACGAAACTCATCGTGCGTGGAGTCATTCGTGTACAGATCGAGCGCTTTTCCTTTCGACTTGTACATGGAGGAGGGTTGCGTGCTCTTCCAGCGGTCCTTCAAGAAACAAGCGAGCCGCTGAATCACTTCGCGGACATCCCAGTCCTTCTCTTCGTTTTCCCGGAAAGCGACGAGATTCGGATCGAACCCGCCCTGTTTAAGAGCGGCTTTGAGCTCCTCAAATTTGTTCTGGTATTCGTCGAGAGTGAACTGCTGCACCTGAGATGAGGTGTTCAGCGCTTCTACTACCTGCTCAAGCTCGCCGCTATCGAAGGCTTGGCCGGCCAAGAAGTGAACCCGAACGAACGGCTCTTTCCAGCCCTCGCGTTCGCTCAATTCATTTGCTCTGTTGATCGTTTGAAGAATCACCTCGAAAGTGTGTCCGCCGTCGGCGATTCCGAACTTCGGCTCTCCATTCTCAAGGTCTTCTAAATCGTCCGGGGGAATGTCAGGCACTGTTACACGGAGAACACGCTTCGCGTTGTCGAACTCGAACTTCTCACAACGGTAGATGATGCCCCGGTTCTTGTAGTGGAAGCTGGAGGGACTTTTCTCAACCGTGTCCATCATGTCGCGAAATGGCTTCTTGCGTTCGGAGGCAGGCCGAACATTTGCGTTGCCGCGGTCCAGCTTCGCAGCTTCTGAAAACGGCAGCCATGTCTCGAGATGAAACAGCCCGGCTTCGGCGGGGTCGTTTAACCGCTTGATGTGCTCATTGTCTTTGGGGTGGAGTTCTATTACTCTGGTGGGAAATAACATGTTGTGTCCAGTCTGGCAGCGTATGCTTGCCAAAGTAGTCATCAGAAACCCGTAAGGTCATCTGACGCCATTCGAATAGTATCACCCTTTGTCGCCGTAGCAGGACTTATTTTGCATATGGTTCACTCGGTGTCGACTCGACGGGCCAGTTAGGCATACGGCCGTTTCCCTAACAAGCGACAAAAAACTTACACGCCTGCGGTTCATCATGCCTCCCCAAGATGACAAGGTCGGTTTGATTGTCATAAGCCTTGCGGGAGGTGCATGGCGGTGCGGACTTCGCGCATGGTTTTTTCGGCGCGAATTTTGGCGCGGCCGGAACCGGCGCGGAAGATTTCCCAGACCATGTCGGGTTGGGCAGCGAAGATGGCGCGACGCTCCTGAATGGGCGCGAGTTCGCGAACGATGGCGTCGGCGAGCCAGCCTTTGCACTCGATGCAGCCGATGCCGGCGGTGGTGCAGCCTTCACGGACTTTTTGCTGCGTTTCACCGGTAGAGAAAACTCTGTGCAGGTCGAATACGGGACAGATGTTGGGATTGCCGGGGTCGGTGCGGCGCACGCGCGCCGGGTCGGTGACCATTGTCTTCAACTTCGCGCGAATTTCTGGTTCGGGATCGGCGAGCTGGATGGCGTTGCCATAGCTCTTAGACATTTTGCGGCCGTCGGTGCCGGGGAGCTTGGGCGAGGGTGTCTTGAGCACGTCGGGCTCGGGAAAAACATATTCGGTCGGGTGGGCGCGATACAAGTGGTTGAAGCGGCGTGCGATTTCGCGGGTGAGTTCGACGTGCGGCACCTGATCTTCGCCGACGGGGACGTAGCCGGCTTGATACACCAGAATGTCCGCGGCCTGTAGCAGGGGGTAGCCGAGGAAGCCGTAGGTAGAGAGGTCTTTGCCGCCGGCCTCAGTGTTGCC
>JBBPYY010000087.1:0-7034 GCA_038199445.1 Terriglobales bacterium | reverse complement strand
GTCCTGGGCGTGCTGCCATGGCCCTCATTTGCCATCGCGCCGGGTACGGAGGCTGCGGCAGGTCATGGGGGTGGCCACACCTCAGGCTCAGTGATCGCGGTGATGATGCAGCAGATTTACGGAGCGTGGGCAGGCAAGCTTGCCGCGGGGTTGATCGCGCTTGCCGCCTTCGCGTCTGTCTTTTCGCTCTTGCTCGGTTACTCTCGCGTGCCCTACGCGGCGGCCAAGGACGGAAACTTCTTCCCTGCATTTGCGCGGCTGCACCCGCGGCTTCGCATTCCTCATGTTTCGCTGATTACCCTGGGCCTCGCTTCTGCGATATTTTGCCTCTTCTCACTGGCAGATTTAATTGTGGCGCTGGTGGTCATCCGCATCCTGCTGCAATTCTTGCTCTTGCAGGTCGGGCTGGTGCTCTACCATCGCCGCGTCGGCGCCGAAGCCCTGCCATTCCGCATGAAGCTTTACCCATTACCGGTCGTCATCGCTATCGCGGGATTCATCTACATTCTGGTGGTGCGTGCCGGCTCCGCACGAGAGTTATTACTGGCGGCGACATTGGCCGCCGGCGGAATCATCCTATTCACCATCCGCAATCGAACGTGAAGCGTACTGTAACTATAAGGCGCGCACAGGCGTCTTATTCACGGGGATTGATCGTGCTCATTCGCAAACCGTCAAACATAGCGTCATCAGAAATTACGACCCAGTCAAACTACTTGAACCGCCGCAAGTTCATGATCGGGGCGGGTGCCTTGGGAGCAGCGGTGGGTGCGGAGCGGTTGTCGCATTTCGTGGCGCCGCAAGCGGTGATGGCAGACACGAAGCTGACGACAGTCAAGAGTTCACTCTCGACCACTGGCGAGGCGCTGACCAGCTTGAAAGACATCACGACCTACAACAATTTCTACGAATTCGGCACAGACAAAAGCGATCCATCGCAGAATGCGTCCACGCTGCAGATTACGCCGTGGTCGATCACTGTTGAGGGGCTTGTCAAGAAGCCGCAGACGTTTGACATGGACCGGCTGTTGAAATTGCACGCGCAGGAAGAGCGCGTCTTTCGGCATCGTTGCGTTGAAGGTTGGAGCATGGTGATTCCGTGGGACGGTTATGCGCTATCCGAGTTCATTAAGCAATGCGAGCCGTTGGCATCTGCAAAATTTGTGCAGTTTCTCTCGTTGGCTGACAAAAAGCAGATGCCGCTGCTCGACCGCGTCGGCCTGGACTGGCCCTACTCGGAAGGGTTGAGAATGGACGAAGCGATGAATCCGCTTGCAACGCTATGCTTCGGCTTGTACGGCGAAACGTTGCCAAAGCAGGATGGGGCTCCGGTGCGGCTGGTCGTTCCGTGGAAGTACGGATTCAAGAGTGGGAAGTCGATCGTGAAAGTACGTTTCGTTGCGGACATGCCGAAGACGACGTGGACTGAAATCGCACCGAATGAGTACGGCTTTTATTCCAACGTGAACCCGAATGTCGATCATCCGCGCTGGAGCCAGAAAACCGAGCGACGCATCGGGGAGCCGATCTGGAAGCAGCGCCGCCAGACGCTCATGTTCAACGGCTATGGCGATAAGGTTGCGAGCCTGTATAGCGGCATGGACCTGAAGAAGTATTACTAGCGAACATGCCGAAACGCGCGATACAGATTCTCTGGTGGCTGACGTTCGTGGCTTGCCTGATGCCGGTCGCGTGGCTAGGGCTGCGCGCGTATCACGGACAACTGGGCGCCGATCCCGTGCAAGCAATCACGCACTTCACCGGCGATTGGACATTGCGCTTGCTTCTGGCATGCCTGTCAATAACTCCGATTCGCCGGCTTACACCGAGACTTAGCTGGCTCATTCGCTTCAGAAAGATGCTAGGGAATTTTGCCTTCTTCTACGCATCATTGCATGTGCTGACTTGGGTTGTGCTTTTCTCAGGACTCGACTGGCATGCCATGGGCGCCGACATCCTGAAGAGACGATTCATTACCGTCGGTATGCTGGCATGGCTCATGCTGTCGGCGCTGGCTGCTACTTCGAGCGCATGGGCGATTCGCAAGCTCGGCGGCAAGCGCTGGCAAGCGCTGCACCGGCTGGTGTATCTCGCGGCAATCGCGGGCGTGCTGCATTATTGGTGGCTGGTGAAGCCGGGCGTGCGCACTCCGCTGACGGACACCGCTGTTCTGACACTCCTGCTGATGGCCCGAATTGTGTGGGAGTTGGCGCATCGCAGGCCGCGGCAGAGTGCGGGATCTGGCGCGCGACCGACGGCAGCCGCGGTGTAACGGTGCGCGGACAGCGCGCAACATTCCCGGTCGAAACGGGGTTCAATCCGACAGGGAGAATTTTCCTGTGATTTCTTTCAAGCTCGCCTCCCTTATAGCCGTTGCTGGTCTGATCGCGGCTCAGGTTTTCGCCCAGGATTCTCCTGCGAAGCCGCCTTTCACGAAAAGACAGGCCGCGCCGAAGCCGCACGCGTCCGCATCACTACCACCGCAGCTGACCGCCGAAAGCCGCGCGCTGCATGCGTTAAATCGGTTCACCTTTGGCCCCCGTCCGGGCGACGTCGACAAGGTGCAGTCGATGGGTGTGGACCAGTGGTTTAAGCAGCAGTTAAAGCCAGCAGCCATTCCCCATCCCGTTACAGACAAGCGGCTCGCACAATATCGAACCCTCTCGATGTCGCCAACGCAAATGGTGATTGAGTTTCCTGATGGCAACGCCATTCGCCGGGTGTTCAGAGGGCAAACAGACGTATCCGCAAGATTCAACTCTAGCCGGCATGTATCAGGTGTTGGTCGCGCGTCAGCAAAAGCAGGATGCAAAGAATAAGGCTGACCAGGCTCTCCCGCCAGGACGGGTGCCACACGAAATGACGGACGCTGAAAAGCAGGCGCAGAAGAAGCAGGACCGCGACGCGGCGATTCGGCTGTTCTACCCAATCATCGAGCGGCCGAAAAACCAACGCATGCTTGCGATTATGCAGATGCCGATAGAAGACCGCATTGTCTTCACCGCGAATGGCAGCCTGCCCGATGACTTGAAGAACCAGCTCATCAATGATTTCACCCCGCGTGAAAAAGAGCTGTGGTACGAAATGGGAAACTCCGGCTCCGGCGTAGCGGCGAGCGAACTTATGCAGGCCAAGCTCGTGCGCTCCATCCTGAGCGAACGCCAGTTGCAAGAGGTAATGACCGATTTCTGGTTCAACCACTTCAATGTATTTATCAACAAAGACGCCGACCAGTACTACACCGCGAATTATGAGGCGGCAGCCATCCGCCCCCACGCCTTGGGAAAGTTTCGAGATCTGCTGATGGCCACAGCGCATCATCCGGCAATGCTCTATTACCTCGATAACTGGTCGAGCATTGGACCTGATTCGCCTGCCGCAGGCGGCACTAAGCCAGGGCAAAAGAAAAACGGCAAAGGCCTGAACGAAAACTATGGGCGCGAGGTCATGGAGTTGCACACGGTCGGCGTGAACGGTGGATACTCCCAGGCCGACGTAACAAATTTATCGAAGATACTGACCGGCTGGACCATCGACAATCCTCAGGCCGGAGGTGAATTTGTGTTTGACCCTAAGCGGCATGAGCCAGGCACAAAACAATGGTTCGGGCACACCGTCCCGGAACAGGGATACGAAGAGGGCCAGCATGCGCTCGAGTATCTGGCGTCGCGACCGCAGACCGCGCACTTCATCAGCTACAAGATCGCGCAGCGTTTCGTTGCGGATGATCCCCCGCCCGCTTTGGTCGATCGCATGGCGGAGACTTTCATTTCATCCGATGGAGATATTAAAGAAGTTCTGCGCGCGATGTTCCACTCGCCAGAGTTCTGGTCGACCAAGACCTATCGCAATAAGGTGAAGACACCGACGGAGTTCATCACTTCGGTCTTCCGTGCGACGGCGACAGATCCGTCGAATCCTCAGGCACTCGTAGGCACATTGCAGCGGATGGGTATGCCGCTGTATCAGATGCTGATGCCGAACGGATATGGCATCACCGCCGATCACTGGATGAATTCATCTGCGCTGGTCGACCGGCTGAATTTCTCTTTAGCGTTGACGAACGGCAAACTCGGCGGCATCAAGTTCGATTCGCAACACGTGCTCGCGCTCGGGCTGCTGAGCCACGCAGGGCCGGCTTCGCAGCCGGCCCCGGCCGGTGCAGCGCAACCCCTCACCATCGCGCAGACAACGGTGCTGACGCATACCGGCCTCGACGAGGCCATGAATTTAGTTGAGGGCGCGCTGGTGGGGGACATCGTATCTGCGAAGACCAACAACGTAATCCGCGAACAGGTGACTGCACAGAGAGCGTCTCAGAGCAATGATCCCGCGGCACAGTTGAACGCGATTACCGCGCTGGTACTGGGCTCGCCGGAATTTCAAATGCGTTGACGGCGGCTTGGCCCGCGGAATCAGCCGCAAACTCCAGCGCAGACTGCCACACCGCATCAAGCGAACCCACCGGCCAGAAGCTGCGCCGATGCAATGGACAGGGGCCATGCTCACGCAGAGCACGCTTGTGCCCTGGAGTCGAGTACCCCTTATTCGAAGTCAACCCGTACTGCGGATACTCCTCCGCAAGCTTGCATACGAGCGCATCGCGAAACACTTTTGCCACTACAGAAGCGGCCGCGATGGAGACGCTGAGAGAATCTCCGTATAGCAGATTGGTTTGCGCATGAGGCAGATCGAGCGTCATCGCATCGATCAGCAAATGATCCGGCACGGGAAAGAGGCGCATCACGGCGGCAGTCATCGCCATCCGCCTTGCCTGATAGATGTTGATGCGATCGATGGTGGCGGCATCGACAGACTCGATTGCCACCACGATGGCACGGCGATGGATGTGCGCGGCCATGCGCTCGCGTGTTTCCGCATCCAGTTGCTTCGAATCGCGCAGGCCGGCCAGCGCGAACCCCTTCGGCAGAATGACGGCCGCTGCGACCACAGGGCCAAAGAGCGCTCCACACCCAACCTCGTCGATGCCGGCGATTATGTCCGCGCCCTTCAATCGCAGCGCGCGCTCGTGGCGCGAATCGCACTTTAACGAAGCGAGCAGCTTCATCTTGCGCGTCGAGGGCGCCAATTCAAGAAAGGCATCATCGCCCGCGAACTCGCGGGCCCGCTTCTTGACCTGTGCAGCGACAATACGTTTTCCCGGCATTTCCTGCAGTCTATAACCACCGGCTGTGGGAATATCGAAAGCGCCCGCTCAAACGAAAAGCTCCAATTGCTCATAGTAGAAAATCAGAAGCACACGATTTGCCACGATCTAAGTCTGCAGTGCGAAAAGGAAGAAACTGCCGCACGCTTGATTGTCCCGCACGACTGGTCAACCCTTTGCAACCCGGTATACCCTAAAGAGTTCGCGCGGGCCCCGGCATCGCGCAGCTTTATTCCAGAGGAACAGCAAATGGCCACACTGACACACGCCCCCACACAGACGACCAAGGACTTTCTCCCTCTCAACGGAACCGACTACGTCGAGTTTTACGTCGGCAATGCGCGTCAGTCCGCCTACTACTACCGCGCCGCGTTCGGCATGAAGCTGGTCGCCTACGCCGGCCCCGAGACAGGTATCCGTGACCGTGCGTCCTACGTCTTGCAGCAAGGTAAAGTCCGCTTCGTGCTCACTACCCCGATGCGCAGTGGCAACGAAATCGCAGACCACATCTCGATCCACGGAGACGGCGTGCATGACATCGCTCTCTGGGTTGACGACGCGACCAGCGCGTGGCTTGAGACAACCAGGCGCGGCGCGCGCAGCATGCGCGAACCCTTCACCATCGAAGACGAAAACGGTCACGTGACGATGTCGAGCATTGCGACTTACGGCGAGACCATCCACACCTTCGTTGAGCGCAGCGCCTACAAGGGAGTCTTCCTGCCGAATTACCGCCCCATGCCCGACGATCTCGTCGCCCGGCCGGTCGGCCTGAAATACATCGACCACATCGTCGGCAATGTTGGGTGGAACCAGATGAACCAGTTTGTCGATTTCTATCGCGACGTCATGGGATTCGGTCTCTACCAGCACTTCGACGACAACGACATCTCGACGGAATACTCGGCCCTTATGTCCAAGGTCATGGCCAATGGAAACGGCTATGTGAAGTTCCCCATCAACGAGCCGGCCGAAGGGCGCCGCAAATCTCAGATTGAGGAATACATTGACTTCTACCAGGGTCCCGGCGTGCAACATCTTGCGCTCGCCACCGACGACATTCTTGCGACGGTCGCGCAACTGCAGCGCCAGGGTATCGAATTCTTGAAGGTGCCGCACTCCTACTACGCAGAGCTGCAGGCGCGCGTTGGCAAGATCGACGAGCCGATCGATGAACTCGAAAAGCTCGGCGTCCTCGTCGACCGCGACGATGAAGGCTACATGCTGCAGATCTTTACACGTCCCGTCGAAGACCGGCCCACCGTTTTCTTCGAAATCATTCAGCGCAAAGGTAGTCGCAGCTTCGGCAAGGGCAACTTCAAGGCGCTGTTTGAGGCGATCGAGCGCGAACAGGACGCACGCGGCAATCTATAAGCCGCTGCACACACGATGAGACTTTGCACCTTTGAGGTCGCGACGCATATCGGTCGCCAGCGGCGGCTGGGCGCCGTCGTGGATGATGGCGTGGTCGACGTCAATTTCGCCGTCGCGCGCGAACATCATAGCTACTCGCTCGCCGACGCTCTGGTGCCGCCGACCATGCGCGGACTGCTCGAGGGCGGCGCGCGCGCGCTGCACTTCGCGCAAGAGGCGCTAGCCAAGCTGCCGCCGGGGCCATGCAGGGGCGAACGCGATGAAACCATCCGCTATCGCTGGGAGGAACTTCGTCTGCTCACTCCCCTGCCCGATCCACGTTCGCTGCGTGACTTCTTCGCCTTCGAGCAGCACGTCAAGGTCTGCTTTGAGCGTCGCGGCTTACGGATGCCGAAGGATTGGTACGTAATTCCTGTGTACTAGGATACCGTCAATGATAACCTTATCGGCAGGGATAAGGATGTGCTTTGTCCTAGCTTCACCGATTTATTTG
>JBBPYY010000086.1:0-6353 GCA_038199445.1 Terriglobales bacterium | reverse complement strand
GTGTAAGTGCCGTTGAGGGGGATGAAGATATGCAGGCCGTCGCCGCCGGTAGTTTTCGGAAAAGCGCGAAGTTCGCATTTCTCGAGGATCTTTCGTATCGCGACTGCGGCCTCGACGACTTTGCTGAAAGCGCATTCGAACGGGTCGAGGTCAAGCAGGATGTAGTCCGGCGATTCCAGTGATCCAATGCGGCTCATCCAAGGATTCTCATCGATGCATCCGAGGTTCGCGAGGTAGACGAGGTCTTCGCGTGTATTGCTGACGATGTATTCCTCGCCGTCTTCGCCCCTGGCGGCCATCGACGGCGGGATGCCGGCTTTTACGTGTTTCTGGAAGAAGGGCTTGGTGTTGATGCCGCCGGGATAGCGCTTCAATGAAAGCGGCCGCTCCTTGAGATGCGGCAGAATGACGTTCGCGACATCGTAATAATAGCGCGCGACATCGCCCTTGGTTATTTTGTCGGCGGGGAAGTAAATCTTTTCGGGGTGCGTGACCAGAGCCATGATGTTTGTGGAAGGGGGCTCTGGCAGCTCGGGTTTCGTCTTCTTTTTTATCGTCGAATATGTGGTGTCTTTCTTGGCGGCCGGAATGTGGGGCTCGCCTTCTGATGCAAACTTCTCTCGCACGCAATCTGTCGGCTTCACGTCGTCGCGCAGGCCGAGGTAGACCGGAGCGCGCAACCTGCCATCAGAAGTCCATTCTGAATATTTCACCCTACAGGCGAGTTTCGGCTTGAGCCAGTGCACGGGATTCGCGGAGGGCAATTTTGGGGCGCTTGCGAATGGCGCTCTCTTTACCAGCAGCGGGTCCATCAGTTTGCGCAGACGTGCGCCTTCACGCTCTGTGAAGCCCGTTCCGACGTTGCCAGCATAGGTGACGTCGCCGCCGTTATAGATTCCCAGAATGAGCGCTCCAAAAGCTTCACGCTTTCCGCCGATGTATCCGCAGATGACGCAATCCTGTTCCTGGACAATTTTTATCTTCAGCCAGTTTCCGCTTCTTCGAGACTCATAATGACTCGCCGCAGCTTTCGCGATAATGCCTTCGAGTTTCTTTTCGCGTGCGACGGAAAGCAGCGACTCCCCATCGCCCTCGATGTGAGTGGAGAAGCGGAAAGTCGCATCTGGCTTCAAGAGGGCCTCGAGCCGCTGCTTGCGAAGGGTGAGGGGCTGATTGCGGAGATCTTCTCCATTGACGTAGAGCAGGTCGAACAGAACGAGAGAGGCAGAGCGGTCTTTGCTCCAATCTTTTTCCGGCTTCTTCTCGTGCAGCATGCGTGACATGATGCGTGGCTGCAGCGCTTGAAAATCGGAGCGGCCATCGTCGTCGAGCATGACGATCTCGCCATCAAGCAACGCTTCGGTCGCGCGCAGATGTGTCGGCAGATTGGCTAACTCGGGGAATTGTCGCGTAAGAGCCAGGCCGTTCCGGCTTTCATATTCGACCTCACCATCACGCACGCTGCACAAAGCGCGCACGCCATCCCATTTAATTTCGTACAGCCAATTGCCCTGACGGGGAACATGGTCAGACGGCTGCGCGAGCATGGGTTTGATATTGGCCGGGAAGGGATCCTTGTTATTTCGTTCGGTCCCCGTCACTGAGTTGGATGGGGTGCTAGATGGTTTTTTCTTCGCTTTAGGAACGTGCGGGCGGTTGACGTCTTGGTCTGCGGCGGTGAGTGCGTCGGGATCGGCGTACTGATCGTTGTGTTTGATGAGAAGCCAAGGGTCGCCGCTCTTGTCTTTATTCTTGATGCGGACGAGTGCGAATTCACCGTGCAACTTTTTGCCGTCGAGGGAAACTTTGAGACTTCCCTTTTCGATTTGAGTCGCGGGAGACTCCTCGCCAAGTGTAAAGAAGGTTCCGTGGTCCCATACCTCTACGGTCCCCGCGCCGTAATTACCTTCAGGAATTTCGCCGGAAAAAGTAGCGTAGGAAATCGGATGGTCTTCGACCATCATGGCGAGGCGCTTGTCGGCCGGATTGAGGCTGGGGCCTTTCGGCACGGCCCATGACTTCAAGACGCCGTCGACTTCGAGGCGAAAATCATAGTGGAGACGTGAGGCGTCGTGGCGCTGCACGACGAAGATGGGATTTTTCTTCGCGCTAGCTTCGGCGCGAACCGCATCGGGTTCAGGAGTGTTGCCGAAATTTCTTTTCTTCTTATAGAGATTGAGCGCAGCCACCAGTCGACGCCTCCACGAAAGTGGATGAAGTATAGGCTGGGGTGCGTTGTCTGGTTAGTGCAGGTTGGGTAGTTTGGTTGAGTTCCATCCGCCGCCGAGGGCCTTTATTAGCCCGACGCTCGCGGTCATGCGGCGCCCCTGGATGTCCGCTGCGGTGCGTTGGCTGGTCAGAGCATTCGACTGCGCGGTGAGAACGTCCAGATACGTCGAGACTCCACCCTTGTAACGATTGAGCGAGACTTCGACCGAGCGCTGTGACGCAATGACGGCTGTCTGCTCGGCGGACTGCTCCTGTTCGAGAACTCTGAGAGCGGCGAGATTATCTTCCACTTGCTGGAACGCGGTAAGGACGGTCTGGCGATAGTCGGCGACGGTCGCAGTGTAGTTGTCCCTTGCCTGTTCCGTGGCAGCGCGGCGCGCACCTGCGTCGAACAGCGTCTCGCTGAGCGTTCCGCCGAGGGCGAATAAGCCGCTGGGGCCGGAAAACAAATTGTTGAGGTTGCCACTTTCTAGGCCGCCAGTTGCGGAGATCAGCAGATTGGGAAAGTAGGCGGCGCGAGCGATGCCGATCTGCTCATTGGATGCAGCCATGCGGCGCTCCGCGGCGGCGATGTCTGGGCGACGCTCAAGCAGTTCCGCAGGCAGACCGAGCGGGATGGCTGGCGGCAGCGAATCGAGCGGTGACAAATCAAGCGACAGATGTTCGGGCTGTTGTCCACTGAGTACAGCGATCGCGTGTTCGTAACTCGCACGGGCAACTCCGACGTCGATCTCCTGTGCTTGAGTGGTTGCGAGTTGCGTGCGCGCCAGCTCAACGTCCTGATCGGACGAGACGCCCCCGCGGAAACGGTTCTCGGTCAGGTTAACCGTCTTTTGAAATGCGGCTGCGTTTTCATCGAGCAGCTTCTTTTGCTCATCGAGGTTACGCAACTGAAAATAGTCGATTGCGAGTTCTGCGTGCAGGCTGAGAGAAGCGTTTTCCAGGTCTGCGGCAGTTGCTTGGGCATTCTCCGCGCTCTGCCGGACGGTGCGCCGAATGCGGCCCCAGAGGTCCGGCTCCCAGCTGGCATCCAGCGGCAGCAGGATGTCATTGAAGTTTGTAATGATGTTTGGGTTGTGAGTGTCATTGCTTGAGTTGAGCGGCCGATTGGTGGACTGGCGAGCAGTGGCGGCCTCTGGTCTCACGCTCACGGTGGGGAAATATCGCGCGCGAACAATGCGAAGAGCAGCACGAGCGGCGTCGTATCGTGCCGCATCGGCCTTCAAGGTTTCGTTTGAAACGGTGACGCGTTCTTCCAATGCGTTGAGGGTCGCGTCGTTGTAGAGCTCCCACCACTTGCCGCGCTGCATCGCGTCATCTGGCTGCGCGACCTGCCAGCCGGGCGCTGTCTCTTTGTAAGCCAGCGGAGCCTGCGTCTGCGGGCGACTGTAGTTCGGTCCTACCGTGCAGCCCGCGAGCGCGAACAAAGTCATCACCGCGCAACAAGAAGCCGGAGTTGGCCGGCGAATCACTGTTTGGCGTCCCCTGCTTTGTTGTCTGGTGTTTCTTCAGGCGCGTTTTTGGGCTGGACGGTTTGTTGGGCGGGGCCTTTCCCGTTCACGGGTGCAGCAGTCTGCACTTGCCGCTTCACAACGCGCACTTCTTCGCCGTCGAGCAATGAGTCAGGCGGACTGTCGATGACGCGATCGGCTGGCGTGAGGCCAGAAACCACTTCGACGTGTGTGCCGTAATCGCGGCCTAGTGTGACGGCTACAAGCTTGGCACGGTTATTGGAATCGACAAGCGCGATGCGTAAGCCCTCTGAGCGGAAGAGGAGGGTGCTGACTGGCACCAGCAATAACGGCGATTTCGACTTGACGTTGAAGTGGACCTCAGCGTAGGAACCGGCGAGCAACTGGCCGCTATGGTTGTCGATGTCGACTTCGACCAGCAGCGTGCGTGTTGCAGGATCGATCGAATCAGAACTGCGTACTAGTTTCCCGGTGAAGTCATGGTCCTTCATTTCGGCAAGCGAGACCGTGGCAGGCATGCCCACCTTGATGTCGGAGGCATACGTCTGCGGCAGGTTTACAAACACACGCAGCGTATTCACAGCGGCGATGTGAAACAGCTCAGTCGCCGGAGAGCCGGCGCCCGAATTGATTAATTGCCCGACGTCGGTATTGCGCGCTGTGATTACGCCGTCGAAGGGTGCTGCGATCTTCTGAAAGCCTTGAAGCTCTTCGAGTCTTCTGACGTTGGCTTGGGCGGAGGTGACGGTTGCGGCCTGCGCCCGCCCGGCGGCGACGGCGTTCTCGGTCTCTTGCCTTGATACGGAATCGCTCTCCAACAAGCCCTGATAGCGGGCGGCCGTGGTTTGCGCGAGATTGGCGTTTGCCTGCGCGGATGCAAGATCGGCGCGCGCCTGGGCGAGCTGCTGATCCGCTTCGGGCGTTTCCACCTCGGCGAGCAACTGTCCTTTGCGGACGTGCGTGCCGATATCCGCGTACCAGCGGCGGAGATAGCCATTGGTGCGCGCGTAGATCGGGGCGTCCATAAAGGCACGGATGTTTCCGGGAAGAATTACTTCTTGTCCGGGCTGGCCTTTCTCTGGCAATTCGGCGACCACTGCGGTGGCGCCATGGCGACGCGTATCTTCGCTCAGTTCGTGTCGCGCATGGATGCGCGGCAGAATTCCCCAGAGCACCAGCAATAGGATTACGAGCGGCGCGACCAACAACATCCAGCGCCTGCGCCTGTCGGGCGCGGCCCCGGAAGTTTCAGTTGCGTTGCGAAATAAATCCGTCATTCTGCAGTTGCCTCGGTCCCACCTGGACCATCCAGGCGGAGTGCTGTCTCTGGGGCCTTCTCATGCCTGTGAAGAAGCATAAAGAAAACCGGAACGAAGAACAGAGTCGCGGCTGTCGCGAACAGCAAACCTCCGATGACCGCGCGACCTAGCGGCGCATTCTGTTCGCCGCCTTCTCCGAGCCCCAGAGCCATCGGAAACATGCCGATGATCATTGCAAGTGCTGTCATCAGAACCGGCCGGAGGCGCGTGAAGCCTGCGTTCAGCGCCGCTTCAAGGGCTGTCTTGCCGGCGATCATCTGGTCCTTCGCAAAGGATACGACCAGAATGCTATTTGCAGTCGCGACACCCATAGCCATGATCGCTCCGGTCAGAGCGGGAACGCTGACGTGCGTGCCAGTGAGAAATAACAACCAGATGATGCCGGCAATCGCCGCGGGGAGTGCCGCAATGATGATGAAAGGGTCTTTCCATGACTGGAAGTTGACAACGATGAGCAGGTAGACGAGACCGATGGCAAAAATCAGACCGCCCGCTAAGCCCGTGTACGCGGAGCGCATCGTCAGAATCTGTCCTCGTACGCTGATCTGCGTTCCGCGCGGCAAATTCTTCTCCTCCTCCGCCACGATGCGCCGTACCTCCGTGGCGACCGATGCGAGATCGGTCCGATCTACGCTTCCGTAGACATCGACCACAGGCTGTATGTTGTAATGCGTCACCGTGGCCTGCTCGGTACCGCGAGTGACGGTCGCGAGGTTGGCGAGAATTTGCGGTTCGGCCGTGCCGGAGGTCGCCACCGGGATATTGGATAGACCTTGCAGCGAATCCGTTTCGTACTGGGGCGCCTGCACCGCGATGTTGTAACTGATGCCATTCTCAGGATTGAGGAAGAAAGTCGGCGTCGTTTGAAAGCTGCCGCTCAGGGCGACCAGGATGTTTTGCGCAACATCGCGCTGCGAGTAACCGACCTGCTGCGCCTTGGTGCGGTCTACATCGATATCCAGCATGGGGGCGTCGAAGGGTTGTTGAATATGAAGATCCACCGCGCCAGGCACCTGGCGCAGCCGATCGAGAATGCGATCCGCAACCTGCCGGTTAGCAATCTGGTTGTTGCCGATCACCTGCACGTCAACCGGGGCGGGCAGGCCGAAGTTGAGGATCTGACTGACGATGTCGGTCGGCAGGTACCAGAACGTAACTCCGGGAAACTTTTGTTCGAGGGCGTCACGCAGTTGCCGCTGATATTCGATCGTGGGGCGATGCTTCGAATTCAGCGAGACCAGAACGTCGGCGTCGCCCGGGCCCACCGGCGCGGAGTTGCTATAGGAAAGATTGAGCCCGCTATAAGGAATGCCGATGTTGTCGATGACGCTGC
>JBBPYY010000085.1:0-14165 GCA_038199445.1 Terriglobales bacterium | reverse complement strand
GCGACTCGCAGCGGAGCCATGTATATACAACGTGTCGCCGTGGCGGGCATATCCCGTAGGTATGACGAACGGCGCGCCATCGCTGACGAAACCGACATGACACACCAGACCTTCGTCGAGGATTGGATCGATTGTTTCGCGCGTGTATTCGCCGCGCTGCGGTAGTCGATGCACTTGGGTGCGTGGCGTCGGTGCGGTGGCTCTCATAGCGTCCACATTACATTCGACAAGTGGTCTACTACCATAGCCATTCTGCGGCTCTTGCATCAGTCCACTTCTCTGGGTCAGACTTCTCAGCATGGATATTTCGCTGATGCTCGACCCATCCAGCCCGACAGCGCTGCATCAACAGCTCTACAAAGGGATACGAGCGGGTATCCTCAGCGGTCGATTCGCCGCCGCCGACAGGCTGCCATCGTCCCGGGCGCTCGCGCAGTCGCTAAGTGTCTCGCGTATGACAGTGACGGAGTGTTATGAGCAGTTGATTGCCGAGGGCTATCTCGAGCCGAGGCGCGGCTCCGGGACCTATGTTTGTTCTGTGCTGCCTGAACTCGCGTTCTCGCCGGCATCGCGCGGCAAGCGGCATGGAATCTCTCCCATCGTTGAGAAGCCGATTCGCCTTTCACGGTATGGGTCCGAGTTGCAAACCCACCTTGCGAAGACCGCGGCGTCCCCCGACTCCGCACTGCGGATGGACTATTTAGGCCCCGACGTTTCCAATTTTCCGACGCGGGTGTGGTCGCGTCTGCTGGCTCGGCATTCTCGCAATGCGAAGCGCGAACTCTTTGAATACGCGCCCGATGTGCGCGGGTATCGCCCGCTGCGCCAGGCGATCGCGCACTACCTCAAGAAAGCGCGCGCCGTCGACTGCGATGTCGAGCAAGTGATCCTGGTCAGCGGTTCACAGCAGGCCCTCGACATCGCCGCGCGGGTGCTGCTGAACGACCACGATTCCGTCGCCGTCGAGAGCCCCGGATACCTCGCTGCGGCGCGCGTTTTCACCGCGCAGGGCGCCACGCTCATTCCCATTCCTGTCGATGAAGAAGGCATGGATATCTCGAAGCTGCATCGCGCCAAGGCCGCCGCCCTGAAAATGGTCTACGTCACCCCTTCGCACCAGTTTCCCACTGGCGCTTCGCTCTCGCTCTCCCGCCGCCTCGCGCTGCTGGAGTGGGCACGGCATCACAACGTCGTCATTCTTGAAGACGACTACGACAGCGAATATCGCTACAGCGGCCGCCCGTTGCCATCGCTTCAAGGCATGGCCTCTGGCGCGCCGGTGCTGTACGTCGGAACGTTTTCCAAAACATTGTTTCCTGGATTGCGAATCGGCTATGCGGTCGTCCCGAAGTCGCTGGTTCGAGTCTTTGCGCGCGCTAAGTTTCTCGCTGATAGGCAGGGCGCCTCGATCGAACAATATGCGCTTACCGATTTCCTCAATGAGGGCCATCATGAGCGGCACATCCGCCGCATGCGCCAGCTCTACGGCCAGCGCAGGCGCGTACTCGTGGACGCACTGGTCAAACACTTCGGCGAAACCGTCACCATTCGCGGCGACAGCTCAGGCATGCATCTGTTCGCAGAGTTCGATCTCAGCATCACGGAACCACACGCCTTTGCACTCGCCGCAAAGGCAGGCGTTCGGCTCGAGCGCGCGCACCGTTTCAAAGAATCCGGCGTCGATCTACCCAAGCGTTCACGCACTCAGCCCGCGTTCATCTTCGGCTTCGCCCGCATGTCGGAACGAACGCTGCGTGACGGAATCGCGCGGCTCGCGGTCGCGTTTTCGTGAATCATTATTCTGACTTGGCAACATCGACGCCGAGGGCATTCAGCAACTCCGATGTGCTGACGATGCTGGCAAACTCGCCATTCAAACTCGCCAGCGCAGTGTCGTGCATTATCACAGCCGAGTAGTGGCGTCCATCATGGCCGGTGCGCTCAAAGGTGGCCATCGCGTCCGACACGACGTAGGTGTCAAAGCCAAAGTTGCCGGCCATCCGAGTTGTCGTTGAAACACAGTGATCGGTCGTGATGCCGACGATCACCAGTGTTTTCGCGCCCGCCGAGCGCAACCGCTCTTCTAGGTCCGTCCCGATGAAAGCGCTGTTCACGTCTTTGAAGAGAATCGGCTCGCCCGGCAACTCTTCGGCCTCAGGCTTCACAGGAAAGCCCGGCCCATCGGGATTGAATAGACTGCCCGGACTGGGGTTGCGATGTCGAATGTGGATGATCGGTCGATGCGTGGCGCGCCAGCCCGCGAGCAACTCCGCAATATTTTCTTCTGCCGCCGGATTATTGCGCTGTCCCCACTTCGCATTGTTGAACGCCTGCTGAACGTCGATCACGATCAAAACGGCATCTTCAGCTAACTGCTTCATGAGTTTTCCTCCATCCCATCAGAACACCGGCCTCTAGTCTTGATGGTGCCTGAATCGCGCGACGCGACTGCTCCGCGCCGATTAGGATAGGCTGCACGCAAAGCGTCATGACAAAAACCTCATTCATCTCTGCATCATTCTTCGCCCTGTTGCTGTTCCAACCGCCCGCCTCGCGCGCGCAAACCGCTCCACCCGTCCCTCGCCCAAAAGTTCTTCACGCCGCGCATCTGCTCGACATCGACGCCGGACGCCTTGTCTCTCCCGGCGAAGTGCTCGTCACTGGCGATCGCATCCAAGCGGTCGGCACCAGTGTTCCGCATCCTCCCAACGCAGAAGTCATCGATCTCGGCACCTCCACGCTCATGCCGGGTCTGATCGATGCGCACGTCCATCTCTTTCTTCATCCCGGTGCGGAAGACGCGCAGGCACTCCGCGAATCGGTCGCGCGGCGCACGATCTACGCCATCATCGCGGCTCGCGATGACCTGATGGCCGGCTTTACCGCTGAGCGCGATATGGGTACCGAGGGAGCAGACGCTGCGGACACCGCGGTCCGTGACGCCATCGACCAGGGGTTGATTCCGGGGCCGCGCATGCGCATCAGCGGCAACGCCATCAGCATCGTCGGCGGCCATGAAGACGCGGACGGCTACAACCCCGCGCTGCATCTGCCCTCCAACGCGACCTACGCCGACAGCGCAGACGATCTGGTCAAAGTCATTCGCCAACAGCTGAAAGACGGCGCGGACTTCATCAAGATTTACGAAACCGGCGCGGACTTGATCTCCGACGGCAAATTCTCTACTCCCTACCAATACACCGTGGATGAACTCCGCCACGCAGTTACCGAAGCCGCGCGCCAGGGCAAGCGCGTCGCCGTCCACGCCACCGGCGAACCAGGCACGCACTATGCTGCCGAAGCCGGCGTCGCCTCCATCGATCACGCTCTGCAACTGAGCGACGCGACTGAGCAGTTGATGAAAGCGAAGCAAATCTTCGCCGTGCCGACGCTCACCATCTTTGAATACTTCGCGCAACACGCGGCTTCACCCGCGCAAGCGGAACACGAGCGCGCGCTGTTCGCTTTTCATGCGCAGGAATTTCGTAAGCAGGTCGCCGCAGGCGTTCCCCTGGCGGTGGGCAGCGACGTCGGCCCGTTTCCGCACGGCACACAAGCGCGCGAATTTCAACTGATGGTCGACAATGGAATGCCGCCACTCGCTGTGCTTCAAGCGGATTACATCAACGGCGCCAAACTCCTCGGTTGGGAAAACGAAATCGGCAAACTCAAAGCCGGCTACTACGCCGACATCATCGCCGTTCCCGGCGACCCAATCAAAGACATCAGCGCGCTGGGCAAAGTCACATTCGTCATGAAGAGCGGAGAGGTTTACCGCCGCTGAGACTCACTTCCATGCGCGACAGGAATGGAACTACGGCTCGTCTGCATAAATCGAAATCTGCGGTTTGCCGCCCTCCGCCATCCGCGCGCGATACATCCCTTGCGTGTTGAAACTCCACGCCATCTGCCCATCCGGGGCAATCGCGATCACGCCTCCATCGCCCTTCAGGCCCTGCAGCTGTTTGTGAATCACTTCATCCGCCGCGCGCTGCAGCGACATTTTCGTATACTCGACCAGCGTGCAGACTTCACGCGCGACCGTTAGGCGGATGAAATACTCGCCCGTCCCAGTGCCTGAAACAGCGCACGAAGCGTTTGACGCATAGGTCCCCGCGCCAATGATCGGGGAGTCGCCCACGCGGCCCCAACGCTTGCCTTGCAGCCCGCCCGTCGATGTTCCCGCCAGCCAATGATCGTGAATCCAAGATTTTTCCGCCGGTCGATACCTGCCGCCATGATCCTGGTCGTCGCGCTCTCGATCTCGAGTTGTGGCAAGAGCATCCCGCCATCGGAGCAGTTGCCGGTGGCCACGCCGTCGGCCACGGACGCCAACGCGGGCACGTGGAAGATGATCGTGCTGACAGGACCGGAGCAGATTCCGGTGACAGTGCCTGCAACCGTAAGCGATCCCGCATATCTGTCGGAGCTGGCGGCAATCAAGACCGCGCAGGCGAACCTGACGGATGCGCAGCGTGCGTCGATCGCATACTGGAGCGCCGGTGGCGTGTTGCGCTGGAATGAGATCCTGCGCGAACTCGTCGCCGCCGCCGACTTGCCCCCAGCGCCGAATCCCGACGGCAGCTATCCCGTGCCAGATCCAAAGAATCCCTTCGCCGACCCGCGCTATCCGTTCAGCAATCCTCCCTATGCGGCACGTGCTTACAGCTATGTTTCTGTCGCGCAGTTCGAGGCATTGAAAGCGGCGTGGCATTACAAATATCTCTACAACCGTCCATCGCCCTTCAAGATCGACAACGGCATCCAGGCGCTGATGCCGTCCAGCGATCTGCCGGCCTATCCATCGGAAGATGCGGTCGAAGCAGGGGTCAACTTCGCGTTGCTGAAGCTGCTCTTTCCGACCTCGATCGATGACATCACGCAGAAGGCGAACGAGCAGCAACAGGCCGCGCTGCTCTCAGGCAGAGCTTCGGCCAGCGACATCGCTGCTGGATTCGCTTTGGGTAATTCAGTCGCCGCCGTGTTCGCCGCCCGTGCCGGCGCGGATGGAATGAAGGTTGCCGGAGGTTCGCCCGCGATATGGCAGGCTCTGGCCGATGGTGCAGCTTCACGCGGCGAGATTCCGTGGAAGAGCCAGGATATTCCCGCGCGTCCGCCGATGCTGCCGGTCTTTGGCAAAGTGAAGAGCTGGATGATGACGCCGACCGACGTTGTGAACGAGCGGCCGGGGCCGCCGCCGTCTACTTCGTCTGCCCAGATGCAGACGGAAACGGCGGAGGTGAAGAAATCGGTCGACAATATTTCGCGCGATCAGCTTGCGACTGTCTATAAGTGGGCCGACGGAGTCAGCACGCCAACTCCTTCAGGCCACTGGAACGCGATCGCGGTTCCGTACATCGCTGACGCGAAGTTCAGCGAAGTGCGCGCAGCCCGTGTATTTGCGCTGGTCAACATGGCCCTGCATGACGCCACCGTTGGATGCTGGGAGGCGAAGTACTTTTACTTCAATCCTCGGCCCACGCAACTTGATCCCAGCATCAAAACCGAGATCAGTCTGCCGAATTTCCCGTCGTACGTATCCGGTCATTCCGTTTTTTCGGGTGCAGGAGCGGATGTTCTGTCCCATCTCTTTCCCAGTGGCGCGAGTTACTTCGACTCGCAAAAGCAGGAAGCCGCGATGTCCAGACTCTACGGGGGAATCCACTATCGCTCGGACATCGGCGTTGGGATGGACCATGGGCAGAGGATTGGGGAGTACACCGTAAGGTTTGCGAAAACAGACGGCGCAAATTGAGGTGCTGCTATCACAACCGCCTAGCTAAAGCGGTCAGGTCAAAGTGCTGTGCCAAAACAGCGTCGGCAGCGGCGACGGCAAAGGCCGGTGTGGACCAACGGCTGCCATCCACTCCGCTCACCGAGCCGGATCATGCGGAGCCTGCTCCCCCGGAAGCCCACCCGACAGCAGCAGGTTGCCGGATTTGGCGTCGAAGACCTCGAAGCCGCGAGTGAAGTGAGGATCGGAACCGCTCGGTCCCGCGAATGTGAAATCACCCTGCATTTCTACGAAGCATAACTGCGCGTCGTCGGGGAGTCCGGTCGTCGCACCGTCCAGCCGCTTGCTGACTTCGGTGCTGGTCAGGAATTTTGCGTCCGTGGCGTGAACGTTGCGGGCGACCCCGATGGGGATGCGGCCGGATTCAGCATAGGCGCGCGCGGCGTCGAGGCTGAACGACGGCACGCCGGACAAGGTGGGCTTGATGGCAGCGCGGCCCGTGGGCAGCGCGTGCGGACCCTGCTCGGCGCGTTGGGTCAGTTCATCGTAGTTGGGCGCGGGCTGCGGCGGCTCGGCGTGTTTGCAGGAAACCATGCACGAAGCGGCAAAGGTGACGACGACCAAAGGTATAAAAGCTTTCGCGCGATTCATAGATGTCTCTCCGCTTCGTTCGTTCCTGCAAGTTTGAAAAGCCGCAGAATTCCTGGCCGCTGATGGTATGCCGTCGGGCTAGCTGCAACAGTGCGTTTGAAACTTGCCGCCATTGGCATTCGCTGCCGATGGTGCAATGATCCATGCGCCGGTGGGCGGGTTGGCATTCGTCACATTGCCGTCCGTGGATACCGTAACCACCTGAAAGATCGGAACGCCGGTGACGGTAATGCCAGTAGGCCGCGAGCCTTTGATACCGGTGCCGGTGTAGTTCACGGGATTGGCGGACGCCCCCTTGGTGCCGGCCAGTTCCTGACCCATTTCAGCGGACTGCGGCGTCATCGCATTGTTGGTTGAAGTGCCGGCAAGAGTCGCTGCTCCGGCAATCGAGACCGGCTGGATATTGACGGTCCACGTGTTGGTGCTCTTCTTCAGAATGAGAAAATTGACCTTATGGCCGAAGTAGTTGTCGGGTACGAGGCCGAAATCGTGATAGATAAAGGTGCTGTTAGGACGGCTGTCAGCCCAGAAAAAATGGAGATCGATCCCCGAAGCGGACCCGCCGTCTCCAATGATGGCATTGTTGTCGGCGACGTAGCCGGTTTCAACCCAGCACGTGCCGCCACAGGCCGCGTTCCCGCGATCCACGATCCACATCTCGTTGTCGACGAAGCCATCGCCCGTGTCCGTCATGTGGTCCACATCGACGGTCGTAATCATGCCTTGTACACCCGCAGTGGGGAATTTTACCTCGCCATAGCAGTGGGCGCCGTTGGGGCATTTGTACGTGGTGTTGCACCCAACTAGCACCATGAACACGATAGGAAAGACCAGGAGGAATGTGATTCTGCACAGCACTTTCATAAGACACTCCATGCGACGCGCGGGAGATTGAAGGACGCGGACAACCATGTGTGACTGACGCGGTGGAATCAGGCCTATGCTTTGCCGGGAACTATAGCAGAGTCGGCTGTGACATCAACAAGGCGAAGATCTCCAGCCCATCTTTCCTGCTGTATGAAAAGTGCTGCCATAGGGATATTCTTGATGGCCGGCGCGCACGCTCCGGATACTTGTTACCTGAACTGCCCGCTTGCCGGCGCACTCGGAGGATCGGAATATGAACGTCTACTGGATCCAGCAGTTCTGGTTCGATGACTTTCTGGAAAGCGACGGGAATGGCCAGCGAGCGTATTTGACCGTTGACGGCTTTGGCACGCGAAACGTCGCGATCACCGCGCAATTGAATCTTGTCGCACCGGGCGCATTCATCCAGGTCAACGACGGCTCAATTACCGGCGACCTGGGCACGGCTGCAGTGGGCATCAAGTGGTATGAGTACACCGACGACAGCGGCTTTCATCACGTCGACAACACTTACTTTGTTCCGCACGCGATTATTCAGAATTGTGTCGGTTTTCAACTCGAGCTGTACTACCGGCGTGTCTGGGCCGGCGCGACCGGAACGATTCTGTACTTCAACAATTGATTTAGGAGGCAAGACATGCGAATCGGAACAGGTGCTGGTCCGGCGGGCGAAGCGCAGCAGCAGAGCAGCCACCACGTCTACGATGTGCGCTCCGGAGCGATCGTGGGTACGTATCATTTTTCGGGCGCCGCTCCGAAGTCGGAGCCGGAGCGGTTGAAGGCAATCCTGAAAAGCTCACACGAAGCAGCGGGGGTTCCGCTGGAACATCTGGCGGTGTTGAGCAACGCGGATGTTCCGCTCGGCGACGGAGAGCTGAGCATCGAACCTGCGGCGAAACAGTTGGTGCGAAAGGCCGGCAAGTTCGATCCCCGCGTTCTATCGTAAACCTTGAGACGAGGCCATACAGACGACGTAGAGGGTCAGTTTGGACGGTGGAAGAGCTTGTAGGCCTACTGCAGCAGAATTCTGGCGTCCAGATTCGGGTCGCGAAGGACGCCTGGGACATCCAATACGCGTTAATGACTCTCCAATGGTAGAGAGGCTTTAGGCGCTTTAGGCGGGTTAGAATGGCCCGTGGTATGCTTCTGGCCACATATGGAAATGGTTATCATGACCCTCGATCAAGAAATCGCAGCATACGATGCCATGCGCGCTGATCTGGAAAAAACCCATATGGGCGAATGGGTTCTTGTCCACGATGGAGCACTGGTAAGTGTATTTCCATCTTTCGACAATGCCGCAGATGTAGCAGTTCGCAAGTTTGGGCGCGGCCCGTATCTCATTAGGCAAGTTGGTGTTCCTCCAATGACTATGCCTGCATCAGTGATGTACCATCCTGACTATGGCGAGTACGACTTGCGGATTCGTTGACGGCCCGGGTTTAACCCCGGCCCGAGATCGCCTCGTAACATGGGGTCCGACTATTGAGGTAGATATAGGTTTCGATTCCGCCCACGATTGGAAAACGGCCACCACTCCCCCCATTCCTGGACTACAAGGACTCCACGCGCTAGTCGATACGGGTGCTACGGAATCCTGCATCGATAGCTTATTGGCCGCGCAGCTTAATTTACCCATAGTTGATAAGCGTAACGTGGGCGGCGTACATGGAAGCCACGAGGTAAACGTACACCTGGCTCAGGTCCACATACCTTCTTTAAATATCACCATTAATGGATCTTTTTGTGGAGTGCTCCTTCGCGCTGGGGGGCAATTACATAGCGCGTTGATAGGAAGGACATTCTTGATGAATTTTAGGATGGTTTATGAGGGCCCAACTGGGCACGTAGAACTTGTTCGGATCACCTAGCAAGCTCCTGTCGATTAAACCTAACCCCTTTGACGCGAACGATTCGCTTGGTGATGCCGTCCTTTCCAGCTATACTAAAAGTCTTGCCAAGAGGCGAAAATTCAGACATACGAGCTAGGAGCGCACTGTAATGCCGAAGCGCACATTTCAACCGAACCGCCGTCACCGTGCGAAGACTCACGGATTTTTGAGCCGCATGAAGACCAAGGCGGGTGCAGCCGTCATCAATCGCCGTCGCGCCAAGGGCCGCACGCGTCTCGCCCCCAGCGCCGGCTTCCGCGACTAGCAGGCCCGCCATGCAGAACGAGCGCGTGAATCTCGACGCTGCATTTGGCCGGCTGCAGGAATATTTCTCTCCCAAGGTCGTTGGCCGCGTCAACGACCAGTACGTCAAAGTCACCAAACTCAAGGGCGAGTTCCCTTGGCACACGCATCAGCATGAGGACGAGATGTTCCTCGTGGTGCGTGGCCGGCTGACCATCGGGCGCAGCGAGCAGGATGGCGGCCCGGTGCTGCTGGAGCCGGGCGAGTTCTTTATCGTGCCGCGCGGCATGCGCCACAACACCTCCGCCACGGAAGAAACCTGGAACATTCTCATCGAGCCGGTGACGACCACCCACTCCGGCGATGTCGAATCACCGATGACGAAAAGCATCGCTGAGCAACTGGCGTGATGCCGGGTCGCCGCCTGTGACCTCCACTGTTTCTCCTCTAGAAGCCCACCGGTTGCGCAAGCATGCGGATTATCAGCGCGTGTACCGCGACGGACGCCGCCGCAGCGTCGGGTTGCTGACGTATTTCACCGCACCGCGCATCGATAACTTGGATAGCGTAGACCAGCAGGCAAATGCAGGCCCGCGCATCGGCTTTACCACTCCCCGGGCGCTGGGAAAGGCGGTCGACCGAAACCGCATCCGCAGGCGGACGCGCGAGGCCGTGCGGCTACATCTTGCGGATCTGACAGCCAATGTCGATCTCGTGCTGCATCCGCGTCGAACAGTCCTGACAGCAGAATTTGCGGCGATCGAGCGCGAGATACTCCGCGTCTTCAAGCAGGTGCAGGCGGCACCGGTTCTCGTTCCTGCACGCACCGCAAAGGCGGAAGCATGATGCGGCCTGCGGCGCGGATTTTACTGGGCTTCTACAAATACGTGATTATGGTCCCGCTACATTCCTTGAGTGCGATTACTGGCGTTCGCGGCGGGTGTCGCTTTCAGCCGACCTGTTCAGAATATGCGGCGGAGGCGGTGTCGCGTTTCGGGGCGGCACACGGCGGCGGACTGGCGATTCGCAGAATTGCGCGATGCCATCCTTTTTCACGCGGCGGGTTGGATCCAGTGCCGGAAGCGCTGCCCAAGTCACATGGGCACGCCGCGCGCCATTTACCATAGTGAGTACACCGTTTCGCGAGCGGCGAAGTGGTTGAATCGGCGCGAGCGAAACGCCGGGGCGCACCAGGGCGATGCAAGCGCCGGATGTAAACACCTCGACGCACAGATAGGAAGAAGCTTCTCTTGGCAGAACATCGGAATCCCAATCAACAAGGCGGGCAGGACACGCGCTCGCTGATGATCTTTGCACTGCTGTTTGTAGTGCTGTTTATCGGCTTGAATTATCTGCGCGGCAAGAAGCCGGTGGCCCCGGTGGGTGCTCCGACGGCGGCGCAACAGGCCGCCTTGCCACCGGCCCAGGCCGTGCCGCAACCGCAACCCGGGCCATCGCCAGCCGCGATGGCAGCGACGCCTGCAGCGCGTGCGGCCGCGACCAAGCCGATTGCTGCGAATGCGGAACAGACGACAGTCATCGAGAACGAGCTTTACCGCATCGTTTTCACCAATCGCGGGGCGCAGGTCAAGAGCTGGATCCTGAAGAAATATAAGGATGAAGCCGGGCATCCGCTCGACCTGGTGCATACCAAGGGCAGCTTGGTAGCGGGCCTGCCGCTTTCTGTCTTCGCGTATGACGCGACGCTGCGCAACCAGTTGAATGATGCGCTGTATGTGCCGTCGGCGACTGGCACCGAAGAAGCGCCGACGACGATCGAGTTCAAGTACGCCAACGGTGGCGTCGCGGCGCGCAAGACGTTCAGCTTTGACCACAGCTATGTGCTGCATGCCGACCTCGCGGTGACGCAGAATGGTGTGCCGGTCGAGGCGAAGCTGGCGTGGCCGGGCGGGTTTGGCGATGCGGTCGAGGCGAAGCAGTTCGCGACCATGCAGTTGGATTTCTCGCAGGCCGGCAAAGCGACCCACTCCGCCGCGAAGCATGTCTCGGGTGGCGGCACCATGCATGGACAGTTCGACTGGGCGGGCGTCAGCGACTCGTATTTTGCAGCGATGTTTTTGCCGGACTCCCCGGACCAGACCAGCGTCGTGACCACGCATAACGAAGTGCAGGTTCCCCGCGACATGAAGGACGCGACCAAGACCGCCGCAGTCTCCATCATCGGCGCGGCGGTCGGCTCGACCGATGGGCGCGGAACGCGCGTCTACGTTGGGCCGAAGTCGATTGACGTACTGAAGGCCGTCCACGCCACGACGTCTGAGGGAACGCTGACCGGGCCGAGCCTCGAGCCGATTATCGATTTCGGTTTCTGGGGATTCATCGCGAAGCCGCTCTTCTTTGCGCTGCGCTGGGTGCAGCAGCACGTCGTCTCAAACTGGGGATGGGCGATTGTCATTCTGACGGTACTGCTGAACATTCTGCTGTTGCCGACGCGCATCACCATGATGCGTTCCGCGCTGAAAATGCAGCGTATTCAGCCGCAACTCAAGGCGGTGCAGGAAAAGTATAAGAAGCTGAAAATGGACGACCCGCGCCGCATGGACATGAACAAGGAGATGCAGGCGCTTTACAAAGAACATAACGTGAATCCGTTTGGCGGGTGTCTACCGACGGTGCTGCAGTTGCCGATTCTGATCGCGTTTTACGGCATGCTGGCGCACACGACTGAGCTGCGGCAGGCGCACTTCCTGTGGCTGCCCGATCTGTCGGCGCCCGATCCGCTGCACATTCTGCCCATCCTGTTCATCATTGCGATGGTGGCCAGCCAGCGCATGACGCCGACGCCGGGTATGGATCCGGCGCAGCAGAAGATGATGACGTTCACCATGCCGATCATGTATGCGTTCTTCTTCTGGAACTATGCGTCGGGTCTCGCGCTCTATGCCTTCACCGGCGCGGTGATCGGCGTGCTGCAACAAGTCGTCCTCAACCGGACCGAGCTGGGCAAGGAGATGCGCGCCATCGCCGCGAAACGTGCCGCCCGAAAACAGACGAAGGCGGGCGGCAAGGTGATTCAGGCACGGCGGTAGGCCGCGTTCCTGAAGTTTTCATTAAGTGAAGGCCACGGCAGCGATGTCGTGGCTTTCTTGTTTGCAGCGCCATTGAACTGCTGCAATACTGGAGCCTGATGCCCATTGCTGACCTCAACCTTGCCGCCCAGCAGATTGCGCAGTTTTTGACCACCCTTACCAAGGGTGGATTGCGAGTGAAGTTTCGCATCACGGCCGGCGCGGGAGCCGCCGACCCGAACGGTCTGGAGACGCGCGACATTTATGTCGAGCTGGCGGGGCCGGACGCTCCGCAACTGCTGGCGCGCAATGGGGAGTTGCTGCACTCCCTCGAACACATCGCGGCGAAGATTTTGCGCCTGGAACAGGACGAACACGACAAGATTTCGTTCGACAGCGGCGGATATAAGGCGATGCGCGTGCGCGAACTGAAGCTCGCGGCAGAGACTGCGGTTGAGCGCGTGCGGCATACCAAGGAGCCGTTTCAGTTTCAGCCGATGAGTTCGCGCGAGCGGCGCATGCTGCATCTTGCGTTTCGCGATTACGACGATGTGCGAACCGAGTCGACCGGCGAAGGCCCGCGGCGGTTTGTCACGGCGTATCCCAAGGACTATGAGCCGCGGGAGCGGACGCCGGGACGTGCGCGGACGTTTGGTCGGCGGTAGAAATCTCTAACGCCTTCGAAAACTGTCGCCTATTTGCTGGTTAGAGCCTTCAAAAATTCATAATAGAAATCCGCGCCGCGATAGTACGACGTCTCGAGCACCCGCTCATCTTTGCCGTGCGCGCGCACGTCGTCGTGGTCGATGAGAATGCCGTTGATGCCATAACTCGGAATGCCCGCAGCCATGGTGTAGATGGAGTCGGACGCGCCAGTCTCCATGTCAGGCACCACGGGAACGCCGGGCCAGAATTTCCCGGCGACGCTCTCGAGCGGAGCGAACACCGCGGGCATCGGCGGCGGAGGCGGCAACGACACCCGCGTGGGCGCTCCGTGCGAGATCGAACCCGCATTGCTCACGTAGTTGACCGTGACCTTTTCATCGGCGAAAACCTGGATCAGTTGGTGCCGCACTTCTTCGGGCGAGTGGCCGGGCAAAATGCGGCAGTTCACGTTCGCCTCCGCCTGCTGCGGCAATGCGTTGTGCGCGTGGCCGCCGCTGATTAGGGTCGCGACGCAGGTGGTGTGCGTGGTCGAGTTGTACGTAGGATCTTTCGAAAGGCGCGCGATGGCGGCTTGATCGGGCGGCGTCTTCAAAATGGCGAGCATATCTGCGCCGGTTTGAGCGGGCATGTGCGGAGCGGTCTTCTCGAAATAAACGCGCGTCACAGGATTCAGTTCAAAAGGAAACGTGTGTTGCTCGAGATGACTGAGCGCGTCGGAGATGCGATAAATCGGATTGTTGCCGTGCGGGATGGAGCTGTGTCCGCCCGCGTCGGTAGCGACGAGCTGGTAGTCCGCATAGAGCTTCTCGGTCGCTTCTACGCCGACGATGACCGCTTTGCCCTTGTCGCCGTCGACTCCGCCGGAGTCGGGATTCAGCGCGAATTCTGCATCGACAAGGTCGCGATGGTTCGTAATCAGCCAGTCGACGCCGTTTGATTGGCCACCCTCTTCATCGGCGGTGAGCGCGAGAATAATGTCGCGGTCGGGGATGAAGCCTTCTTTCTTCATGCGGATCATGGACACGACAGCGATCGCGTCAGAGTCCTTCATATCCTGCGTGCCGCGCCCGTAGAAGTAGCCGT
>JBBPYY010000084.1:0-35824 GCA_038199445.1 Terriglobales bacterium | reverse complement strand
GATACAGCGTGCCGAAGTTCCAGCGTTGTCGATTCTTGATCGCGGTGGGTCGATAGGGATAAAGGATGTATCCCTCGTAGAGGATCGCAGCGGCAATCTTCTCCACGCTGGCGAAGTTCATGCGCCGACCTTGTCCGGTTCCTTCATTTCCAGCGCGCGTTCCAGAGCCTCTTCCCATGTTGGAATGCCGTGCCGCACTTTGTAGTCATAGAGTTTCTCGAATGCGTCGCGACGGAGACATAGCCAGGCAGTGTTTGGATAATGCATGTCCATCATCTGCTGCCAAACGGAAACGGGCATGCGGAAATTGGCTTCGCGGTCCCAGGGAACTTGCGCGACTTGCAAAGCGTCGTTCGCACCGTTGTAGAAGACTGTCCCGCTGAACATGACGCAAATGGGAATCTCACCAGCATCGAGCGCATGGAAATATTTCGTGGTGGCGATATTGAAATCGAAAGTGCATGGGAGCTGCAAATCCACAACGATCGATCCCGTAAACGCAGGAACCGCGACGCTGGTGTTCATCCAAAGCAGCGGTCGCACCGTCCTGCTCCAACGCTCAGGCGTACCAAAAAGATCGAGCAGCTTCTCTTGCTCATGCGCTTCGTAACGACGGCGCGCTGGCTCGATCTGAACCTGACAACGCAGGGTCAGCGTGTGAATAGGCTCATTCTCTGGGAAGTTGGTAATGCGCAGTTTTGCAGCGAGCAGGGGAGCAGCGGCATTAGCCACCTCCTCAATGCCTTCGATCTCGAAATGCAGCTCAGGCACTCGGTCTCTCCTTGCTGCCAACGGCGCGCTTCTGGAGCGAGGCAAAGAATGCGTTGATCTCTTTCCAAACTTCGCCGCCGCCGGAGAGGCCTTTCCAATGCATGCGTATCAGGCCGACCAAGCCGTAGCATTCGTCGATAGGAACGATGAAGTACTGGGAGGCTGTGCCCACGCGATTGACCAAGAATGCTTCCACGTCGGGCTCCATTGTTTGCAATGGGCGGTTTTGAGCGACGATTTCTGTCCACGATTCCAGGCTGAGCAGCGATTCGGTTGCGCCTGCTGGACTGGGGTACATCGCGATCATTCGGTTGGCCTCGCTGTCGCGATAGAAGAAGGCGAGATTGATGGGAATCATCAGAGACTCCCATTGGAGATCGTTGAGTTGGAAGTCGGCGAGGAGCCGGATACGGCGAGGTATTCGAAGATAGTGGGCGCCACTCTGCCCGCAAAACAGCACAACGCATCCATCGCACGCGCAAACAATTTGCCGCTTTTTTGGCTCCAGGAGGTGCTGGTGCACAGGCATCAACTCAGCGCTGCACAACTCGCATTGCTCTGTCGACTCACGCCGGCGCGCGAACTGACGCAGAAAAGAAGGTGTCGGGTCGCGCTCCGCATTGTTATCAGGTCCTTGAGTCATTGTGATCCCTTTAGCGCGGTCAACGACCTATGCGGGTGGCATCACAGGCATGCGCGAATCAATCGGCTTGCGGTCCTGAACGTTGACTCCTGTGGCGTCGTCCTCTGCGCGATTGAAGTTTCTGGCGGGACCCTTGGCCATATGTTCGCCTCTCGGTGTCCCTGGAGTATGAGAGGGCTTGTCGGGTGTTGTGTCTTGATATGCCATCGGGTTTTCTCCTTCGAGCACGAGCTTTATTTGAGGACTCTCTATTTGAGGACTACGAGGTTGGAAGTGGTGGGATGCTCGGCAGCCGCATTCTCGGCGATGATCTCAACGATGTCTGGCGCGGCTTCGAAGAGGGCCTGTTCCACGGCATTCTTTAGCGTCAGGGAGGAAGATGGGCAACTGCCGCAGGTGCCGTGCAGCTTCAGCCGAACGATGCCGTCGCGCACGCTGCTCAACTCGCAGTCTCCACCATGAGATTTCAGATAGGGCCGAACGGCCTCGATGCCGCGCAGCACGCGGGTTTCGATGTCGTCGGGGTGAAGGGAGTGGAGCAGAAACATACTGGCGACAAGATCGTCCTGCAACGCTTCGTCCAACACGCGTTCGCCCTGTTTTGTTTCCAGACACTTGTCGATCAAGCGCTGCAACGCAGCGCCGTGCAGTTCGATAACAGATTGAACAAGCTCAAGCGCGGCGGCCCGAACCTCCGGGTCGCCCGCCTGATCGAGTTTGCCTGCCAGTTTCTCTACACGTTCGGTCTGGGCGCGGAACTCTCCGCGCCTCGGTGCTGCTATCGGCTGCTCAACGCTGGCCGCCATTACTCATGCCCCGCTACCCCGAACATGGGTGAATGTTTCGTTTCGATGACCTTGCCGTCTCCAACGTACATATGGACACCGCACGGCAAGCACGGGTCGAAGCTGCGGACCGTACGCATGATGTCAATGCCCTTGAAGTTTTCTGGACCGTTCTCTTCGAAGATCGGCGTGTTCTGCACGGCGTCTTCATAAGGACCGGGGGTGCCGTAGATATCACGCGGGTTTGCATTCCACGGCGTTGGTGGGTAGGGATGGTAGTTGGCGATCTTGCCTTCGCGAATGACAACGTGATGCGACAACACACCGCGGACCGCTTCGTGGAATCCGCAACCGATGGCCTCTTCGGGAACTGTGAATTCCGACCATGTGCTGGTGCGGCCGGCGTGCAATTCTGCCAAGGCTTTCTCGACGAAGTGCAGCGCGGTCGCCGCGGCGTACGCCTGGAAATAAGTGCGGGCGCGGTCACGTTCGATGGTGTTGCTCCACTGCGGAATATGCCACTCGAACTCCGCCTCGGGCAGCAGTGCTGTTTTTGGCAAGTTGATCTTGACGCTGTGCCCAGTGGCCTGCACGTAGCCGATGTCAACCAGTCCGGACAGCGCAGTCGACCACAATCTTGCGATGGGGCCGCCGCCAGTATCGAGCGCAAGATGATCGCCGGTGCGCTTATCAAACCAACGCGGCGACATCACCCAGGTGTAGTTTCCGTTGAAGTCGCGCCGTTGCGGGCGCGGAATCGTCGTCTGATTCCAGGGGTGACGTTTGTCTACTGGATTGCCGAGGGGATCGCGCGCGACGAAGGTCTCCTGATTTTGCCAGTCGTCGTAGTAGGAGCTTCCAAGGAGGATGCGGATATTGAGGTTGATGTCGACCAGATCATTTGTCACCAGCTTGCCGTCGACCACAACGCCTGGCGTGACGAACATCTTGCGTCCCCAATCGCCCATGTTTTTGTAGGTATAGTCGCAGTGGTCTGGATCGTTGTATGAGCCCCAGCATCCGAGCAGGATGCGTCGCTGGCCTACTTTTTCGTACCCTGGCATCGCCTCGTAGAAGAAGTCGAAGAGATCATCATGCAGCGGCACGACTTTCTTCATGAATTCGACATACTTCATCAGACGAACCAGGTAATCGGTGAAAAGCTGAATGGTCGCGACGGTTCCCACACCACCGGGATAGAGAGTGGACGGATGCACATGGCGGCCCTCCATCAGACAGAACATCTCTCGCGTCATCCGGCTCATCGCAAGCGTCTCGCGATAAAACTCGCCGGTGAATGGATTGAGCGCGCGCATGATGTCTGCGATGGTGCGGTATCCGTGCTTGTCGGAGTTCGGGCAATTTTTGTGCTGCGCCTTTTCCCAGACTCCTGGATTGGTCTCCTTCACCATCTGCTCGCAGAAGTCCACGCCGACCAGGTTGTCTTGAAAGATATTGTGGTCGAACATGTATTCCGCGGCCTCGCCGAGATTAATGATCCACTCAGCAAGCGCGGGCGGCTTAACTCCGAAGGCCATGTTCTGCGCATATACGGCGCAGGTGGCGTGGTTGTCTCCGCAGATGCCGCAGATGCGGCTGGTGATGAAGTGGGCATCGCGAGGATCTTTGCCCTTCATGAAAATGCTGTAGCCGCGGAAGATGGACGAGGTGCTGTGACACTCCGCCACTTCGCGGTTTTCGAAATCGATTTTCGTGAAGATTCCCAGACTGCCGACGATCCGGGTAATAGGATCCCAGTTCATTTCGACAAGGTTGCGCTTCTTCTGGGGGGCTTCCGACAAAGTTTCAGGTGTGGCTGCCATGGCGTTATCCTTTTCAGTAATTTTGGGGATGATAGCCAGTGGTCAACTCTGGCTTGCGATGCCGCCACTTCGGTTCTTTGTTCAAAGTGGTGTTGGTAATACTGCGCATGGTGCGGATGAAACGGCCATACGTACCGATGACGTTCGTTGAAAGCTTGGCTCCCGGCGGTTCGTCCATGAACGGCATGAACTTGTCAGGAAAGCCGGGCATGGTGCAGCCGATGCAGATACCGCCTACGTTTGGACAGCCACCGATGCCGCGCATCCAGCCGCGCTTAGTGACGTTGCAATCGACCACCGGTCCCCAGCATCCGAGTTTCACCAGGCACTTCGAAGACCCATAGTGTGTCGCGAAGTCACCCTGCTCGTAGTAGGAGCCGCGATCGCAGCCTTCGTGAACCGTCTTACCGAAAAGCCACGTAGGACGAAGCTGCTTATCCAACGGAATCATCGGCGCCATGCCTGCGACTTGATAGAGCAGGTAGAGGACAGTCTCCATGAAGTTGTCGGGTTGTACCGGGCATCCCGGGACATTCACGATCGGCAGACCGGCTTTGGAGCGCCAATCCCATCCGAGGTAATCCGCGAGTCCCATGCATCCCGTCGGATTGCCGGCCATCGCGTGGATGCCGCCGTAGGTGGCGCAGGTTCCGGCCCCGATCACTGCGAGCGCTTTCGGCGCCAGGCGGTCGATCCATTCGCAGGTGGTGATCGGCTGGCCGGTGTGGGGATCGGTTCCCATCGCCGCCCAATATCCCTCGTCCTTGATGCTTTCGTTGGGAATTGAACCTTCGATGACGAGCACAAACGGCTCGAGCCTGCCCGCTTCTGCCTCATAGAAAAATTTCATGAAGTCATCGCCATTTTCGTAAGCGAGCACCGGATTGTGCAGATAGACCTTAGGCAATCCTGGAATCGCACCGAGAAGCACGTCTTCTATGCTCGGCTGCTCGGCGGCGGTGACAGAGACACTGTCGCCGTCACAGCTCAGCCCCGCGGTGATCCAGAGAATGTGGACTTCCTTTACAGGTGACGGCATGGGACTCTCCTTGATTTGTGCAAGCTCGTCCGTTGGCAATCACCTTCACAGAAGGCGAGCATACCGAGACGTTCTTGTGAGCGATAAGGTTTTTTAAAAACGATCGGGGAAGGAACTTGGCTTGAATGACTAAGCATGGGCCGCCAACGGCAGTCCTCTTGGGAAGGAGGGAAGTCGTACTCTCTCGGGTGTGTATCGGGATGGAAAGCGCAGTTGAAAACTGCACCTCCGAGAATGAAATGCGCTGCGCAAAATTTGCTCAACGTTTAGCTCGGAAACTCTACGCCGGGTTTCGGCGGGCCGTCAAATGATTCCGAATCTTTCAAACAATTAAATGTTCACTCATCAAAATTAATTAACTTCATCGTGTGCACTGCATTCAGACCAAAGCAATGCGATGTGAGAAGAAGGTATTGAGATGCTCGTGTCAGCAAATTCTTGGCAGCTGTTCTCCGAACATTACATCGAGAACCCGCGTACCGCCGACTGACGTCTTCATCAACACCATTCCAGGATGTTCAGAGACGATCTCTCCGATGATCGTCGCCTGCTTGCCAAGAGGATGAGACTGCATTCGTTGCAGTACGGCGTCGGCTGCTTTAGCGTCGACTACCGCAATTAACTTGCCCTCATTCGCGACGTACAGCGGGTCGAGGCCGAGAATTTCGCAGGCACCTTTTACGCTCTCGCGAAAAGGAATTAAATTCTCATCAATCAGCATGCCCACGCGAGATCGTCCCGCAATCTCATTGAGCGTCGTCGCCATGCCACCTCGTGTTGGATCGCGCAGACAGCGCAGCGGATTTTCTTCTCGTAGCCCGCCGTAGCCAGAGGTTTCGCTCGCATCCAGCATCGCGGCGACCAAGCCGTGCAATGGCGCGCAATCGCTTTCTATCTCGCTTTCAAACTCCAGGTTTTCGCGCTGCGACATGACAGCCATCCCGTGATCGCCGATGTAGCCGCTGAGAATGATTTTGTCGCCCGGGCGCGCACGGTCGGCAGAGAGGGTGAACGGCCGTTCAATTACACCGATGCCCGTCGTCGTAATAAATATCTGATCGCCCTTGCCGCGGTTTACTACCTTGGTGTCGCCAGTAACAATTTGCACTCCGGCTTCTTCCGCTGCCGCGCGCATGGATTCTACAACGCGGCGCAGATCTTCCGAGGCCAGCCCTTCCTCCAGAATGAATGCAGCAGAGAGGTATAGCGGGCGCGCCCCGCTCATTGCCAGGTCATTGACTGTACCGTTGACGGCCAGTCGACCAATGTCACCGCCGGGAAAGAATATCGGCGTGACTACGAACGAATCTGTAGTAAATGCGAGTCGCGCGCCAGCAACTTGTAACACTGCTTGATCGTCCAGCTTGTCGAGAATCGGATTCGCAAATGCGGGCAGGAAGACTTTGTCGATCAGTTCCGCAGTTAACTTGCCACCGCTTCCGTGGCCCAGCACAATGTTCTTGTGGTCGAAGATAGGTAGCGGACACGATCCCAGCAGAGGATATGGAACGTTGCCAGCCTCTACAGAAGCGTCCAGTTTTTCCTCGTCCATTTTCGCCCCCGGCTCGGCTGGGCGCATCAGACCCTATCCTCCACGTCCACGGCGAAATGGGCTGGTACGGCACTCATTACGCCGCGCCTCCTACTAGACTGACTGTGCTGTTCTCTCGCTCTGCTTTCAGATGCCGCCCGTATGCGTAATAGGCAGCACATGCGCCCTCAGCCGAAACCATCGTCGCTCCCAGTGGACGCTGCGGATTACATAGGGTCCCAAATGCTGGACAGTCGTGCGGCTTTTTAATGCCTCTTAGAATTTCTCCGCTGATGCAGATCTCAGGTTCGCGTGTATCAATTTCCTTCACATCGAATAAATACTCTGCATCGTGTTCGCAAAACTCCCGACGCAACTTGTAGCCACTCTTCGGGATCGTGCCGATGCCGCGCCACTTTCGATCCGCGATCTCAAAGACATGGGAAACCAACTTTTGAGCAGGAAGATTCCCTTCCCGGTCAAGGATTCGCGAATATTCGTTCTCCACTACGGCGCGACCCGATTCGAGCTGTTGCACGGTCATGAGCGTTCCCTGCAAAATATCCAGCGGCTCAAAACCGGTGATGACGATCGGAACGTTAAAACGAGTGCTCAAGGGCTCGTATTCGCGATATCCCATGATGGCGCATACGTGGCCTGGTCCGAGAAAACCTTGAACGCGATTGAGCGGAGATTGCAAAATTGCTGCGATCGCCGGCGGCACCAGAACGTGAGAAACCAGCAGAGATATATTCTTCACGCCCTCCTGCTGTGCGCGCCATGCAAGCATCGCATTCGCCGGCGCCGTCGTTTCGAAACCAATCGCGAAGAAGACAACTTTCTTGTCAGGATAGGCGCGAGCGATCTTAAGGCAATCGAGCGGCGAATAGACAACGCGCACGTCCCCGCCCTGCGATTTGATGGTAAACAGATCGCCATCCGAACCCGGCACGCGGAGCATGTCTCCAAAAGAGCAAAAAATTACATCGGCACTCCGCGCAATCGCATGGGCCTTGTCGATCATTTCCAGCGGCGTTACACATACCGGGCAACCGGGGCCATGCACCAGTTCGATTCCTTCGGGCAGCAGATGGTCAAGTCCATGCTTGACGATGGAATGGGTCTGGCCGCCGCAGACTTCCATAATGACCCACGGCTTAGTCTGCGCGCGGTGGATTTCGTCTACCAATTTGCGTGCCACTCGCCCGTCACGATATTCATCCAAATATTTCATTGCTTTTCTCCGCGATGCCCCACTTCATCGACAACAGGCGCATCGAGTTCTGTGAGCTGATCCAATTCCTCGAGCAACTTATACGTTCGGAAAGCTTCCGCCTCGTCCACCTTGCCGATGGCAAAGCCGACGTGGACGAGGACATATTCTCCGACTTGAGTGTTCGGAACATATTCGAGGCAAGCTTCGCGGACGATCTCGCCGAACTGCACCTTGGCCATGCGCATGCCGCGCTGGTCGTATGCCTCAACCACTTTGCCGGGTATTGCGAGACACATGTCAGGCTCCTATTCGCATCCGTTCGTTCGCGATCACGGCTTGCCCCAACGCAATCCCGCCATCGTTGGCTGGCACCATCGCGTGTAAGAATACTCCGAAGCCGCGCCGCCGCAACTCTACCACCGTGCGACCCAGCAGGGACTGATTTTGAAAGGTCCCCCCGCTCAGGCAGACTCGATCCAGCGCGTCGCTCTGTCGGATGCGACAGCACATTTCCACGATCGCCGCGCTTAAGGTGTTGTGAAAGCAAGCGGATACCTCTCCCCCTGGCCTGCCCGAGCCGATGTCTTTCACAATCCTCTCAATTGTTGGCCGGAAGTCCACGATCGCCGGATCACTGTCTTCGATGTCGAATGAGTAGCATTGCTCAATTCCCGGCGCAACAGTCATTTCCAGCGCAACGGCCGCTTGTCCTTCGAACGTAACCTCCACAGCCACCCCCAAAAGCGCCGCTACCGCATCGAAAAGCCGCCCACACGATGACGTGTCCACTGTCTGAAACTGCCGCGAGATCATCGTGTCGACGAGCTCGAGTTTCTTCGGAGCTATGCCGCGAAAGCACCCAAGATGTTCGGGTATTTCGCGCCCGAAACTGTCCCGCAGATAACTTAGCGCCATGCGCCAAGGCTGCCGCACCGCCGTATCTCCGCCTGCAAGGGGCACATATCGGAAGTGCGCCCGCCGCTCGAATCCAGCGTAATCCGCAACCAAGAACTCGCCGCCCCAGATCTTGCCATCGGTTCCATAGCCAGTCCCGTCGAAGGCGACTCCAATCACTTTGTCGCGCAAATGATTCTCCGCCATACAGCTCGCGATGTGCGCATGATGATGCTGCACGCCAACCTTGTGCTCGATGTCGGACGCAAGTGCCATCCGCGTGCTCATATATCCAGGATGCAGATCATAGGCAGCAACTCGCGGCGCGACCTTGAAAAGCCGTTTCATGTTGGCGAGCGTTTCTTCAAAGAACCGCATCGTCTCGTAATTTTCCAGATCGCCGATGTGCTGACTCAGAATCGCAAAACGGCTTTTCGTGAGACAAAAAGTATTTTTCAGCTCACCGCCAAAAGCCAGTACGTCCTGCATCTCGATCCCCAGATCAATCGTCTGCGGCACAAAGCCACGCGAGCGCCGCAATACCCGTTCGCGCCCCTCAAAGGTACGCACGACAGAATCATCCACGCGCATAGCGATGTCGCGATTGTGCAGCAGAAACCAATCGGCAACGCCCTCGAGACGAATGATTGCATCGGCGTTCGAGACGACGATAGGCTCCTCGCTTAGATTGCCGCTGGTCATTACGAGGGCGGCAAACTCGGAGTCCATCACCGGCGAATCGCTGAATAACAAATAGTGGAGCGGCGTATAGGGCAGCATCACCCCGACCGTGTTATTTCCCGGAGCTATGCCGCCAGATAGTCCCGCCCCTGCAAGCCGCGGCAGTACGACGATGGGTCTCCGCACATGCAGCAGCGCCGCTTCGTCATCTGCAGCGACGTGACACAATTTCTTCACGGCAGAGACATCGCGCGCCATCAGCGCGAATGGTTTGTCCGGGCGCCGCTTGCGTCTTCTTAATTCCGCGACCGCTACATCCTTGGTCGCATCACACGCCAGCAGAAAGCCACCCAGGCCTTTCACCGCGAGGATCTTGCCTTCGCGCAGCAGCGTCCTCGCCTGACGAATCATTGACAACGAATCTGTATCCGCAAATGAACAACTGGCCAACGACGAACCGCGCGGTACCAGGGCCAGAGATGGCCCGCAAAGAGCACATGCGTTCGGCTGGGCATGAAAGCGCCGGTCAGCGGGATTTTCATACTCTAACTGGCAGAGATCGCACATCGTAAATTCGGACATCGTCGTCGTTGCGCGGTCGTAGGGAATGTCATGGATGATGGTGTAGCGCGGGCCGCAACGGGTGCAATTTGTGAATGGGTATCCGTAGCGCCGGTTCAACCGATCCCCGAAATCGCGCCAGCAAGCGTCGCATGTGCCGGCATCGGGAGAAACGAGGACGAACTCACCAGCCTCCTTGCGGCTCTGAAGAATGGAAAAGTCGGTGCCCCCTTGCGCTTCCATTGCAGAGACGGTCACATCCGTTATCTCTGCGAGCTGCGGTGGATCGACTCTCATCGTCTTCAGAAATTCACTGACTTCATCCTCTCCCCCCTCGATCTCAATGGTCACGCCCGCAGACGAGTTGAAGACATATCCCGCCAGCCCGAGAGACTTAGCCAGCGTGTAAACAAACGGACGAAACCCCACTCCTTGGACAACGCCTCGAACCTGAATGTGCTTGCGTGTGACCGACATGCTGGGCAGAGTCGTCATGGTTGGACGCCTAGGATACTCGAACCGCTGGCAATCCACGGAAGTGTCAGGCGATCGGCCTCGTCGCCTAAAGTTCGTCTTAGAACGTAGCCGAAGACAACATCAGTAGGGAGGTAAATGAATGAAAAGGACATCTCTCCGAGGTACCCTTTTCGTTTCGCTACGATTGGTTGCGGGGCTGGATTTGAACCAGCGACCTTTGTGTTATGAGACGACCGAAACTCCGTGCATCTCAGTAACAAGGGCGCGAGTGGAAACCCATGGTCACATTCGAGGATGGCTAAGTGGCCTATTTGGAACGACGCTGGCTTTGAACCCTATCCACGACTTTACGGGAGAAAGCTTCGAATGAGGGCGGTAGCGACGAGCGCGGTCGGGGCGGGGCCAAAACATGCAAAAGGGGAAATTAAGGAGAACGCCTTTTCCGTAAAGGATCACGCGCCGCGCAATCCTAAACTACATCAGGCAAAAAGTGAAGGTGGCTCTGAAAGGAACTCGGCGATGAGCACATCGTCTCCTCAGCGATTCGATCCAGACGACGATCAACGTCTATGGACCAGAGATGACAGACTCAAAACGAAAAGCCAACAGTCAGGTTGTAGGGTTGGTATTTGGCGAAATCCTACCGACGCGAAGAGAGGTTGCGCGCCTGTAGCCACTCACTAGCGCGGCCAGATTTGAATGGAGAATAATGGGGACTGCTGAAGGGAACCAATCGTCTACGAGTGCATAAGAAGTTTGGTTGCGGGGGCTGGATTTGAACCAGCGACCTTTGGGTTATGAGCCCAACGAGCTACCGGGCTGCTCCACCCCGCAACGAGATGTTAACAGTGCGGTGGGTGGAGGGTCAACCCGCACGGTGGGTGCATTTCGCGCGGCTCTGCATGGCTTTTTCAGATGAGACTACGGCGTCCGAAGTGCTTAGCGTCCCATGCCGCGCATGTTGCCGAGTTGCGACATCATGCGGCGTTGCAGGCCGCCTCCGCCGCTGCCGACTTGCTTGAACATTTTGCGCATCTGCGCATATTGGCGCAGGAGCTGATTCACTTCCTGCACGGTGGTGCCTGAGCCGCGAGCGATACGCTTGCGGCGGCTGCCGGAAATAAGTTCGTGGTTCAAGCGTTCTTTTTGCGTCATCGAGTTGATGATCGCTTCGGTGCGGGTGAACTGGCCTTCGTCTACATTTTCCGCCATCTGCTGCATGCCTGCGAAGGGACCGACCGAGGGCAGCATTTTCATGATGCTTTGCAACGAGCCTAGTTTTTTGACCTGGCGTAATTGCTCGCGGAAATCATCGAGCGAGAAGCCATCGGTCGAGAGAGCTTTGCGCGCGAAATCCTCTGACTGCTTGCGGTCGATTTTCGCTTCGGCGTGTTCGATGAGGGTCATGATGTCGCCCATACCGAGGATGCGGCCGACGATGCGGTCGGGGTGGAACGCCTCGAATGCGTCAGCCTTTTCGCCAACGCCGATGAACTTAATCGGTTGACCTGTGACGTGACGAATTGAAAGTGCAGCGCCGCCGCGAGCGTCGCCGTCCATTTTGGTGAGGACGATTCCCGTCAGCGAGAGCTGTTTGTGGAATGAGTCGGCGGAGCGGACGGCGTCCTGACCGGTCATGGCGTCCGCGATGAAGAGAATCTCCTGGGGCGCGAGCAGCGACTTCAGCCGCTTCATCTCGTCCATCAATTCGTCGTCGATATGCAGACGTCCCGCAGTATCGACGATCAGCGTGTCGCAGCCGGTGTTGATAGCTTCGCGGCGCGCTTCTTTGGCGAGGCGCTCGACAAGATTTGCGTTCGCCGGCTCACCCTTCGTGTCGCCTTCGTAGAGATTGACCGAGATGGATTTCGCAACGATCTTCAACTGTTCGCGCGCCGCCGGGCGATACACGTCGACGGAGACGAGCATCGGACGATGGCCGCCTTTCTTGAGCCATGCGGCGAGCTTGCCGGAGGTTGTGGTTTTGCCGGAGCCTTGAAGGCCGGCCATCAGGATGACGGTTGGCGGCCGCGAGGCGAAGTTGAAGCGCGCGGTGTCTTTGCCGAGGATCGTGATCAGTTCGTCGCGCACGATCTTGATGACCTGTTCCGTTGGAGAGAGTGCGGTCAGCACCTCTTGACCGACTGCCTTTTTGCGGACTTGTTCGATCAGATCGTCGACGACTTTTAGGTTGACGTCGGCTTCGAGGAGAGCGATGCGGATTTCGCGCAACGCCTCGCCGATGTTTTCTTCGGTGACGGAGCCCTGACCGCGAAGGTTTTTGAATGCGCGCTGGAGTTTTTCGGAAAGGTTTTCAAACATGGCTTGACTCAGAGTTTATCAAGGCGTTAGCTCGTCCCCTTCCATTGCCGGTTCGTCCCGGTAAAATTGCTGCGATTTGCTGCGATCGCGCGATGCTGTGGTAAGTTCCGTCCGAACTCCTGGAGAGGATCCAATGCCACATGTAAGTTATGTCGGCGTACTTGTCGCGGCGATTTCAGCGTTTGTGCTGGGCGGGATTTGGTATTCACCGCTGTTGTTTGCGAATGCCTGGTTGCGGGAGATTGGGAAGACGAAAGAGCAGCTGGGCAAGCCGAATATGGTGAAACTGTTTGGCGGCGCTTTTGTTCTGGCATTTATTACCGCGTGGGTGTTCGCCATGTTTCTTGGGCCAACGGTGACGGTGCGTTTTGGCGCAGCTGCAGGCTTTGCCGCGGGTTTGTGTTGGGTAGGGACCAGCTTTGGGACAAGCTATCTGTTTGAGCGGCGCAGTTTGAGGTTGTGGCTGATCAATGCTGGTTATTTCACTTTTATGTTCTCGATCATGGGCGCGCTGATTGGGTTAATTCACGTCTAGTCAGCAGCTGGTCGCGCCGTGGAAGTGGAACACTTCGGCCGCCGCGAGAATGGTGTTGGTGTGGATAGTGACGGTGTCGTTGACATCGCGCGCATAGCCGCCGGCGTAGACGCTGACGATCGGTAGTTGATGGCTCTGCGCGAAGCGGAAGACGTGTGTATCGCGTTCTCTGAGCCCCGGGATGGAGAGGGCCAGGCCTCCTAACTGATCGTGGAGGTATGGGTCTGCTCCTGCGATGTAGACGATGAGGTCTGGCCGGTGATGCTCGAGCGCGATGCTGAGAGCGCGGTCGAGGGCTGCGAGGTAGTCTGTGTCGTTGGTGCCGTCGTTGAGGTGTACATCGATGGAGGATGGCGGCTTGAGCTGTGGGTAGTTGTTGCGTTGGTGGAGTGAGAGGGTGAAGACGCCATCTGCGGATGAGGTAGCGGGGCCGGTGAGGGTTCCGGCGGTGAGTCGCTCGTGGCGGTCGGTGCTGTCCGGCTCGCGAACGGGTGGAAAGATTGCGGAGGTGCCGTTGCCTTGATGGACGTCGAGATCGACGACCAGGGTGCTCCGGATCGCGCGGTCGGCGATCAGGCGGCGGAGTGCGACGGCAACGTCGTGCAGGATGCAGAAGCCTTCGCCATGGGCGGGGTAGGCGTGGTGGAAGCCGCCGCCGATGGTGCAAGCGACGCCGTCGCGCAGCGCGAGCTGAGCGGCGAGAAGAGTGCCTCCGCAGCCGAGCAGGGTTGCGTTGACCAGCTTCTGTGAGTAGGCCAGCTCCATGCGACGAATTTCCAGAGGGTCGAGCGTGCCGCTGAGCAGGCGGTGAATGTATCCGGCATCGTGGACGCGGAGCAGGTCTTCGACGGAGATCGGGTCGGGCGCGATGAAGTCCTGCGGAGATGCGGCATGCGTTTCTAGCAGGCGTGCGTGGACGAGCGAATACTTTTCGCCGGGGAAGACGTGCCGGCCCATGTCCAGGTAGAAGCCGTCGGAGTAGATGAGGGAGAACGGGAGCATGGTCCTTTTCGGGGTTGTACCACCCCCCACCCCCCCATACGTCAAATCGACTTCATATCTGATAACAAAGGGATTATGGGTGGTGCGGTTTGCTCATATTTGATAACAAAGGGCTTAGAGAGACCATATCTGATTCTAAACAAGTTAACCTTTTTGCGATGCTTTGTGGCTTGAAGATCAACTCTGTTACTAGGATAGCAATTGGGGGTGGGCTGCACAGTAATTTTTGCGGATTTATTTTCTCTTTAGTTTGATAGGGTTGGGGGAGTTTGTTAAAGCTTGGACGAGGCGAAATTCTGAAGGGTTTGAGATTGAGGAAATCTTTTGGAGAGCCTGGGAAGTGGGTGCCTGGAGTTTTGTGGCATCCATAGGGGGCCCTCGTCGCTTCGCTCTGTCGGGATGACGAGCTGCGGTGTGGCGGTTGAGTTCAAGGACAAGAAGATGCAGGTCCTTCGTCGGCCTACCCCATCGCTTTGCGATGGGGCCCCAAAACGCCTCCTCAGGATGACACTCAATTTTTGTGGTGAAGGGAAATGCAGGTCATTCCCAAACGCCTCCTCAGGAGGACACTCAATTTTGTGGTGAAGGGAAATGCAGATCATTACCGAATGCCCCCTCAAAATGACAAGCATATGTTTGTGCGCGGGAGCTTAACGCGAGAGATTGTTCGTCCCACCCTCGCGGTGCAAGGATGGGGCACCCTACATCTCTTTCCGGCAGAACTCAATGCGCGGCGATGGCACCCTTTGCGGGGCGCACTTTTTTGAAGAGCCAGACGATCGCTACGCAGGCAAAGCAGAGCAGCGCGAGCCAGCGAAAGACATCTACAAAGGACCATGCCATCGCCTGGCGGCCGAGTTGGCGGTAGATGTTTGCTTGTGCGGGCAACATCGAGTTCGCAGCACCGAAAAACGAGTTGAGCGCGTGCTGGTTGGTGGCGAGCGATTGCTGGTATTGCGTGCCGGTGATGGGCAGCGAGTTAGTCATTTCGCTCTGATGATAGATGGCGCGGCGGGTGAGCAAGGTTTGCGCGACGGAGATTCCGATGGAGCCACCAACGTTTCGCATGAGGTTGAAGAGGCCGCTGGCGTTGCCGATCTGCTCGTTTTTAAGCGTGCCGTACGCGACGGTAGTGATGGGCACGAAGATAAAGCTGAGCGCCAATCCTGTGATGACGACCGGCCACAATAATGTGGTCGGCGAGATGTCGAGCGTCAGATTGCCGAAGAAGATGCAGGTAATGCCGAAGGTCATGAAGCCGCAGGTGAGCAGGATGCGCGGGTCGAACTTGCCGCTGAGATAGCCGATCAGCGGCATGCCGCAGATGGAGCCGATTCCTCGGGGGAAGACGGCGATGCCGGCGGTGAAGGCGGTGTAGCCGAGCAGTTCCTGGTAGAAGAGCGGCAGCACGGTGATGGTGGAGTAGATGGCCATTCCGAACAAGACGATCAGGATGCAGCCGACGGCGAAATTGCGATCTTTGAGAATTTTCAAGTTGACCAGCGGGGCCTTGTTTCTCCAGGAGTGAATGCAGAACCAGAGGAAACTCGCGACCAGCATCAGGGCGCCCCAGCGGATCCAGGTTGCGCCGAACCAGTCATCCTCCTGACCCTTGTCAAGGATGATCTGGAGCAGGCCAGTCCAGACGAGAAGAGTTCCGAAGCCGATCTTGTCGAAGGCGGAGACTTTTGCGTTCTTGATGTAAGGCGGATCGTTGATGAACCGGCTGATCATGAACACAGCGAGGATGCCGACCGGAATATTGATGTAGAAAGCGTAGCGCCAGGAATAGGTGTCGGTGAGCCAGCCGCCGAGCGTGGGACCGAGAACGGGGGCCACTACGACTCCGAACGCGAAGACGGCCATCGCGGCGCCACGCTTTGCTGGCGGAAAGCTTTCGAGCAGGATGGCCTGGGAGAGCGGCTGAAGTGCGCCGCCACCCGCTCCCTGCAGGATGCGGGCAAGCAGCATGATGCCGAGGGTGGGCGCTGCTCCGCAGAGGAAAGAAGAGATGGTGAAGATGATGACGCAGATGATGAGATATCTTTTGCGGCCGAAGCGCAGCGCGAACCATCCGCTGGCCGGGATCATGACGGCATTTGCGACCAGATAGCTGGTGAGCACCCAGGTCGCTTCGTCGTTCGACGCGGATAGGCTGCCCGCGATGTAGGGCAGTGCGACGGAGGCGATGGCGGTGTCGAGCACCTCCATGAAGGTGGCCAGCATGACCGACGTGGCAATGAGCCAGGGATTGACGGCCTTGGTCATTTGCGCTGTCTGACTGGGTGGAGCTGTGGCGGTGGCGGCCATGCTGTCATTTCTGCCGATGCGATATTGGTCAGATGCGTCGGTTACGGACGGCGATTCAGGCCATCTGCAACGCATGGCTGACTCTTTCGGTGAGGCTGCACGCGTGCGAAATCATGCCGACTGAAGTGTCAGCGAAAAATCAACAGCGGCGGAACATGTAGAGATCGTCTTTCCCCGCAGCTCCGGCTTTTCGATGGTGCGAGCGTGTGTCTTCTACCAAAGATCTGTGGGTGAGGAAGGCGCGTACATCGAGATTGTGATCGAGGTGCATCGGGTGTGACTTGGTCGAACCTGGCGGCAAGTTGAAGATGAAAGCGCCGGCTGGGCTGAGGATGGAAGACAAAAAGGCGAGTTCGCCGGGCAGGTCGGGCAGGTGTTCGAGCACGTCGAGCGAGAAGATGGTGTCGAAGCCGAGCGGGGCCGACTGCGCGAGCGCCTGTTTGTCGGTGAAAAACTGGATGCTGAGGTTTTCCGCCTTCGCGCGATGCCGCGCGTATTGCATGGTCAGACCGTCTACGTCGTAGTAAGTGACGGGATGGCCGCGACGCGCGATCTCGATCAGAAGTTCTCCGTTGCCAGCGCCGTAGTCGAGGCATGTGCCGTGGGCGAGAGGGAGGATGGTGAGGTAGTAGCGAATGCGTTTGTAGTCGAGATTGAAACTGACCAGTGCAAAGAGATAGAGCTCAGAATTTTCCTGATACCGCTGCGCCATGCGCGGTGCGTCGTCTGGGGCAATGCCTGCCTGTTTCCACTTTGAGGCGAGTTCGGCGTCGCTGATCGTCATGAGATGACGGATGTGCTCGGGCGTGTAGCCGGTAAATTCCACGAGGCCAGCCATGACGGGGGCTAGGTTCTGCCGGTTGCGGCGCTGGGCGCGGCGGACGAGAAAGGCGGTGGCGAAGGCGGAGACAAGAACTGGGAGGATGAGAACCACGGTCAATCGTTCGGAGAACAAGACTTGTGCCGGGGGAAGTACGGCGGGAGGTTTGAGTGTGCCGCCGAAGCCGGTGACCTGAAAGAAAATGCTCGTCATGATGGCGCAGAAAACGGTGAAAGATGCCAGCAAGGCGGACGCGTAGGGGCGTTTTTCTGTAGCAACGACGAACAAGTGGGTGGCCGCGACGAATAGGGCAGCGCCGATGAGCGGATTGAGATTGCCGAACGCGAACAGCGCGAAGATTACCTGGTAGTCGATGCCCGACAGCAGCCATGTTGCGTAGGCTTGAGCGGGGCGGGATGCAAGGAAGTTTGCAAAAGCCAGATACGTGAGCGCGGCTAGGAGGGCGATGAAAGAGCGCCGGCTGTGGCAGAAGGGGAGAGCGAGCAGCAGGGCAGCGGCGAGGATGGGCCAGCGGACTCGGACGGCCCAGCGGCGGCGTTTGGTGGGGTAGACGGTGAGATGGAGATAGCTGGGCGTGTAGGTCAGGCTGGCAGCGGTGGAGAGCAGGATAAGCGCATAGATCGCGAGGATGGACGCTGAACCGAGGTAGAGCAAAGGCGGCCACGCCGAGGCAAGCAGAAGGGCAACCGCGAGGAAGGTCGCCCAGAGCCTGCTGATATTCAGGAACGATTTCTGTGCAGCGTAATCCATTGTTTTCAATCATATACGTCTTGCATCAGAGATTCAAATTGGCTTTCGGTAGTCACTGTATTAGCTGCATCTAACAACTCATCCAGCGCATCAGATAACTTGACAGTAAGTGACTCAACCGTCATACTGGACAAGTTTTGAAGCGCTGGCAAAGGCCAGCAATAGGAGCGGGGAATGGCGAAGATTATAGGGATTGATTTGGGAACGACGAACTCGGTGGTCGCGGTAATGGAAGGCGGCGAACCGAAGGTGATTCCCAACGAAGAGGGTGGGCGCACGACCCCGTCGGTCGTGGCGTTTACGAAGAGCGGGGAGCGTCTGGTCGGGCAGGTAGCCAAGCGCCAGGCGATTACTAATCCGGAGAATACGGTTTATTCCATCAAGCGATTCATGGGCCGCCGGTATGAAGAGGTGAGCGATGAACTGAAGATGGTGCCGTACAAGGTGAAGAAGAAGGGCGATCAGATCGTGATCGAGGCGCAGGGGAAGGACTACACACCGCCGGAAGTGTCGGCGATGATCCTGCAGAAGTTGAAGAAGGCTGCCGAGGACTACCTCGGATTTACGGTGACCGAGGCCGTGATCACAGTTCCGGCGTATTTCAACGATTCGCAGCGGCAGGCGACCAAGGATGCGGGAAAAATTGCAGGCCTCGATGTAAAGCGCATCGTGAACGAGCCGACAGCGGCTGCTCTGGCGTATGGGCTGGATAAAAAGAAGGACGAGACGATTGCGGTGTACGACTTCGGCGGCGGCACATTCGACATTTCGATTCTTGAAGTCGGCGAAGGCGTCATCGAGGTGAAATCCACCAACGGCGATACGCATCTGGGCGGCGACAACATCGACCAGCGCATCGTGGAGTGGTTGATCGACGAGTTCAAGAAGGACGAGAGCCTCGACCTGCGCGCCAAGGGCAATGAGATGGCATTGCAGCGGCTGAGGGATGCGGCGGAGCGCGCGAAGATTGAGCTTTCGACCGCGGTCGAGACCGAGATCAACCTGCCGTTTATTACGGCGGATGCGACGGGTCCGAAGCATCTGGTCAAGAAGCTGACTCGCGCAAAACTGGAGCAATTGGTCGCTGACATTCTGGAGCGTTCGATTGCGCCATGCAAGCAGGCCATGAAGGATGCAGGGATTGAGGCAAGCAAGATCGATGAGGTGGTGCTGGTCGGTGGACAGACCCGCATGCCGAAGATCCAGGAGATGGTGAAGCAGCTCTTTGGCAAGGAACCGCACAAGGGCGTGAATCCTGACGAAGTGGTCGCGATCGGCGCGGCGATTCAGGCGGGTGTGCTGGCCGGAGAAGTGAAGGATCTGCTGCTGCTGGACGTGACTCCCTTGACGCTGGGCATTGAGACGATGGGCGGTGTATCGACGGCAATGATTCAACGCAACACGACGATTCCGACCAAAAAGACGGAAACGTTTTCAACCGCTGCGGATTCGCAGAGTGAAGTTGAAGTGCATGTGCTGCAGGGCGAGCGCCCGATGGCGAACCAGAACCGCACGCTTGGGAAGTTCAAGCTGAGCGGCATTCCACCGGCGCCGCGTGGTATTCCGCAGATCGAAGTTACGTTTGACATCGATGCAAACGGCATCCTCAACGTGACGGCGAAAGACAATGCGACGGGCAAGGACCAGAAGATTACGATTACATCTTCTTCGGGGTTGAGCAAAGACGAAGTGGACCGGATGGCGAAGGACGCCGACGCGCATGCTGCGGAAGACAAGCAGAAGCGTGAAGAAGTCGAAGCCAGGAACCAGCTAGACAACCTGGTCTACAACGTCGATAAGATGCTGCGTGAATCTGGCGACAAGGTGCAGGCAAGCGATAAGACGGACGTTGAGTCTGCGCTGGCGGAAGGAAAGAAGACGCTCGAGAACACAACAGCGAGTGTGGGCGAGATGAATGCGGCGCACACGAGCCTGACATCCGCTTCGCACAAACTGGCCGAAGCAATGTACAAGGCCACGTCGGCGACAGCAGGGGCAACTGGAGAAACCGCCGGTGCCGCTGCTGCGGAGCCCGAGCAGAAGAAGGACGAAGGTGTGATCGACGCCGAGTATGTGGATGTCGATGAAAAGAAGTAAGCGTTAATTCACAGGCAATTGGAAGAGAAGGGCGTCGCTGCGGTGACGCCCTTTGTGTCCGACCGGGGAGCAACGAATGCAGAATGAATTATGGAAATGCGAGCACTGGCGCGCGGGGCAGATTTATGCGAGCCAGATATTCAAGACGAAAGAAGCGGCAGAGCTATTTGCGCGCGAGATGTCGGAGCGCGTGCCGGATGAGTTCTTCAAAGTAGAAGCGATCATGGCGCAGCAGGTGTGGAACTAAGTGCCGATGGATTGGCTAGCGGTACAGGCAGTTGCAACGGTGGCTCTTGTTGTGACGAGTGGGGGCGCGATCAGTTATGCGGCGCTGCAGTTAAAGCATGAGCGTGAGTACCGCATGATGAATAATCTGGAGGAGCAGTGGAAGCTCTTTCTCTCAGAGTCGATGGCCGCAACGCGGAAACGGCTGGCGGGGGATCGGCTTTCCGGCGAGACGCTGAGCGCTCTCGATATCGAGGCTCCACCAGCGAGCGCGCTGGAGATGTTGGATTTCTATGAGCATCTGGCATTACTCGAAAAGCGGGGCCGGCTGGACCTCTACGATGTGTGGCATACGTTCTATGAATGGCTGCAGCCGGTGTATGCCGATCTGCGGCAGGTGATCGAGTCGTCCAAAAGCGGATATCAGGACCACTACAGCGATTTGCGCAAGATGCTGGAGAAGATGGACAAAATCCAGCGGCAACGAATGGCGAAGCCAGGTGGAAAAGATCATTGGGAGTTATGGACCGATGAGCGGGTGATTGAGCATTATCGGCACGAAGCGGAAGTTGGCGGACGGCCGAGGCGTAGACGCGCGGTACGATAGGCAGCGAGATGGCAACGCAGACCAAAGATTATTACGGGCTATTGGGCGTTAAGAAGACGGCGTCGGCGGATGAGATCCGCAAGGCGTTTCGCAAACTTGCGCGCAAATATCACCCGGATGTGAATCCGAATAACAAGAAGGCCGAAGAGAAGTTCAAAGAGATCTCTGAGGCTAATGACGTGTTGAGCGATGAGAAGAAACGGAAGGTCTATGACCAGTTCGGTTTCTACTCAGACAATATCGATCAGGCGTCCGCAGATGCAGCGGCGCGCGGCGGCTATGGTCCGTTCTCCGGCGGCGCAGGACCGCGTGCGGGGACACGCGGCGCACAGGACGTTCCGTTTGACTTTGGCGGATTCGATTTCTCCGACTATCAGCGCAGCGCGGCGGGCGGCGGTTCGCGGGGTGGCGAGCCACAGGGTGGGGGCGGCAGCAACTGGGGCGGATTTCGGGACATTTTTTCGGGGATGTTCAATTCCGGAGGTGCGGCGCACCGGGATGCCGGACCGCAGCATGGGAGCGACCTGGAATACCAGGTCAGCGTGGATTTCTGGACGGCGATTCGCGGCGGGACGGTGAAGCTGCAGATTACGCGTCGCGAGCTTTGCCCGGCGTGCAAAGGCAAGTCCACGACGGGCGGTGCGGTGACGTGTCCGGAGTGTCATGGATCGGGCCAGGTGACACAGAAGGCCGGCTCGATGAAGTTTGACGTGCAGTGCGCCACGTGCGGCGGAGCGGGCAAGACGCAGAATACGTGCCAGACGTGCCATGGCGAGGGGACGATCGGACGCACTGAGACGTTGGAGTTCCGAGTGAAGCCGGGCACGCGTGACGCCCAGCGGATTCGACTGGCTGGAAAAGGCAACGCCGGTACCCATGGCGGCGCGTCGGGCGATCTTTATCTGATCATGAAGGTCGGAACGAACCCGGTCTTTACGCGGAATGGCGATGACATCAGCGTGGCGGTCCCTGTGACGGTGACCGAGGCTGCACTGGGGGCGAAGATCGACGTGCCGACCATCGACGGGCGGACGCAGTTGAAGATTCCGCCGGGCACGCAGACGGGACAGAAGTTGCGGTTGCGGGAGAAGGGCGTGCCGTCGGCGAGCACAGAGGGCAAGCGGGGCGATCAGATTGTGGAAGTGCAGATCGTGGTGCCGAAGATTCAGGACGAGCGCTCGAAAGATATTTTGCGCGAGCTAGCGAAGTTGAATCCGGAGGATCCGCGGCAGGAGATATTCGCCCGCGTATAAGTAGCCACCTATGCCGACAAAACGGAAAACTCGAGGCGCGTACATGATATCGGCGGTTGCCGAGATGTACGAGATACATCCGCAAACGCTGCGGCTGTATGAGCGGGAAGGGCTGTTGAAGCCATCGCGCACTGAGGGCAATACGCGTCTTTATACAGATGACGATCTGGCGCGGCTGGAATTTATCCTGAACCTCGCGCGCGATCTGGGAGTGAATATCGCGGGCATCGCGATCATCCTGGAAATGCGCGAGAGGATGGAAGAAATGAACCGGCAGATGACGAATTTCGTCGATTATGTGCGGACGGAGATGCTGACGCGGATGCAGGGTGCGGGTACGCATGACGCCGCTGGTCTGGTTCGACTGCGCAGGCCGATTATTGTTCCGACCGCCACGCGCACTTCATCTACTGACAAAAAGCGCTGATTGGCCGCCGGGGCCGGCTGGACGACCCCTAATCAAATCATCTATACAAAGAGAGTGCCAACCAGCACACAATTCAGTTGTTGCCGCGTGTAATTGCGATGGCTTTAAGGAAGCATGCCGAGTATTCAAGATTTGAAAATCAAGATGTATTGCGACGGGGCTGATCTCGACAGCCTGTTGCGGATGTACCGGAATCCGTTGATTACGGGGTTTACGACCAACCCAACGTTGATGCGCAAGGCTGGCGTTGACGATTATGAGCAGTTTGGACGGAGGCTGGTGCAGGCCATTCCGGATCGCCCGATTTCTCTCGAAGTTTTTGCCGACGAACTGGACGAGATGGAGCAGCAGGCGCTGACGCTGGCGAGTTGGGGCAAGAACGTCAACGTGAAGATCCCCGTGACGAACACCAAGGGCAAGTCCACAGACTCGATCATTCGCAGTTTGTCACGGCGCGGCGTGGTGCTGAATGTGACGGCGATTCTGTCGCTGGAGCAGGTGCGTCGCGTCGCCGACGCACTGGACAAAACAACACCTGCGATCGTGTCAGTGTTCGCTGGACGCGTCGCGGATACCGGCGTTGACCCGGTGCCGCTGATGGCTGAGGCGCTTCAGATTCTCAGAGATCGGCCGAATGCAGAATTGCTGTGGGCGAGTCCGCGCGAGCTACTCAATATTTTTCATGCAGACCAAGTAGGCTGTCACATTATTACGGTGACGACCGATCTGCTGGCGAAGCTGGAGCTGATCGGCAAGAGTCTCGATGAGTTTTCGCTGGAGACGGTCAAAATGTTCTATAACGATGCATTAGCTGCTGGCTACTCCGTCAATGTGGGCGTGGAGCGGGAAGTAGCGAGTCGCTAAACGCGATCTGGGTCGCGCAGGGCCGCTTCGCGAAGAATGATCTGCGCAGCTGCTGAGAGGTCTGGCGCGTTGTAGTCGGCCTTGCCGCTGCCGTTTCCAAGTTCGTCGATGATGCGGATGGTTCGCGTGCCGGCGGCGTGGCCGCACTCGATATCAGTGTCGCGATCTCCGACTGTCCACGATTGGGCTAGAGCGATGTTGTAGTCCCGGGCCGCTTTCAAAAGGAAGTGCGGCGAGGGCTTGCGGCAGTCGCAGTCGATTGCGAGTTCAGGCACAACGCCCTTGGGGTGGTGGTAGCAGTAATAAAAATCAGTGATGCGGACGTGCGCCTGACCCAGTGCGGCGAGCAATCGCTGGTGGATGGCGTTGAGCGTCTCCATGGTCGCCTTGCCTTTGGCAACATTGGGCTGATTCGAGACGACGAATAGTAGAAAGCCCACTGATTGAAGCGAGCGGAGTACATCGAGAGCGCCCTCTACGATTTCGAAATGATCGGGTGAGAGCGGGGCCTCCCACTCGCCGGTGTGCTGGTAATACACGTTTTGATTAACGACACCGTCGCGGTCAAGAAAGACCGCGCGGGCTAGACCGACACTTCCCATTTCATCTCGTTCTGACGCAGGTCAGGGTGCGAAACCATGAGGTGCCAGACGACGGCCTGAAAGGCTTCGGCGTGTGGGGTGACCGAATCGGTGGAGACGGTAGGCACGATGACGCATGCGTTGGCGACTTGAGCGGTGTAGCCGCCATCGCGCCCGACGACGCCGATGATCTTCGCGCTTTGTTGCTGTGCGAATCGCAACGCCTCGACGAGGTTGGCGCTGATATTTTTTTCGATATTGCCGCCGCCCACCGAGAAGACAAACACCGTGTCGCCTTTGCGCAGATGGCTGCCGGCGAGCCAGCGCGCGTAGCATGTGTCCCAGCCATCGTCGTTGATGCGTGCGGTCAATTCGCTGACGTTGTCGGTGGGGGTGTAGCACTCGATGCCGGCGATCTTACGGAAATCGTTAACAGCGTGGCTGGCATGGCCGGCGCCCCCGCCGACTCCAAGAAAGAACACGCGGCCGTTTTTTTCACGGGTTTCGCGGAGAATGTGGATCATTTCATCAATCTGTTTTTGGTCGAGTCGGGCAGCGATTTCACCGACTTCAGCGAGGTATTTGGAGGTGTATTGGCTCAAGAGTTGTGCGATGCCTTGAATGGAGAAGCAGCCACAATAGTACCGGAGCAGCCGCTATACTGGCGCGTGCCCGACGCAGAGAAGACGATGGAGTTACCGCCATTGGCGCTGTTGGCGGGAGGCCTTGCGACGCGATTGCGGCCGATGACCGCAACAATTCCCAAGTCGATGATTGAGGTTGCGGGAGAGCCGTTTATCGCCCATCAGCTGCGGCTTTTGGCTGGTTTGGGTGTGGTGAATGTGGTGGTTTGCGCTGGATATTTGGGACATTTGGTCGAGAATTACGTGGAGAATGGAGCGCGGTTCGGCTGCCGGGTGCGGTATTCGTACGATGGAGAGACTTTGCTGGGGACCGGAGGCGCGGTGGAGCGCGCGCTGCCGATGCTTGGGCCGGAGTTTTTCGTGATGTATGGGGACAGCTACCTGAGGGCGGATTTACGCGAGATGTACGCGGCGTTTCGCGCGGCGGGGCGCGCGGCGATGATGGGTGTCTTTCGCAATCAGGGCAAGTGGGATGAGAGCAATGTGGAGTTCGCTGGCGGGATGGTACAGGTGTACGACAAAAACTTGCGGAGCGAGGCGATGCAGTACATCGACTATGGAGTGGGGCTGTTGACGGCGGGGCTGTTCGAAGGGCGCAGCGGGGCGTTCGATCTGGCTGAGGTGTATCGCGAGGCGGTGCGGCATGGGGAACTGGCGGGGTGGGAAGCCAGGGAGCGGTTCTATGAAATTGGTTCGCCAGCGGGATTGGCGGAGTTGAATGCGTTGCTGGAGAAGGGAAGAGCGATTTGATTATTACGCGCACTCCGCTGCGAATTTCGATTGGCGGCGGGGGGACCGATCTGCCATCGTATTACCGCGAGTTCGGCGGGTTCGTAATTTCGGCGGCGATCGACAAGTACGTTTACATCAGCGTGCATGACAGTTTTACGCCGGGATACATTCTGAAGTTTTCTGAGACGGAGCGGGCGGCGAGCGTGAGCGAGATTCGGCATCCGCTGCTGCGCGAGGCGTTGCGGATGCACAAGGTGCCGAGCCCACTGGAAATTGTCAGCATCGCGGACGTGCCGGCGGGAACGGGGCTGGGTTCTTCGGGGAGTTTTCTGGTGGGCCTATTGCATGCGCTGCATGCGCACCAGCGTCAGCCGGTTGCTGCGGAGACACTGGCGCGGGAGGCGATCGATATTGAGATGAATCGGCTGGGCGAGCCGGTGGGGAAGCAGGACCAGTACATCGCTGCGTATGGTGGGCTGCTTTGCCAGACGTATGGCAAAGACGACAGTGTGGAGCTATGCCAGTTGAAGATGTCTCCGGTTGCGGTGCGCGAACTGCGCGAATCGCTGATGCTTTTTTTTGTGGGATACACGCGGGCGGCAGCGACGCTGCTGGAAGATCAGCGGACGAAATCGGAGAAGCGCGATGCGGGAATGATCGAGGCACTGCATTTTACGAAGCAGCTGGGCGAAGAGATTCGGACGGTTCTGGAGGCCGCCGATATTGCTCGTTTTGGCGACTTGATGCACGAGCACTGGATGCGCAAGCGTTCGCGTTCAAGCGGGATGTCGAATGCGCACATCGATGAGCTGTATGGTCTGGCCCGCGGCAGGGGCGGTGCGCGCGGCGGGAAGCTGGTGGGGGCGGGAGGCAGTGGCTTTTTACTGTTCCAGACCGACGATCGGAAGCGGTTGCGCGCGACGATGGCGGAGGCAGGCCTGGCGGAGTTGAATTTCGATTTCGACTTCGACGGGTCGGTTGTGCAGTTGCGAAATCGCTAGTCCAATCGCGAGTTCCAGGTCGAAATAGTATTCTGGAAGTATGTCTTTTGTCTTTCTCCTGCTATTCGTGATCGCGGTTTTGGGCTCGCTCTCTTCGACCGTATTTCTCGGGATGGCGCTGGCGGGTGCGGCAAAGTTCCGCACTCAATCACGCGCTCAGGCAGCACAGGCCGCGGCAATTCCGATTGCAGAGCTGCCGCCGGTTTCGGTGTTGAAGCCGCTGCATGGGATCGAGCCGCAACTGGAGCAGAACCTGGAGAGCTTCTTTCAGCAAGACTATCCAAACTTTGAGATTTTACTGGCGGTCGATACGGACGATGATGCGGCGCTGCCGCTGGCGCGCTCGTTATGTGCGAAGTATCCGCACATCCCTAGCCACGTCATGGTGACTGGGGAGCCGCCATGGCCCAACCCTCCGGCCTATTGCTTCCACCGTATGTCGGAACAGGCGGAGCATCAGATTCTGGTGACCAGCGATAGTGACGTAATCGTGGGCCGTGCTTACCTGCGCGAGGTGGTGGCTCCGCTGCTGGAGCCTGACACCGGCATGGTGACCTGCGTCTACCGCGGTCTGAACAGGGGCGGATTCTGGTCGCTGCTGGATGCGGTTGGGATGAGCGTCGAGATGACAGCGGGAGTGCTGGTCGCGAATATGCTGGAGGGCATCAAGTTCGGCTTGGGACCGACGATCGCGGTGCGGCGGGACGCACTGGAGGCGATCGGCGGGTATCGCGAGATCGGAGATTATTTCGCGAACGATTTCATTCTTGGGAACAAGATCGATGCAGCGGGATTTGGCGTGGTGCTGTCGAGACACATCATTTCTCATGTCGTCGCGCCCATGAGCCTGAAGCAGATGTGGCAGCGGCACGTGCGCTGGGCGACGAGTACACGGCGTTCGCGCCCGGCGGGCCACTTCGGCTCAGGACTCGTCTTTTCGACGCCCTATGGCCTGCTGGCGTTGCTGACTGGCTGGGCGGTGGGGCTGCCCGGCATCGGCATTGCGTTGTTCGTGTGGTCGCTATTGAATCGCGTGATCGAAGCGCTTGCGATTGGGTGGGGAGTTACGCGCGACCGTGAATGCTTGACGCGGCCGTGGCTCTATCCGATTCGCGATCTGGGAGGGTTTATTGTGTGGGTCGCGAGCTATACGATTCGCCGGATGACGTGGCGCGGCGGGCGGTTTGAACTGATCGCCGACGGGCGCATTCAGATGCGCGACCGAAACGGCAACGTCGTAAGACCGAGCGAGTCTTAATTTGACGAGTACCTAGCGGTTGAGGGGCTGAGCGAAGGTGCCGGACAACATTTCGAGTGGTCGGTCTGTGAGCAGTTGATGCGTGGAGAGCGAATCGACGACCCACGAACGGTTGCCGAGCAATGCGGTGACGTGGGCTTCGTTCTCTTCTGGTACGACGAGAAACTTACGTTCGTCTTTGCCCCACAGCGCTGTCAGATCTTTGTCGTCGAGAAAAATATGTGGCACGTCAGGATAGTGGGAGCCCCAGAGCATCGAGGAACTCTTGCCGTTGACCAGCATCGCCTGGCGCCCGGTGTAGAAAATTACGGATGAACTGGCGGACTGATCGCCGTAGACAATTAGCGTGTCGGTGGGCGACGCATCGCCATTGAAAGAATCGGCAATCTGGCGCGAGCTGAGCAGCGGTTCAAAGCGCACCAATGCGATGTGTGCCGCGACCAGGAACAACGCAGACGTGAGGGCAATCGAGAGCGTAGCCGCGAAATGCTTTGTCTTCGCGCGCAGGGCCCAGGCGATAAGAGGGCCGATGAGCAATGCGATTGCTGCGACGATCGAGGGTAGTCGGAGTGCGGCGAAAGACTCTCCGGTGAGATCGAAGAAGTGCGCCATCGATAGCGTGTAGTCGGATTGCCGAGCCAGTGCGACACCTATATCCGGGGGGACGGCCAGATGGCGGGACGACCATAATCCGTAAGTCAGGGCGGTCGCTGCCGTGATTCCGATCACAGAAAAACAAGCATGCGCAGCGAGAACGAGGCGACGCGAAACGCGGGAGGCGGGACGGTCCTGCAATTGTTCGAAGTGCGCGAGAGCGGCGCAGGTGAGGATGATGGTGGGGAAGTACGCGGGAAATGTGTAGTACTCCTGATTGGTTGAGACCGAAAAAAACAGAAGGATGAACGCGCCATAAAACGCGAGCAGCAACGTGGTCTTGCCTGTGAAGGTCAGAGTGCGCAATGCCGTGAGGGATTGCACGAGAAATGATTTGGAAGCATGTCCGCGCCAGCGCCGCCAGGCGGCGACGAGGGCGAGTGGAAAGAACAGACTCCACGGAAACAGCCAAACGAGGTGCAGGGACCAGTAGAGCGCGAAGGGAAGCTTGCTGTAATCCTTTGGGATGCGTCGGCCGAGGAAGCGGAGCACGTGCTCGTTGATGAAATAGAACCAGAAAAAACCTTGATTGCGCAGGCCTGCGAGGATGTGCCAAGGAGCGGTGATCGCGAGGAATAAAAGCGTCCCGCTGAGGAGGCGAAATTCGCGCCAGCGACGCCATTCGCCGGTCAGCAGCAGATAGGGGAAAGCGGCCGCGAGGAAAAAGACTGGAGCGATCAGACCCTTGGTGAGCATGGCAAAGGCGAGCGTCGCGTAGGTAAAGAAAAAGCGATTTGGCTTGCGATCTTCGAGCGCAGTTAGAAAGGTGTAGAGGGCGCCTGCGATGAGAAACGTGAGGATCGCTTCCGGGATGTAGACACGCGTGAAAAGAAAGACTCCCACTGTGGTGAGATAGGCAATTGCCGAGTACACACCCGCGCGCTCTCCGTAGGCGCGTATCGACCAGCGCCAAGCGAGGAAGGCGCACAGGAGCACGCAGAGCTCCATGGGAAGGTGAGTAGCGAAAACATTGTAGCCAAAGATGCGGTAGTCGATCGAGACAAGCCAATAGGGCAGCGGCGGCTTTTCGAGATAACGAATGCCGTTGACTTTTAGAGTGACCCAGTCCCCAGTTTGCGCCATGTGGCGGGCTGCGTTTGCGTGCGTGGCATCCGCATCGTCAAGCAGAGAGGGAGAAAACAAAGCGGCAAAATGTACAGCCAGGAAGAGCGCGATAACCAGCGTGATGCGAGATGCGCTGGTCAGCGGATGCGATTGGTGCTTCACGCTGGATTGTGATTGCGACGGTAGCGAAGATGAGAGAAGTTGACCCACTCAAGATCGAGTTTAGCAGCGGAGAGCGGCCATTTCAGAAGCACAAGCGTGACTAGAGCGGTGGAAGTGCTGCGCCGAATGGCGACTGGCGGAGGTCGTGTAGTCTCGGAGGAGCGCGTGCAAATTTGTAAATAAAGGCCACTTTTTTAGCACATGCAAACCTACGCCGCAGTGGACATCGGATCGAACTCATGCCGGCTGAAAATCGCCAGCGTGCAGCGGCATCGCCTGAAGACGCTGCATGAGGACCGCGAGGTTACGCGCCTCGGGGAAAGCGTTTTCGAGACTGGCGTAGTCTCCCCAGACGCCATGGCGCTGACGATTCGCGCGCTGAAACGCTTTCTGCGGGCGGTGCAGGCAAACGCGGTGGACCAGATCCGTGTGGTCGCAACGAGCGCACTGCGGGACGCTCGGAACCAAGCAGAGTTTCTGGCGTGGGTGAAGTCCGCGACGGGGTGGAACGTCGAGATCATTTCAGGGCTCGAGGAGGGCCGGCTCATTCAGTTGGGCGTGGTCAGCGCGGAGCCGTCAGCGCGTGGGCGGTGCATTCTGATCGACCTGGGGGGCGGCAGTTGTGAAGTGACGCTGTCAGACGCTGGCCGCATCCGGGAGATTATCAGCCTGCCTCTGGGTGCGGTGCGTTTGACGCGTGAGTTTCTGCGCAGTGATCCGCCGAATAAAGAACACATCACGCAGATGAAAACGTTCATATCCCGAGAAGTGGGCCGCGCCGAAAAGCGGCTGGCGGGGCAGCGGGCCCGAGTAGTGATCGCGACTTCGGGGACGGCGGCTGCTTTGGCGGCTGCGAGCCGGCAAATGGCGAGGTCGTCGAAAGGAAAGCGGGTGCGGACGGAGGAGTATGCCGAGGCCATCAACGTCAGGAAGCTGGCGACGAAGTTGACCAAGATGAGCGATGCGGCGCGAGCGCAGGTGCCGGGAATCGGGCCGAAGCGTTCGGAGATTATCGTGGCCGGCGCGCATGTCTACGCAGAGTTGCTGGACCGGCTCAACCTGCCGGGATTTCAATACTCGCCTGCCGGATTGCGCGACGGCGTTTTGTCGCTCATGCTCGCACAACAGGATGAACACACGTCGGCCCACCAACGATTCGAGACGGAGCGATGGGAAGGCGTGCTGGAGCTTTGCCGCAGGTATGGGGTCGATCCGAAACGAGAACTGACAGTACGCAATCGCGTTGTGCAGCTGTTCAGGGAGATGCAGACGGTGCATGGCCTGCCGGAGGAATATTGTTTCTGGCTCGAGGCGGCGGCGCTGATGCTGGACGTCGGCAAGTTCATGAACTACCAAGGGCACCATCGGCACTCGCAGTACATCATTGCGAATTCGGAACTGTATGGCTTTGCCCCGGAACAACGGACGATTGTGAGCGCGATTGCGCGCTATCTGGGAAAGTCGCGACCGAACGCGACAGATCGCATCATGCGGACGATTCCGCCGGCGGAACATCCACACGTGGAGCGCGCGATCGTGCTGCTGCGACTGGCCGTTGCGTTGAAACAGGGACGGGCTTCGCTGGGAACGGGAGAATTGCAGTTGCCGGCGATACGCTCGCGCGTGTTTGCGAAGCGTGTGACGCTGGAACTGGTCCGCGTGCGATCTGGCGGCGAATTGGAGTTGTGGGCGTTGCGGAAAGAAGCCGGCTATTTCCGCGAAGTCTTCCGGCGCGACCTCTTCGTCGAACTGGCGTAGGTCTTCGCGAGCGAACGGACGATGCGCGCATCCAGCAGATATTGGAGCGATGCCGGTGAGCGTGCGGTGTCGACGCGAGCGAGGGCGCCTTTGCGCAAACGAATGGATGCTGGACGACCGGGCGACGAGATTAAAGAGCCGAGGAAGGTCGTCAGGTTTGGATTGTGACCGACGACGAGGACATTCTCGAAGCCGTTGAGTTCGCCGAGCAGCGCGCGAAATTCAGCGATGGTGGCGGCGGGCGCTAACGCGTTCGACAGGCGAATTTTGGAATCGTGAGCGACTTCGTTAGCAACGAACGCCGCCGTCTGGACGGCACGCTTGAGCGGGCTCGAAATGATGAGGTCGAATTGGACGTTGAGGGAGTTGAGTAGATTTCCTATGAGGATGCACTGCTGCTTCCCGTCTTTGTCGAGGGGACGCTTAACGTCGATTACGGGGTTTGCGCGGCGGATTCCGGCGCTCGCATGGCGGAGAATATACAAATTCACTTGTCGAGGATACTCCCTGGGTCAACAGAACAAGTTCAGGAAATGCAGCGATTACCAGATGGGTCGCTGCTCGATTGCGGTTGATGTCGGTGACACGAGCGTTGACGCTGGTAAGGCGACATCAGGAATTTGAGTTAGGGTTGCGGCGTGCTGCAATGCGAGCGAGGCCAGTGATGCGCGCTGCCATAACCGCGAGGCGAGCAAGAAAGCAACCGCAAGCTGACCCAGCAGAAAAGCGATGACTGTGGAGTAAGGCGAGATTGCGGCGACCCAGATCCAGGTGCAGAGTGCGAAGAGCGCGACCCCCAGGGTGGCGATGAGAGCGTAGCTGAAAAATGCGCGCGCGAAGTTTCCGCGGAGAAAGCGGAACGCGAGGACGAAGCTGCGTCGCACGCGTCTGTCGCCGGTGAGCCCGAGTTGGACAACGATTGTTTCCGCGAAGTCAAAATAAAAGCGCAGCGGGAGCCATACGATTACGATCGCCGCAACGGAGAGGATGGAGCGCAAGAAAAGTTCACGGCCGAGGTGAATTTCGGCGGCCTTGGCGAGGTAGACATCGCGGAGCGTGCTGAAGAGCCAGACCGTGAGGCCAATGACGACGGTGGCAACGATGGTGAGGCGGAGGAAGCGCCAGAAATAGCGGAGACCGGCATCTGCGACAACGCTGAGGCGCGGCGGCGAAGCGGACTGGAAAACGAAAAGCGCCCCTGCGGCAAGCAGGAAGTTTAGAAAAATAAATACTGCGATGGCGATCAATGAAGGCGTTGGACTCAGCCCGTTGTGGTTGCCAGACTGATGCACTAATTCGGCGAGGTAAGAGATGTCGACGGGGCCGGCGAGTTGCTGCGCAGCCAGCGAATGATTCAGGTAGCTGCCAGCGCGGCTGAAAAAGGGGAGCGTGCTTAGCAGCCCGCAGAGCAGGCTTGCGAGCCATGTCCACAAGAGGAGGCGCTTGTTTGCGAGCAGTAGACGAAGTCCGCCGAGCAGAAGAGAGTGTCGTGTAGCGGTGTCAGTGCGAGCTTCTTCATCAGGGGCAGCGGTTTGAGCGGGCTGAGAGAGTAGAGTCTGCATCGGGTTTACGGCGATCCGTTTCTCAAAAATTAAACGATGAATGCTGCCCAGTGGGCGGCCAGTTGGGTTGTGAACATCCACCAGTTCGCCAGCTTTCGCGTAGCGGCGCCATTGGAGGAAGCGGTGAAACTGTTGTTGAGTAGATTCGAATCGAGCCAGACCCGGTGGTCGGGATCGATTTCTGCAGAGACGATCTTCGCGTTCTTGATGTAGGTGAAACGGGTCCAGCGGTCGTATCCGTCCCAAGTCTCGCGAATCTTTTCTCCGTTGTCGAAGCGAATCTCCACCGTCACCGGGAGAATGAACTCACCCTTGCGATGAAGCTGAACCGTGCTGCGAAACCGCTTCGCGTTTTCGTCGGGTTTCCACCACTCGACGGGTTCGGAAGAGACGTTGTCAACGGCGTAATCGAGTACGGCGGTGCCGTAGATGGCCTGTTTAAAGAACTCATCCAGCTCATCACGTCCTGTAATTCCGATTACGGTGTTGATGAAGTCGGTCCCGGTGGGATGCTTGAAACGATAGCGGGTGAAATAGGTGCGCATGGCCTGGCGCATCGTCTCTTCGCCGACAATCGACTCAAGCGTCATTAGCGCCGCTGCCGTCTTGCCGTAGGTCACGCCGCCGTAACTGTTGCTGCTGACAAACTTCCACGCTTCGCGGGTCACCGGGTCGTAGTCGGGGAGGGACACATACTCGGCGCGCTGCAATTCGACATCTCCGGCGTGGGCGGCAGGGTAGTTCGCCACCGAGGTGCGCTGGCCGTAGAGGGCGCTGAGGATTTTTACTTCCGTGTAGGAATTGATGCCCTCGTCGAGCCACGCCTCTTCAAACTCGTTGGTGGCAACCATTCCATACCAGTATTGATGGCCGTACTCGTGTTCGGTGACAAGCTCCGGCTCGTAGACATGGGTTGGCATAAACCATGAAGTGCCGCCGGTGAAGAGGGTTGGATATTCCATTCCTTCCATCTGCGAATCGGGTTCAGGGTCGATGAGGGTGATTTGCTTGTAAGGGTATGGGCCGTACCATTCGTCAAATTTCTGCATGCTGGCGCGGAGGACATTCAGGTAGCGCTGGCGCTGGTCGGCGTGAGATTCGAGGACGAGGGCATGCATCTTTACCGGGCCCATACTGCTCTGGAACATTTCGTCGGCGACGAGAAAATGGGGCGAAGCGGCGAAAGCGAAATCATGCACATCTTCCGCATGAAAGAAAACTGTCTTGGTATTGTCCGACCGCTGTTCCTGAGCGGTCTGGATGCCGGTTGCGCCTACGATGTAACGTTGCGGCACGTTGAGCCTTACGTCAAAGGTGCCAAAGTCGGCGAAGAACTCAGTTGTCGCGTGATACTGGTGGCAGTTCCATGCGTTATGCCAGAAGACGCCTACTTTGGGAAACCACTGCCCACCCATGATGAAGTCGCGCTTGTAGCCGTTGCGCGCGATGGATTCGGGAAACTTGTCGTGGAACATTAGTCGAAAAGTCACGGTGGCGCCGGGTTCGACGGCATGCGGCAGATGCACCATCATCACGGTGTGGTCTTCAGGATTGTCGTCGTCCGGGGCAATGAACTTCATGCCGGGCGCGAGATCCCCGAAGCCGTCGGCGGTGATGCTTTTGATTTCGATGGAGCCGATCTTCTGGGGAGGGAATTCCTCTTCGGTTGCGCGAATGCCTCCGTCGCGATGAGTCTCATACGAGAACGTGGACTGAGGACGAAACGCATTGAGATAGAGATGGAAAGGAAATGAATCGAGAGCCTGGCCGGTCAGATTCTTGTAGGCGAGTGTCTCTGTGGCGTCGAGGGTCTTGGCCTGGGTGTCGAGCCGAGCGTCGATGGTGTATGCGACGACGCGTTCCGAAAGCGGCTGACCGCCGGGTGCATTTGTGGCTAGGCTCTGCGCGCTGGCAGGGAGTGGCGCGAGCGCGAGTGCGGCGATAGAGACAAAGAATGACAAACGGGACATGGCGCGATTGTAGAACAGCGCATCAGACTGCCTCGCCCGCTTCGCGCTGCCAAAGCTCGCTGCGCAAGATGCCGCCGAGCGTGGTGTGTGCCTGAACCCGGCGGAAGCCCGCGGCTCGAAACGCCGCGGCGTGCTCGGGAATCTGTGTGACGCGCAGACCGGTGAGGATTCGGAACACGAGGTAAAGCGTCGGAATCAGGGCATGCGCGAGCAGGCGAGCCACACCGCGTTGTGGAGTTGCGAATTCAGAAAGCAGCCAGCGGGCGTTGGGCGCTGCGTGCAGTGTCAGGCGCGCTACCAGGCTATCGAGTTCAGGTTGAGTGAAACAGTCGAGGAAGAAGTGAGTGACGATCAAATCGTAGCTGTCGGAAGGCGGCGTGAAGCATCGCGCGTCGGCCTGATGCAGCATGAGGCGTTGCGATTGACCGCTGCGCAAGGATTGGAGACGCAACATCTCAGCGCTGATGTCAACGCTGTCTACAGAGAGCTGACGATTCTGAGCGAGCATCGCGGCGAGGAAACGGCCGTCGCCGTCGCCGATGACGAGAGCTTTGCGCGCGGAGCTCGTTTGATCGAGAAAATGGAGGCGACGATTCGCCAGAGCGTAACCGAAGGTGAGTTTCTCAAGCAGGGCATAGCTGCGCGCGATTCGGTCAAAGTTCAGAGCAGTCATCGAAGCAGCATCAGCAGGGTGAGGGGCTGGATCAACAGAGCCAGAACCGGGGTCAGCAGCGCGCAGTCGGCAGCGATACGCAGCGTGAGGCTGCTGAAGCGCGGGCGATT
>JBBPYY010000083.1:0-13703 GCA_038199445.1 Terriglobales bacterium | reverse complement strand
TGACCTAGGCGGGATCAATGACCTAGGCGGGATCAACGACCCGGGCGAGCGCGAGTCGCTGGTGCCGGGCAGCTTCCACCGGTGTGTCGTGACCGAAGCGCACGATTATGATCTGGTGGCGCGGATTCTGTAATGGCTACAAAGAAAAAATCAACGGCGCTGCGTTGTCCCACCTGTAACAAGATCGTGCTGCTCGATGGTGAAGATGTTCCCTTCTGCAGCGACCGCTGCCGACGCATCGATCTGGGTAAGTGGGCCAGCGGAGACTATAAAATTTCGTCGCCGATTCTCGACCCGGATGTACTTGAAGGCTTGAGCGAAGAGCACCGTCGTCCGCAACAAGACGGCGATGATGAGTAAGCAGGCGGGTCGGACACGCTGGGCGTGGGTCGCTGGCACCTGGTTTGGTGCGGGGTTGCTGAAGCCGGGGCCGGGGACTTGGGGTTCGGTTGCTGCGGTTTTGATTTGGCTCGCGGGAGCAAAGGTGTTGAGCTCTTCCGGCTTCCTCCTGACCTGGACGGATCCGAACAAGACGGTAATTCTGGCACCGTTGGTTCCGATGGGCGTTTTCACTCTTCTTGCCGCGCTCAGCGTCCTCATCATCGGCATCCCTGCTGCCACCATCGTTGGGCGCGAGAGCGGGAGCACCGACCCACAGCATGTGGTCATCGACGAAGTCTGCGGGCAGTGGATTGCTCTGCTTTTCATGCCGCCAACATGGCAGTCCGCGCTGCTCTGTCTCGTGCTGTTTCGTCTATTCGACATTGTGAAACCGCCGCCCGCGCGGCAACTCGAGCGCCTGCACGGCGGCGCGGGAGTTATGCTGGATGATGTGGCTGCTGGCGTTTACGCGCTGATCGTGGCCCAGGCTTTGCAGCATTGGTTTCACATCGCGGGACGTGTATAGGGGATGGAATGGCGGCAATCGTTCCTAAAGTTTCTAAGGCACCTAAAATTGATCGGCTTTCACCGGCGGCAGCGATGCCGCGCGGCACCGTCGAAGCGCTAGGCCAGGGATTAGGCGCAGCCGGCGACATTCTGCCGGCGGCGCGGATACAGGGCCTTGCTGCCGATGTGCTGTTGTCTCAGCCGCGGCGCATCATCTTTATGGTTCCCGAGGAGGCAGCCAGCGGGCCGGTCGTCGTGCATGGTCACGGCGCAGAGAGCAACGCCGTCGAGCTTCGCGTCGCGACGCAACTCGCTGACAATCTCAACCCCGTGTCCAGTCCTGCGGTCGACGCAGCGGGCAATATCTATGCGACGTTCTCAGGGCCGCGCGGGCAGAGCGTTCCCATCTCAGTCATACGCATCGATCACAATCAGGAATTGAAACCCTTTGCGCGCGGCATCATGAACGCCACCGGGCTCGCCTTTGACCGCGCGGGAAACTTGTATGTTTCGTCGCGGCATGAGGGCACGGTGTACCGCGTAACGCCCGACGGCGCTACTTCTGTGTACGCCGAGGGAATGGGCGTCGCGACCGGAATTGCGTTCGACTCCAAGGGAAATCTTTACGTCGGCGATCGCAGCGGCACGATCTTTAAAATCGCGCACGAAGACCGCCAGATCTTCGTCTTCGCCACGTTGGAGCCGAGCGTAGCGGCCTACCATCTCGCCTTCGCCGACGACGACACACTCTACGTGACCGGGCCAACGATCAGCGGACACGATGCTGTACACGCGATCGACTCCTCTGGGACCGGGCGCGTCTTTTATCGCGGACTGGGCCGCCCGCAGGGCCTCGCCGTGGCGGCGGACGGCGATGTGTACGTGGCGGCTTCGCTGCATGGCCGGCGCGGAGTGGTGCGGGTTACAGCGAATGGACTTGCGGAGATCGCGGTCTCGGGAAATGGTCTGGTCGGCATCGCGTTGCGGCCCGACGGGGACGCCGTGCTGGCGACGAACGACGCCGTATATCATCTTGAGTTGGGCGTGAAAGGCCGCAGGCTCGCCTGACGCTTGCGTCTTCTGTCACCGACGCCGCAACCCTGGTCAAACGCACATCCGGAGCAACGCGTGAACGCAGAAATCGTCGCGGTCGGTTCCGAGATGTTGACGCCGTTCCGCCAGGACACCAATTCCCTTTTTGTTACCGAACATCTGAACGCACTCGGCGTCTCCGTCGATTTCAAAAGCATCGTCGGCGATAAGCAGCAGCATCTGGTCGACGCTGCTCGCATCGCGCTGCGGCGCGCAGACATCGTGGTATTCATGGGCGGGCTCGGCCCGACCGAAGACGACCTGACTCGCGAGGCGGTGGCTGTGGCGCTGGGCATCGAATTGAAGCGGGACGCTGACGTCCTCGCCGCTCTTTACGCGCGCTTCGCTGCCCGCCGCATGACCATGACGGACAACAATCAGAAGCAGGCGGACGTGCTGGATGGCGGAGAGATTCTCGCCAACAAGAACGGCTCGGCGCCGGGTCAGTGGCTTGACATTGAGTACGGCGGACACAGAAAGCTGGTGCTGCTTCTGCCCGGGCCGCCATCAGAACTGAAGCCCCTGTTTACTGATCTCTGCGTGCCACGTTTGCGCACATTGTTGCCGCCGCGCCACATCGCGACGCGCGTTTTGAAAATGGCAATGATCGGCGAGTCGAAGGCCGACGAACGTGTCGCGCCGATCTACACGCAGTATGAAGACGTGGAGACGACGATCCTGGCGAACTCCGGTGAGATCCAATTGCACCTGATGTGCGCCAAGCCGACCAAAGCCGAGGCGCAGGCGCGCGTCAACGAACTCGCCGGCAAGATCGAAGACGAGATGGATGATTTCATTTACTCCTCTCACGGCGAATCGCTGGAACAGATCGTTCTCTACTACCTCGACATGCGCAGCGAAACGATCTCAGTCGCTGAGAGCTGCACTGGCGGCCTGATCGCCGAGCGGCTGACCAGCATCAGCGGCAGCTCGCGCGCATTTCTCGGCGGCGCGGTGGTCTACAGCAATGCGCTCAAGGTCGACTTCGCCGGCGTCCCCGAAGAGCTGCTCGAAGACTATGGGGCAGTCAGCAGCCAAGTCGCCGAGGCGATGGCCGAGGGCATCCGCCGCCGCACGCGCTCGAGTATTGGCATCGGAGTGACGGGAGTCGCCGGACCCGGTGGGGGCACGGAAGAAAAACCGGTCGGCCTGGTCTACATCGCGGTGGCGGATGGCAAATCGACCAGCGTGGTTGAGCGCCGCTTCCCCGGCGACCGCGAACGGGTACGCTGGTTCTCGTCGCAGCAGGCACTCGATCTGATTCGGCGCAAGCTGATGTAGCTGGTTCGGAAGTGGAGCGCGCGAGGGAATGTAACCGGGACACAAGGGGAGGTCGCGTGGGCGTTACACTCGTATCCGACGATGTCTACGTACGTTATCGCAGCGATCGCGGGCTACCTGCTTGGCTCCATTCCATTTGGCTATCTGCTGGTGCGCTTCTTTCGCAAGAGCGATATCCGCGACATAGGCAGCGGCAACATTGGCGCTACGAACGTGATTCGTTCCGGCGCGAAATGGCTGGGGATTGCGACCCTGTTGCTGGACGCCGGTAAGGGAGCCGCAGCGGTACTATTCTGCGGCGCTCTGGCGCGGCATGCGCTCGCCGCACCAGCCGTGGTCGTCAGCGCGGCCGCAATCGGCGGTCTCGCCGCCATCATCGGCCACGTCTTTACCGTGTGGCTGGGTTTCAAAGGCGGAAAAGGAGTCGCCACCGGGCTTGGCGTTTTCCTCGCGCTTTCGCCCATTGCCATGCTGGGGTCTCTCGGCATCTTCCTGATTGTCTTCCTGTCGATGCGCTTCGTTTCTCTTGCTTCCATCCTCGCCGCGGCGGCCTTCCCTCTCGCGGCGGCCCTGCTGCAGCGCGGCCTATGGACTCCAGCGTTCGCCGCGGCAGTAACTCTCGGGCCGGCCCTGATCATCGTCAAGCATCATGAAAACATCCGCCGCCTGATCGGTGGCACGGAGCATCGCTGGGGCAGTAAACACGCAGAGCGGGCAGCCCAATGACCGAGCATTCAGCCATGATCGCTGAACCATCCAGAATCGCCGTGCTGGGGGCCGGGGCATGGGGAACGGCGCTAGCGCTGGTAATCGCCCGTGCGGGCCACAAGGTCACTCTGTGGTCGCATACCGAGGGCGTCGCAGAAGCGATTCGCGCCCAGCATGAGAACCCCCGCTATCTGCCTGGAATCTCAATCCCCGGCGGCATCGAAGTGACATCCGACATCGCGGCGGCGACACGTAAAGCCGCCATCCTTGTCAGCGTCATCCCCTCGCACGCGGTGCGTCAGGTCTATCGCGTCTTGCGCCCTTTGCTCGATCCCCAACAATTGCTGGTCAGCGCGACCAAAGGCATCGAGGACAAGACCTGCAAGCGCATCAGCGAAATCATTTACGACGAACTGGGGGGCACCGCTCGCATCGGCGTGCTGAGCGGGCCATCGTTTGCGCATGAAGTCGCGGCCGGCCTCCCCACCGCACTCACCATTGCTTCCGCCGACGTCGAGCTGGCGCAGCGGGTACAACATGAGTTTTCCGGCCCGGTCTTTCGCCTGTACACCAACGATGATGTCCCCGGCGTGGAACTCGGGGGCGCCTTGAAAAACGTGATGGCTCTCGCCGCCGGAATTGCCCACGGCCTGCAGCTTGGCCACAACAGCATTGCTGCCCTGATCACGCGGGGCACCGCCGAAATCACCCGGCTCGCCGTCGCCTGCGGCGCCCGCCGCGAAACTCTCGCCGGCCTGGCTGGATTAGGCGACCTGGTGCTGACCTGCACAGGCTCACTGTCGAGAAATCGTCATGTAGGTACCGAACTCGGCAGGGGCAAACAGCTCGACGAAATTCTAGCGGCCCTGAACGGAAAAGTCGCCGAGGGCGTGCTCACTACATCCGCGGCCCTGTGCCTGGCCCAGCGCCATGGCGTGGAAATGCCTATTACTCAACAGATTGACGCGATACTGCGTCATGGAAGGTCGCCCCTTGAGGCAATGCGGGAACTGATGGCGCGCCCGGGGCGGGATGAATAAATCGAAAAACCATGGCCATTCGTAACATCCAATGGCGCGCTTTTTCTCTTCTATCGCCTGTATAAAGAGCTAGACTTCGAATCACTCATCTGGAGAGATGCTTTGGCACTGGCTGGACCATTCACCGCGGAGTACGGGTTCGTGCCACCGACGTCGTTGCACTTTAAAACGCGGCTGGATCATGCGCTGGCGGCGTCGACCAGCACCGAGCGCGAAAACGAACTATACGTGCTGGCCCAGATACGGGAGATCGCCAATGCGGCCGATCCCGTCCCCAATACTTTGTCGGGTCACTCCTGCCGGGTATCGCGCTTGGCACGGCGTATCGCAGAGCGGATGGAACTGCATTCTCTCGCTATTGAGCGAATCGCTGCCGCGGGTTTGTTCCACGATATCGGCAAATCCCGCATCGATAGCCGCATCTGGTCGAAGCCCACGATGCTGGATCCTGAAGAGTTCGAGCTGGTGAAAATGCACCCGATTTTGGGAGCCGAGATGATGAGCTCTTACGCTCCACTGCATCAGGTCATCTGCGGCATCGAGTTGCACCACGAGGCTCTAGATGGCAGCGGATATCCCCACCAACTGCGAGGGTCCGATATCCCGCTTACGGCGCGCGTGACGACGGTAGCCGATGCCTTCGACGCGATGACGAGCATGCGCACCTATCAGGACGCCGTCGGAGTAGAAGCCGCTCTCGGCACGCTGCGCCAACTGGCGGGTGTGAAGTTCGATGACGCCGCCGTCGTCGCACTCTGCAGCGTGATGGACGGCTGTCGGGATGACCTGCCGCCGCGCAGAACCCCCGCTTTCAACGACCTGGTAGCACGCACCGCTTAGCCGCTTTTCGCGATCCGGCTTCCCTGCCATTGCGCGCCCCGAATCGTCTCGGCCGCCGCGCCAGATTCCCCCCTTGCTAAACTTGTAGGCGAAGCCCTCCTTTATGATCCAGACCCTGTTCGGCAGCCTGAAAGAAAACCAAGAGCCTGAAGAGAAACGCGGCCTGTTCGAGCGCATGAAGCAAGCGGTGACGCGCACCCGCGAGACCCTGGGCAGCGCGATCGGCATCGCGCGACCCATCGACGAATACGCGCTGGAAAATCTGGAAACAGCCCTGCTTTCCGCGGACATCGGCGTAACCACAACGACCGAGTTGCTCGATATCGTCCGTCAGAGAGCGCAGACCGCTCCCATTCGCGACGGAGCGGAACTGCGCTCCTTGCTTTCGACCGAGCTCAAACGCATTCTCAATGAGGTCCCGCAGACCCGGCCCGCCATCATCCACGGCCCTGAAGTGATCCTGCTCGTCGGGGTGAACGGAGCCGGAAAGACCACTACCGCCGGCAAGCTGGCCCTGTTGCTGAAGCGTCAGGGTAAGACTGTGCTGCTCTGCGCCGCCGACACCTTTCGCGCCGCCGCAATTGAGCAGCTTGAGATATGGAGCCAGCGCGCCGGCATCGACATGATTAAAACCAAAACCGGCGGAGATCCCTCCGCAGCCCTCTACGACGCGCTCGAAGCGGCGAAGGCGCGCAAGATGGACGCCGTAATCGTCGATACAGCCGGCAGGCTGCACACCAAGGGCAATCTGATGGCAGAGCTCGATAAGATGCGACGGACAGCACAGCGGCTGGTCCCTGGCGCTCCACACCAGACTCTGCTGGTGATCGATGCTGTCACCGGCCAGAATGGCCTGCAACAGGCGAAATTGTTCACCGAATCAGCCGGCGTCACCGGCATCGCCCTGACCAAGCTCGACGGCACCGCCAAGGGCGGGATTGTCGTCGCCATCGCCCGCGAACTTGAGCTGCCCGTGGTCTACACCGGCATCGGCGAAACCGTCGAAGACCTGATTCCCGTTGACAGCGATGCCTTCGTCGATTCGTTGCTGGCCGGTTGATGGCGACCCTCAACCAGATGGGCGAGCCGGTACAGGAAGATGCGGAGTGGATGCAGCGTGCGCTCGCGCTCGCCGCGCAAGGCATCGGCCTCGCGTCGCCTAATCCGACGGTCGGCTGCGTCATCGTCAAAGACAGTGTTCAGGTAGGCGCTGGCTTCCACCTGTACGACAACAAAGACCATGCTGAAGTCGTCGCACTGCGCGAGGCGGGCGGTCGCGCCCGTGGCGCGACCGCCTACGTCACGCTGGAGCCCTGCTCCTACCAGGGGAGAACCGGACCCTGCACGGACGCACTCATCACGGCCGGCGTATCCCGCGTCGTCATCGCCACCCAAGACCCGAATCCACGCGTGTCAGGCGGTGGCGTGCGCAAACTTTTCCATGCAGATATCGCCGTAGACGTGGGAACCGGCGAAGCGGATGCGCGATTGCTGAACGACGCCTTCGCAAAATACGTCCTGACCGGTGTGCCCTTCGTCACGCAGAAGATTGCCGTGAGCCTCGACGGCCGTATCGCGCCCGCGAAACAGGCTCGCGGCGCCGACCAGCATGTCACCGGCGAATTGGCCCGCGTTGAAGTCCAGCACATGCGGCACGCCGCCGACGCCGTACTTACAGGAATTGGAACCGTCCTCGCAGACGACCCGCTCCTGACCGACCGCAGCGGCCGAGTTCGCCGCCGTCCGCTGATGCGCATCGTGCTCGACTCCGAACTGCGCTTGCCGCTTGAATCGCAACTGGTCAAGACCATGCAGGATGATCTGATCCTCTTCACCATCAAGGATGACGACAAACTCATCGGCAAGCTGCAAGAGCGTGGCATCCGGGTGGAAGTCGTCCCCGACGACGCGGGCCAGCTCTCGCTGCGCCAGGTGCTCTTGCGCATCGGCGGACTCGGCATGATTTCTGTGCTCGCCGAGGCAGGCTCGCGACTCAACGCTGCGCTGTTAAAGGCACAGGTTACCGATAAGATCGCGGTCTTCACCGCCCCTACACTTCTCGGCGGCGATGCGGTGCCGGCTTTTGCAGCGGGAACGCCGCTCGATACGATTCGCTTCGCGCGTCCCAGTTTTGAGCGCTTCGGCGAAGATGCGCTCTTCACGGGATATGTGCGTGATCCATGGGCTGGAGTAGGAGCGCAATAGATGTTCACCGGCTTGATCGAAGCAACAGGCAGCGTGCTCGGGCTGACCTGGACCACGGGCACGCACCGGCTCACTATTTCTTTGCCGCAGGCGTTGGCCGCGCGATTGAATACAGGCGACAGCATTTCTGTCAGCGGCGTGTGTCTGACCGCGCTGGATATTGTTGCGGATGGCGAGCCGCGCTTCTCTGCAGATTTGGCCGCGGAAACCGTCGCGCGCTCTTCCCTGTCGCGCCTCGGGCCCGGTTCGATGGTCAACTTGGAGCTGCCCACGCCCGAAGGCGCGCCGCTGGGCGGCCATATTGTGCAGGGCCACGTCGACGGAGTGGGCAAGCTGCTTGCCCTGGTCCCGCTGACACCGGATGCTCCGGCGGCGACCGACTGGGCGCTCCAGATCGGAGTGCCGGACGCGCTCTCGCCCTACATCGTTGAGAAGGGCTCCATCGCCATCGATGGAATCAGCCTGACGGTGGCAAAGTTTGTCGCCCATGTGCTAACGATCGCCGTCATTCCGCACACCTACGCCGCCACCAGCCTGCGTTCGTTACGAGAAGGCGACGAAGTGAATATCGAGGTAGACGTGCTGGCGAAGTACGCCGAACAGCGCGCCAACAGCGAGCCCGGCTTTGAAGTCACGCTCGAATACTTAATCGCGAACGGTTACTGAACTGGGAGACACAGCAACAGCTTAAAGATTATTACGTGGTCAAGTCGACGAACGGATTCTCGATCCGCAGACCGTCAATGATCTGTCCGTGGTTCAGATCTTCCGTGTAGAGCACTTTGGCCTGCCCCTGAAGCGCCGATTCAATAATCAGTGCGTCCCAGAAGTTCAGCCTATTATTTTGAGTTCGAGCCATACCAGCAAACATCCCGTCTAGGCTAAGCGGAACGACTGTGTTCCTGGCGAAGCCTTCGACTATTCCTATTGCTTCTCTGACGCTGACCTTCAGAGCAAGCTGGCGCGTCACGACGGCGAAAAATTCATTGAGCACCTGCACACTGAGAACGACCTCGCTCTCAATCGAATGCCGCGCGTACAGTCTTTGAGCAATTTCCTGTTTTCGCAGGTCGTCAGAGGAAGCAAGGTAAACAAGGATATTCGTATCGAAGAAAGCTCGGCTCACTTGGAGCGGTCATAAAGCGCTTCGCGGTTCCACTTGTAATCTCCGGCGCGCGCTCCGGCCTTATCGATCAGCTCAAAGAGTTCTGCAACTGCCTTTTTCTGGCGTTCTCGGCGCAGTTCTGTCCTTTCCTGAGCCAATTCCCGAAGCCGCTTTGCAAGCACCTTGTTAACAGTGGTGCCTTGCTCCAGTGCAGCGATGCGTGCGTCTTTGAGAACGTCTTCTTCCACTACGATTGTTAGGTTTGCCATGACTCTTCTCCACGGGTTCAGTGTAGCACTGAACCCGTGCTAGCCTCAGAAGGACAGCCCGGCCAAGGCCGGGCTTTTCGGAATTCTTTATTGTGTACGAAAGGCTACAGCGAATTCATATTCTGCAGGAACGCCGCGTTGTTCGGAACCTTACCCAGCTTGTCGGTGAGCAGTTCCATTGCTTCGACCGGGCTGAGCGGATTCAGCACTTTACGCAGAATCCAGACGCGTTGCAGGTCTTCCTTGGGAATCAGCAACTCTTCCTTCCGCGTGCCCGAGCGCTGAATATCGATGGCCGGGAAGACGCGCTTGTCGACCAGCTTGCGGTCGAGAATCACTTCCATATTGCCTGTGCCCTTGAACTCTTCAAAGATCACTTCGTCCATGCGGGAGCCGGTATCGACCAGTGCGCTCGCGATGATGGTCAGAGAACCGCCCTCTTCGATGTTGCGCGCCGCGCCGAAGAAACGTTTCGGGCGTTGCAGCGCGTTCGAGTCCACGCCGCCTGACAGCACTTTGCCCGATGGCGGGACGATGGTGTTGTAAGCACGCGCCAGACGCGTGATGGAGTCGAGCAGAATCACGACGTCGCGTTTGTGTTCGACCAGGCGTTTCGCCTTCTCGATCACCATTTCGGCGACCTGGACGTGGCGCGCCGCCGGCTCGTCAAAGGTGGAACTGATCACTTCGCCTTTGACCGACCGTTGCATGTCCGTTACTTCTTCAGGACGCTCATCGATTAACAGCACGATCAACACAATTTCAGGATGGTTGGTCGTAACTGCATTGGCAATCGCCTGCAGCAGCATCGTCTTGCCAGTACGAGGTGGCGCAACGATCAGGCCACGCTGGCCTTTGCCCACTGGCGTGACGAGATCCATCACTCGGCCGCTGATCGCTTCCTTCGCCGTCTCCATCTTGATGCGTTCCTGGGGATAGAGCGGCGTCAGATTATCGAACAGGATCTTGTTGCGCGTCTCTTCTGGAGACTCGAAATTGATGGCTTCGATCTTGACCAGTGCGAAATACTTCTCGCCCTCATGCGGCGGGCGCACATTGCCGCTGATGGTGTCTCCGGTTTTCAGGTCGAATTTACGAATCTGTGATGGCGACACATAAATGTCGTCCGGACCGGGCAAATAGTTGTAGTCAGGCGAGCGCAGAAAGCCGTACCCGTCGGGCAGGATTTCGAGAACACCCTCGGCGAAAATGTGTCCTTCTTTTTCGCTTTGCGCCTGCAGAATCTTGAAGATCAGGTCTTGTTTGCGCAGGCCGCTGGAGCCAGGGATATCGAGTGTGCGAGCAATCTTGCTCAGCTCAGTAATGTTTTTTTCTTTTAGTTCTGCGATGGTCATTTATTACCCAAGGGAGTTGCAAAATGAAGAGGAAAAGAGTTTTGGACTTGGTTTGCAGGAGGGAGGAAAGATTAGGTCCGTGGAAGTTGTGCTGTTGCAGAGGGCCCGCAACAGCAGGGCCGCGCTTTTAGGCTGCGCGGCGCTGCTGCACGTGCGTTTTTGCTTGTGAAATCGGCTGTACGGCTGGTGAAGGTACTTCATGCTTAAAGCGGACCAAAACCTCGTTGGTCGTGTCCTGCAAGCGAGTGTTCGGCTTGTGCAGCTTGCGCGTCGCTTTCGAGGCGAGCTGGCAGAGCTGGTAACGGTTTTTCACATGGGTAAGAGCGCCAAAAATCAGATCGGAGCGCATAAATTATGGATTTCCCTTCTCGGTAAATTTCCGTCTCGCGAACTTGCCCTGTGATCTGGGGGATCTGCAAGCGGATATGATGCACCCGGTTGTGCCACCGGCTTCTGTTGGTTAGACGCTGTTTCCTGGCCTAAATTTACTAATTATTTTCACTCAACTTGGTGGCCGGCCGTTAGAGTGGCCACAAGTCGCAGCCTAGACGGCTAGCTGGGGTTCGCAATCAGGGATGAAACGTACGTCGAGGGTTAAATCACGGCAGTGCGTGAATACCGTGGCCTGTCATTAGACTCAAGGCGCCTGCCAGACAAGAAGTTAAATCCATTTTACCGACTGGTCAATGCTTTTCTTGCCATAGATGTAATTACTTGGTAACAGGCTAGGTAGATTGGGCTAAAAGCATGATTACTATGCCCAATACGTGCGGTCCAGTGCGCGATATTGGATGGCTTCCGCGATGTGGCTGGTGGTAATGTCCGGTGCTCCCTGCAAGTCTGCAACGGTTCGAGCTAGCTTTAAAATCCGATCGTGGGCGCGGGCACTTAACCCCTGTTGTTGCATCGCGCGCTCCAGCAAATGTTCCGCGTCCGAGGAGAGCTCGCAATAGGTACGCACTTGTCTCGTTCCCATCTGAGCATTGGCGTAAATCCGCTCCTTGCCCAGCGCAAACCGGTCTAACTGGCGCTCTCGGGCCGCAATTACCCGTCCCCGAATCTCGGCGGACCCTTCTTGGGCGCTCCCCCCGCGCAACTCCTTATATTGCACTGCCGGAACCTCGATATGAATATCGATACGGTCTAGCAGCGGACCGGACACCTTGGATACGTAACGTTGAATCATCGGGGGCGTGCAGGTGCATTCCCGGGATTTGTCGTTGAAATAGCCGCACGGACAGGGGTTCATCGCGGCCGCAAGCATGAAGCGCGCCGGAAAACAGAGGGACATCGAGGCGCGCGCAATCGTGACGTGCCCATCCTCCAGCGGTTGCCGCATCACCTCGAGCACGTTGCGCGGAAACTCCGGCAATTCGTCTAGAAAGAGGAGCCCATTGTTGGCCAGCGACACCTCGCCGGGGCGGGGCACGGCTCCTCCCCCGATCAGGCCGGCGTCCGAAATTGTGTGATGCGGCGAACGAAACGGGCGCTGCGTGACCAATCCTTTGCTCGCATCGAGTACCCCGGCGACGGAGTGGATCTTCGTCGTCTCAAGAGCTTCTTCAAAAGTCAGCGGTGCAAGAATTCCTGGCAGCCGCTTGGCCAGCATGGACTTGCCCGATCCAGGCGGCCCGATCATCAGAATATTGTGGCCGCCCGCCGCAGCGACCTCGAGCGCGCGCTTCGCCGTGCGCTGACCACGAACATCTTTGAAGTCGAGTGGAAATGAATCGAGTTCCCCGATCAGGTCATGACGATCAAAGCGCAGTGGCTCGCTCTGGATTCCTCCGTTGGCCGATGCGTTCAGCAGCTCGCGGACCTCGGTCAGGCTGCGGACGGGATACACGTCCACCCCTTCGACCACGGCCGCTTCCCGCGCATTTTCAGCCGGGATGACTAAGTTCCGGATTCCTCGTTCCCGCGCAGCGATGGCAATCGGCAACATGCCCGGCACGCTGCGCAGCGAGCCGTCGAGGCCCAGTTCCCCGACCAGCAAGAACTGGCTGATGTCGCGGTTGTGCAGCGCGCCATAAGCTCCGAGAATTCCGATAGCCATCGGCAGGTCATATCCGGAACCTTCTTTCTTCAGGTCTGCCGGCGCAAGATTAATTGTGATGTGGGTCGACGGGATGTCGAAGCCTGAATTTTTAATCGCGGAGCGGACACGATTGCGGCTCTCACGAACCGCGGCGTCGGGCAGGCCGACGGTCATGAAGCGTTCCTCACCGAGCGAAGCGCCCGAGAGATCAACCTCAACATCAATAATGTGCGCGTGGATGCCGTAAACGGCCGCGCTAAGGGCCTTGAAAAGCATAGGGGAGTTTTTCTGGGATTCGGCGTGAGTATAGCATTTGCACTTTTCTGGGCCTGCGGTACAAAAATATGCTGTATCGAAAATATGCAGTACAAAAGGAGTGCTCGTGCTGCGTTGGCGAAGGAAACGTGTAGACCAATCCAGTCGTCAAACGGGAGGGGCTCAAAAGTGATGGCTTCAGGTCTGTTTTTCCATTTGCGCCTTGCTGCATGGTTTGCCCTCGTTCTGGCAGCGGCTCCGCAGTCACCTCTCGGGCAAGCGGCCTCGGACCACCCTCGTCATGAACCTCCGCAGGTGCCGCTGGACACAACCGAATCCGTGGGCGAGACCAATCACGCTGCTGTTGTAGCGAGAGCGTGGACTCTTCTGGAAGACGCAATGAAAGATCCGAAGCCTGAGTCGCGGATCAACGCCGTCACCGCACTCGGAATGCTGCGACATTCTGAACGCGCCGCCGCAGGCGTCGAAAAGGCTCTCAGCGATCCTGATCGCGACGTGCGCCTTGCAGCCGTCGATGCAGCCGCCACAATGAAATCACTCCGGCTGGTTCCGGCGCTGAGAAAGGCGCTCGATGATCCCGCGGCAGACATTAGTTTTACGGCGAGC
>JBBPYY010000082.1:0-26806 GCA_038199445.1 Terriglobales bacterium | reverse complement strand
ATAGCCGCCGTCGGTCATGCGCTGCACGTTGGTTCCGTCGGCGTCCATGGTGTAGAGCTGGGGCAGGCCGCTGCGTCCGCTGATCCAGGCGAGCTGGCCGCCGGTCTTGGGATTCCAGCACGGCGAGACATCGGGGCCGCGGAAAGAAGTGACGCGATGAGCCGCGCCGCTGTTGGAATCAGACACCCAGATTTCTGGATCGCCGCTGCGCGATGAAGAGAAGGCGAGCTTGCCGTCGGGGGACCAGGAGGGCGAGTAATCGCTGCCGCCGGAATTGCCGAAGGCGACCATGCGGCCGAGTTCGAGCGAGAACATGCGGATGTTGGAGCCGCGGTCGCTGAGGCTGACGAAGGCGACGCGGCTGTTGTCGGGCGAGACGCGGGGAGAGAGGGCAATGCCGCCTGCTTTGGTGAGCGGCGCTGCGCCTTGTCCGTCGTAATCCATCTGCCAGATTTCTTTGTGGCCGCTGCGTGCGGAGACAAAATAGAGTTTCGTTTCGGCGATGCCGTTGATGCCTCCGCCGAGGGCAAGAATGATGGCGTCGGCGAAGCGATGCGCGATCAAGCGGGCGTTGCCGTCGTTCGCGGCTTCGTCATATTGCTTGCCGAGGACTTGCGGAGAGGCAGTGTTCTTCGCGTCGAAGAGCCAGCCGGAGACTTTGAGGCGGCCGCCGTCTGCGCCGAGCGCGCCGAACGCGACCATCTGCGCTTCGGCTGGGGCTGCGGACCAGGCGTTCAACTGAATCTCTTGCGGAGAGCCCGGCATGATGGGCGGCGCGATGCTTTTAGAGACGACATCGAAGACGCCGGCCTGGACTAGGTCGTTGTAGAGCGTGTTGTCGAAAGTCTGTTTGAGGGCCGCGGTATCGGGATCGCTGGAGACGGGCTTGAACGATGCGACGGCGATGCGTACTTTGTCAGCGCCGAGGCCGGTACCGCTGCGAACCCAATCTTGAGCGAGTGCGGTGGAGGCGAAAAAGATAGATACCGCTGCGAGAGAGGCGCGCAGCAATTGGGACGGGCGTGTTTTTCGACTCATTTGTTTTAGCTTAGACTCGCGCGACGTTGCGTGCGTTGCGCGCGCATCGAAATGTATCGGCAAGGTAAAGACCTCTAGCGGGTTGGGTCGAAGTAGAACTCGACGGACACGGCGTTGCCGCGGTAGTCGTTGGGCAGAGGGCCGAAGGTGTCGATGCGCTGCATGGCGCGCACAGCAGATGTATCGAGGGAGGAGTCGCCGCTGGTTTTTTCGACTTGGACGTTGCCGGGTGTTCCATCGCGAGCGATGTCGAAGGTGAGGTAAACGCGCGGACCGCCGACACGACCTACGCCGATCCAGTTCTGCTGAATTTTGCGGCCCATCGCGGCGACGTACCAGGCATAGCGGCTGCCGAAGTCGCCGCTTTGCACGTTGATCGCGCCGGTGCCGGAAGAGGTGCTGACCATGGTCATGGGAATGCGGGTGGCTTGGGCCTCGCCGAAGGTCGCGCGGTCGGGCGGCGTTGGAACGGGTTGACGCGTGGCGCTGGTGACCGGCGCTGTGCGCGGGATCGGCATGGGATGCGGAATGGGCGGCGCGGTAGTTTTCGCTTCGGGGACGGGAATCGGCTTGGTGATTTTTTCAGGGATGGGGATTGCTTTTTCTTCGGGGACAGCTTTTGCAGGGGGCGCGGGCGGTGCCGGCGCGGGGCTGGGAGTTTCTGTGGCGAGGACGTTTTCAGTGGGCTGCTGCGGGTGGGGCAACGGGATAGCGGGGGCGGAGCTTACCAGGGTGGCCTGAATGGCTCCCTGACTTTTTTGCGCGCCGCCCCAGGTGTTTCCGTGGAGTTCGGTGAAGACGAGGAAGTAGATTGCGAGCGCGCCGGCGGCCAATGCGTGCAGAGCGAACGAACCGAGGAGCGAGCTCTTTCCCTGGTGGTCGGTTGCCCATACATTTTGTTGCCGCGTGATCATGAGTGTTTTATTTACCGCGTGGGCGCGTTGGTGATGGGCTGGGTCACGATGGAGACGTTGGTGATGCCGGCTTGCTTCACCGCATCCATGACGGAGGCGAATGCACCGAAGGGAACGCGCTCGTCGGCGCGCAGGTAGATGACCTGATGCGCGGGATCGGTTTTGGGCTGGCGCAGGCGTTGGGGCAACTCTGCGATGTTGACCGGTGTGTCGCCGAGAAAGACGCGTTGCTGGCGGTCGATGGTGACGACCAGCCGCTGCTCGGTGATTTCTTTGACAGTTTTTGTTTTAGGCACGCTGACTTCGACCCCCGATTGCAGCACGGGCGCGGTGAGCATGAAGATGATGAGCAGCACGAGCACGACGTCAACCAGCGGAGTGATGTTGATGTCGGCGAGAACTGTTTGCGTGCGGCCGTTGTTAGCGGTGAAGGCCACGGACGGCCTCCTCTGGCTGCGTCAGCGGTTGCGGTGCGACGGTGGGCACACCTTCCATTGCGTTCAATACTTCGCGGGCGAAGTCGTCCATATGCGCGCCGAATTCGCGGACTCGCGCGGTGAGTTGGTTGTAGCCGATGACGGAGGGCACAGCGACGGCGATGCCGGCGGCAGTGGTGATGAGCGCTTCAGAGACGCCGGGCGCAACCGCCCGCAGCGTTGCGGCGCCGGCGGTGCCGAGTCCGTGGAAGGCGTCGATGATGCCCATGACAGTGCCGAAAAGACCGAGGAATGGGGTGATCGCGCCGATGGTGGCGAGCCACGTCATACGCTGCTCCATCTGCGTGAGCGATTCGCTGGCAGCGGATTGCGCGGTTCGCTCGAGAGCGGTCATGGACCGAGGCACGCCGGTTCCGCCGGTCTGGCGACGATATTCATCGTAGGTGTCTTCGAAGATGGGAACGAGCGGACTGGGCTTGAATTGCTCGGCAACGGCCGCGATGTCTTGCAGACGTTCGGCCTTGCGGAAGGCGCGGACGAAGCGGCCGCTCTGAATTCGCGCGCGTTTGAAAGAGGACAACTTGCCGAGGATGATGCTCCACGAATAGATGCTGGCGATGAGCAGCAGCACCAGCACAGCGAGCGCGATGGGGCCGGAGTTGCGGACCATGTCGACGATGGCCGCTCCGCTGGAGTGGCCGATGGCGGCGGGTGGGGCGGCGTCTTCGGCCTGAAAGAAAATGAGGGCTAGGTTCGACGGGGTGATCATCATTGCTACGGCAATGGTAGCGGAGTGTGCGGGTAGCGGCGAGTGCGCGAGCGGATACCGCGTCGTATTGCACTGGTCGCGTGGCATTTAAACGCGTGCTATTGTGGCGACGATGCTGCTGGAATTGCGCGCGGAAAATTATGCGGTGATTGACCACGCGGTGGCGGGATTTGGCCCCGGGCTGAACCTGTTGACCGGGGAGACGGGCGCGGGGAAATCCATCCTGATCGACGCGCTGGCGATGTTGCTGGGCGACAAGGCTTCAAGCGACATGGTGCGGCATGGCGCGGACAAGGCTGTGGTGGCGTGCGTGTTTGAGACGACGCCGGGCGCGGAAGAGATTCTTGAGGCGAACGGGATCGACGCGGACGCGAGCGAAATCATTCTGCGCCGCGAGATTGCGGCGAGCGGCAAAGGACGCGTATTCGTTAACAACCAGCCGGCGACGGTTGCGGTGCTGCGGGCGCTGGCTCCTGAGTTGGCGCTGGTACATGCGCAGTCGGAGACGTTGGGAAGCTTTGATGCGGCTCAGCAGCTGGTGCTGCTGGACCGTTTTGCAAACGTGACATTCGATGCGACCGCGAAGACGTACCAGGCGTGGCATGCGATTCGCGACAAGTTGGAGAGCATGGAACTGGATGAGCAGGACCGGCTGCGCATGGCCGATCTTTGGCGCTTCCAATCGCGGGAGATTTCGCAAGCTGCGTTGCAGCCGGGCGAGGATGTTGCGCTGGAAACGGAGAAGCGCACGCTAGCGAATGCGGAGAAGATCTATACGGCCGCGATGAGCGCCTATGACGTGCTGTACGACTCCGCTGCGTCGGCGGAGGGTGCGCTGCGCGCGGGCGAAAAGCATCTGCAAGAGCTGGCGAAGTACGATGCGCGATTTGACGAAGCAGCGAAGCAGGTCGCTTCGGCGCGCGCCGTGGTGAGCGACACGGGGATGGGCCTGCGCGAATATGCGGAACATATTTCCGCCTCGCCCGAGAGATTGGCTGAGGTCGAAGATCGGCTGGCGCTGCTGGACCGTTTGAAGCGAAAGTATGCGTCGCATGGAGCGCCCGTCGAAGAGGTAGTTGCGTTTGGCGTGGATGTTGGGGGAAAGCTGGATGAGATTGAGAACCGCGACGCGGTAATTGCCGTGTTGCGAAAAGAACTGGCTGCGGCTGCGGGGGAGTACCGCGTTGCGGCCGCGGCGCTGACGACACAACGTAAAACCGCTGCGGCGAAGCTGGGCAAGCTGGCTGAGGCGCAGGTGAATGACCTGGCGATGAAGGCGCGGTTTGGTGTGGACGTGGCACCACGAGAAGACGAATTTGCGTGGAGTGCGCATGGCTGGGATGCGGTGGAGTTTCGCTTGGCGACAAATGCCGGAGAACCGCTGAAACCGCTGGCTGAAATCGCGTCGGGTGGAGAGATGTCGCGCGTCCTGCTGGCGCTAAAGGTAAGCGTGGAAGAGGGCGCGAGCAAGGCGAAGCGGAAGACTGCGCTGCCGCGGACTTTGGTGTTCGACGAGATCGATATTGGGATTGGTGGACGCGCGGCCGAAGCGGTAGGGCGAAAACTGAAGACGCTGTCCCAAGCGCAGCAGGTGATCTGCATTACGCACCTGCCGCAAATTGCGGCGTTTGCGGACCAGCATTTTTTGATTGAAAAAAGGGAACACGGCGGGCGAACGAAAACTGGCGTTCGGCTGCTCGATGGAAAAGAGCGGCGCGACGAGGTGGCACGGATGTTGAGCGGGACTAAGTTAACGGACGCATCGCTAAAGAATGCGGAGCAGATGTTGAAAGCCAGCCGGTGAGGGTTTCCGGGCCAGTTGGGCAATAACAACTTGATTATGGAAGAGGAATTATGACGCGTGCGAGTGGAACATTCGAAGTGAAGATGGCGCCGCTAACGACAGAGGCTGAGACTCTGGGGAGGATGTCGCTCAACAAGACATTTCACGGCGACCTGGATGCTGTCAGCAAGGGCGAAATGCTGGCTGTGGGAACTGCGGTTCAGGGTTCGGCAGGGTACGTGGCGATGGAGCGGGTGACCGGGAAGCTGGCCGGTCGCAGCGGAAGCTTTGCGCTGCAGCACAGCGGGACGATGAGACGCGGCACTCCGCACTTGAGTGTGACGGTCGTGCCGGACTCGGGGACGGAGGAGTTGGCAGGGTTGGAAGGCAAGCTCTCGATCGTGATTGTGGATGGAAAGCATTCTTACGACTTTGAGTACGCGCTCGGCGGATGATCTGGGCGAGTGACTTGCGAGCGGGCTTATCGAGCAGTCAATGGCGACTTTTCGAGGTTGAGTGGTACACCCATCGACACGTGCTTTAGCGGTTAGGAGTGCGGCTAGAAACGATATACTAGTGGCGTGACTACAACCACATTGGAAGTACCTGTTTCAACTGGCGATACGCTCAAATCCACCAAGCGCTTATTGTTGCTCAAACCTCGCGGGTTCTGCGCGGGAGTGGTGCGCGCCGTAGACATCGTTTCTATTGCACTGGAGACTTTTGGCGCGCCGATCTACGTGCGCAAAGAGATCGTGCATAACAGCCACGTGGTGAACGATCTGGCGCAGAAGGGCGCGATTTTCGTCAACGACATCGACGAGGTGCCGGCCGGCATGCGTGTGATTTATAGCGCGCATGGTGTTTCGCCAGCGGTGCGCGAGCATTCGAAATTGCGCGGGCTGAAGGTGATCGATGCGACGTGCCCGCTGGTCACGAAGGTGCATGTCGAGGCGGTCAAGTTCGCCAAGCAGGGGTATTCGCTGGTGCTGATCGGACATCGCGATCACGATGAGATTGAAGGCACGCTGGGCGAAGCTCCCGACGTGACGCAGGTGGTTTCGAGCGTCGCGGAAGTTGCGACGCTGGTGGTGCCTGACCCGGATCGCGTTGCCTACCTGACGCAAACGACACTGAGTCTGGACGAGGCGCGCGACATTATCCACGCGCTCAAGAATAAGTTTCCCAACATCGTCGGCCCCCATTCGCAGGATATTTGTTATGCGACGGAGAACCGCCAGGTCGCGGTGAAGAATGTGGCGCACGATGCGGACCTGGTGCTGGTGGTGGGCTCGAATAACAGTTCGAATTCAAACCGCCTGGTTGAGGTTTCCAACAACCTGAATACGCGCGCCTACCTGATCGACAACACAGATGCGATCGACACGGCGTGGCTCGAAGGGGCGAACACGGTTGCGTTGACTGCGGGTGCTTCTGCGCCGGAAGTATTAGTGCAGGATGTGGTGCAGTACCTCCGCGACCATGGATTCGACACGGTCGAAGAAGTGGAAGTGATGCCGGAAAATGTGCGGTTTGGTTTGCCGCCCGAGATCGTGCAGGCCATCGCCGCCGCTCCTTCGGCGCAACGCGTTGAGGGACGCTGATTCAGAACGCGCGTCAGAGGCGCCGAAAGGCGCGATTAGGTATCTGAGGCATCAGTAGAGGTCAGAGTGAGCGCAGCCGAAAACCAACAAACCGTGAAGCCACAAACAGCAGTGCCGAAGTTCGGCCGGATTGATGCCGGCCTGGACGCGGTGGTTGCTGCTGTGGCGCGGTCGCGCGATTTTCTTTTCAAGCAGCAGCATCCGGACGGCTATTGGCTGGGCGAACTCGAGGCAGACTCGATGCTCGAAGCGGATTACATCTTCGGGCATATTTTGTTAGGCACGGGCGATGCCGATCGTCTGCAGCGGGCGCTGAACGAAATCAGGCGCTATCAAAACGAGGATGGCGGCTGGAGTATTTATCCCGGCGGTCCGTCGAACATCAGTCTCTCGGTGAAGTGCTACTTCGCGTTCAAGCTGATGGGCTGGTCGGCAGAGCACGAGATTCTGGTAAAGGCGCGCGAGTGGATTCTCGCGAACGGTGGCGTGACCGAGGTCAACACCTTCACCAAGATTTATCTGTGCTTCATGGGACAGTACGAGTATGACGCAGTGCCGGCGGTTCCGCCGGAGATCGTGCTGTTTCCGAACTGGTGCTACTTCAATATCTACGAGATTTCGTCCTGGTCGCGGGCAATTCTTGTTCCGCTGTCGATCGCATATGCGAAGAAGCCGTTCAAGAAGATTGCGCCGGAACAGGGAATTGATGAGCTCTTCGTGGGTGGCCGCGCGAATGCGAACCTGCACCTGCATTGGGACAAGAAGAAGATTGTTAGCTGGCGAAACCTGTTTCTCCTATTTGACCGTATGGCGCATTGGGCTGAGCGAGTGCATATTCGCCCGCTACGCAAGCTTGCGCTAAAGAAGGCAGAAAAGTGGATGCTTGCGCGCCTGGAAATGTCGGATGGGCTGGGCGCGATTTATCCCGCCATGTTGAATTCGATCATTGCATTGCGGCATGTTGGATATTCGGTGGACGATCCTCAAATGATTCGCGCGATGGATGAATTTGAGAAGCTGGGCATTGAAGACGACGGTATCGCGGACGACCGCGAGCCGACATTCAGAATGCAGCCCTGCATGTCGCCGGTGTGGGACACGGCGTATGCGATGTTCGCGCTGGGCGAGGCGGGAGTCGCGAAGGATGATCCGCGATTGCTGAAGGCGGCGGACTGGATTTTGTCGAAGGAAGTGCGGCACAAGGGCGACTGGGCGGAGAAGGTTCGCAACACGGAACCGGGCGGCTGGTACTTCGAGCACAACAATGAGTTCTACCCGGATGTAGATGATTCTGGGATGGTTCTGCTTGCGCTTGATAAGGTACAGAACCCGCGTGAGCGGTATCAGCACGAGGTAGCGCAGCGGGCGATTCGCTGGATTTTTGCGATGCAATGTAAGAACGGCGGTTGGGCCAGCTTCGACAAAGACAACACGAAAATGATCTTCCAGTACATCCCGTTTGCCGATCACAACGCGATGCTGGACCCGCCGACGGTCGATATTACCGGGCGCATTCTCGAGATGCTGGCGACGTATGGCTACAGCAGCGAAGACCCGCGCGTGAAGAAGGCAATCAGCTTCATCTGGAAAGAGCAGCAGCCGGATGGAAGCTGGTTTGGACGCTGGGGCGTGAATTATTTGTATGGCACGTTTCTAGTGTTGCGCGGGTTGGAAGCGATGGGAGTGTGGAACCACGAGCCGCAGATACAGCAGGCGGCGGAATGGATTCGCATGGTGCAGAATGCGGACGGCGGCTGGGGTGAGGCGTGCCGAAGCTATGACGAGCCGGAGACCCGGGGCGAAGGGCCGAGCACGGCTTCGCAGACATCGTGGGCGATTCTTGGGCTGCTAGCGGCTGGCGACACACGGTCGGATTCTGTCGCGAAAGGGATTCGCTGGCTATTGAACCATCAGGATGTGGCGGGCACGTGGGACGAGACGACGACCCGGAGTCGTGGTCAGTTGCAGTACACGGGCACAGGATTTCCCCGAGTGTTTTATCTCGGTTATGACATGTACCGGCATTATTTTCCACTGCTGGCGTTGACGACGTATGAGCGTGCGATGCAAAGGGAAACTGCTTAACGGAATTCGGAATTTGAAGGGGGAATAACGGGATGGCAGTACCAGTCTCGCAGGCTTGGACAGTCGCTTCGTACGTGTTGAAGCAGCGCATCAAGGGTCGCAAACGGTATCCGCTGGTTCTGATGCTGGAGCCGCTCTTCCGCTGCAATCTTGCGTGCGCGGGCTGCGGCAAGATCCAGTATCCGGCGCATATTTTGAAGAGCGAGCTGACGGTGGAAGAGTGCATGAAGGCGGTCGACGAAGTCGGAACGCCGATGGTGTCCATTCCCGGCGGCGAACCCTTGATGCACCCGCAGATCAAAGAGATTGTGGAGGGGCTGATAGCGCGGAAGAAGTACATCTATCTGTGCACCAATGCGTTGCTGCTAAGGGAAAAGCTGCACCTGTTCAAGCCGAGCAAATATCTTTCGTTTTCAGTGCATTTGGATGGGCAGAAAGAACATCACGACCTTTCAGTGTGCCGCGAAGGCGGCTGGGAGATCGCCATGGAGGGCGTACGAGCCGCGGTGGCTGGTGGTTTCCGCGTGACGACGAATACGACGCTGTTTGACGGCGCCGACCCGAACAGTGTGCGCACGCACTTTGACGAGATGATGGAAGCCGGCGTGGAAAGCATGATGCTTTCTCCGGGCTACACCTATGACAAAGCGCCGGACCAGAATCACTTTCTCGGCAAGGCGAAGTCGCGGAAAATGTTTCGCGCGATTCTGTCGAACCGCAAGAAGAGCTGGCGGTTCAATTCGCATCCGCTATTCCTCGAATACTTGATGGGGCACCAGCATTTCAATTGCACGCCGTGGGGCATGCCGACGTACAACGTGTTTGGCTGGCAGAAACCGTGCTACCTGCTGCAGGACGGATATGCGGACACGTTTCAGGAACTGATGGATGCGACGGAGTGGTCGCGATATGGCACGGAGAGCGGGAATCCGCAGTGCGCGAACTGCATGGTGCACTCGGGGCATGAGGCGTCGGCGGTGAATTACAACTTCGGCTCGATGAAGGGCTTCATCAGAACGGCGAAGGCATATATGTCTTCGCTCTATCCCGATGATGGCGCGCGGAAACTTTTGAACGAGTGGAAGCCGGCACATGCCGGTCCTCTGGTGCAGATCGATGCTAAGGCTGTGTCGGTGGAAAGCCGCGAATTGCAGCCCATTTCAGGAGACTAAAGGCAAATGGCGACGGAACAGCAGGAAGCACCGAAGCTCGAACAGTTGTCGCATGCGACGCCGGATGAGCTAGAAGTTGCGGCGGGACGCGAGCGAGAGAATCTTGAAGGATGGATTCCCGAGCTGGCGACGGATACGGAGATTTGCGAGGCGCTCGAAAAAGCGTTCGACTATCGCGGCGATGTCACCATCACGCTGAAGCAGGGCGACATTGTGGAGGGGTACATTTTTGATAGGCGAACTGGCTCGTCTCTGACGGATTCTTTTGTGCGGATTATTCCAGCGAAGGGCGACCGCGCAAAACGCAACGTTGCATATGTTGACATTGCAGCGCTGGCATTCAGTGGGCGCGATACCGCCGCGGGCAAGAGCTTCGAAGCCTGGATGAAGAAGTACTGGGAAAAGAAAGCGGCCGGCGAGAAAAATATTCAGATCGAGCCTGAAGTTCTGAGCTAGGACGTCGCACGCCTCGAACCCGCGCTAGTTTTGAATGAAAATATTTCTAACAGGTGCCACCGGATTTGTAGGGAGCCATGTGGCGCGTGCATTGGCGGCTGCCGGTGCTGACCTGCGGATACTGACCCGCACGACGAGCACTCTGAAATCTTTGGAAGGCATTCGCGGCGATACCGTTATGGGCGATCTGCGCGATGTGGAATCACTGCGTGCGGCGGTTGTGGGCTGCGATGCAGTGATGCATGTTGCGGCGGATTATCGGCTGTGGGTTACCGATCCGGACGCGATGTATGCGGCGAATGTGCAGGGGACACGCGACCTGTTGCGGCTGGCACGCGAAGCAAATGTGCGGCGCGTTGTCTACACGTCGAGCGTGGCGACGATGGGCTTCAAAGCAGATGGAAGAGTAGTGGATGAGACGAGTCCGGTGTCGCTGGACGACATGATTGGACACTATAAGCGGTCGAAGTTTCTGGGCGAGCAGGAAGCGATCAGCGCGGCGCGCGCAGGACAGCAGGTAATGATTCTGAATCCGACGACGCCAATCGGCGCGGGCGATCTGAAGCCGACGCCGACGGGTCGCATTGTCGTGGATTTTCTGCGGGGTAAATTTCCGGCGTACATGGACACGGGTTTGAATCTGGTCGATGTGGCGCAAGTAGCGGCGACGCATGTGGCTGCGCTGGAGCGGGGTACGCCTGGCGAGCGATATATTCTGGGCGGTGAAAATCTGACGCTGAAGCAGATGCTGGATCGCATGGCTGTGTTGACGGGGATTCCGTCGCCGACCATGCGCGTGCCGCATGCGGTGGCGATGGCGTTTGCGGTTTTCGATGAAATGGTGACGGGCCGAATGCGCGGGATGGAACCGCGGGCGACGGTCGAGGCCGTGCGCATGGGGAAGAAGAAGATGTTCGCTTCTTCGGCGAAGGCGGAGCGGGAGTTGGGGTTCAAGATCAAGCCGGTGGATGATGCATTGCGAGCCGCGGTCGACTGGTTTCGCGCGCATGGATATGCGCCCGCGACATGAAGCCGCGACTCGCGATCATCGCCGCTTTGCCGCGAGAAATAAATCGGCTGGTAAACGGTTGGCGGGGGGATGAGGAGTCTCCCGGGCGCGGCGTGCACATCTATCAGAACGAAGAGGCAATTGTGGTGTGCGCCGGTATGGGAGCAGGTCGCGCGGCCCTCGCCGCTGGCGAAGCGCTCGCGCGCGGGCCGGTGGCGATGCTGTTTTCTGTGGGATTTGCCGGGGCGTTGCGCGACGGCATGAAGGCCGGCAAGGTGGTGCGTCCGTCGACAGTGATCGATGCGATGACCGGCGAGCGATTTGCCGCAGAAGGCTGCGATGGAACGTTGGTCACGGTGGCTGCGGTTGCAGGCACTGGCGAGAAAATGAGATTGCGGTCAAGCTATGCGGCTGAAATTGTAGACATGGAAGCAGCGGGAGTTGCGCGAATTGCAGTGGCGCGAGGTGTGGCATTTGCCGCGGTGAAGGCAGTGTCGGATGAGTACGATTTTGAACTGCCGGAACTAGCGCGTTTTGCAGGCCCGTTGGGGGAATTTCGCGAAGGCGCCTTTGCGATGTTCCTGATGGCGCGTCCTCGACTGTGGAAGTCCGCGATTCGGCTGGCGCGCGGGAGCGCTCTGGCGGCGCAGAGTTTGGCTGCGGAGTTAAGAAAAGAGATTGAGAGACGGAGCGCATGACGGTAACCGAGACAGCGTTGAAGAGACAGGCCGAGACAGAAGTACCTGCAACGATGCGGGCAGCGGTGTATCGAGGCGTCGACGATGTACGCGTGGAAACGATCGCTGTGCCGGCGCTTGGCGCTGGTGAGGTGTTGGTGCGCATCGATACGTGCGGGATCTGCGGAACCGATTTGAAAAAGATTCACACCGGGTCGCACCCAGCGCCGCGCGTTTTTGGCCACGAAATGGCGGGAACTATCGCGGCGGTTGGAATGGGTGTGACGAACTTCGCGGTGGGAGATCGCGTGATGGCGTTTCATCACATTCCATGCGGTCATTGCTACTACTGCCGCAAGCAGACGTTCGCGCAGTGCGACGTCTATAAGCGCGTCGGGTGCACGGCGGGCTTTGAGGCGGCGGGCGGTGGATTCGGGGAGTACATTCGCGTGATGGGTTGGATTGTTGAGCGAGGGCTGGTGCGTATTCCCGGCGATGTTCCTTTTGAGCAGGCAGCGTTCATCGAGCCGGTGAATACCTGTCTAAAGGCTATTAAGAATTTGAATTTGTCTGCCGACGAGACGGTGCTGGTGATTGGGCAGGGGCCGATCGGGATCTTGTTGGCTGCCTTGGCAAAGCGCAGCGGTGCGAGTGTGTTGACGTCAGACTTGTATGCGCGGCGTCACGAGATCGCCGCGAAGTTTGGCCTGGACCAGCCGATCGACGCGGGAAATGAAGATGTCGTCGCTCGCGTGAAACGAGCGAGCGAAGGCCGCGGTGCCGACGCTGTGATCCTGGCGGTGGGCAGGGATTCGCTAATCAAGACGGCGATGGATGCCGTGCGCCCGGGCGGACGGGTGATGTTGTTTGCGCAGACGCAGCACGGTGAGGCGAAGATTGATCCGGCGGCGGTGTGCATGGATGAGAAGGCCCTGCTTGGTTCGTACAGCGCATCGGTGGCGATTCAGGATGAGGGGGTTCATCTGGTGTTGGAAGAGTATCGGCAAGGCTTTGACTTGACGCGGCTTATTTCGCATCGGTTCTCGCTGGAAGATGCGCGCGAGGCGATTGCGCTGGCATCAAACCCGCAAGCCGACTCGATGAAGATTGTGTTGCAGCCTTGATGACGTGAAGTGCGCCGTTTACCGCGCGTGAACGTGTGGGTGAAACGTCTACAATTATAAGTAGCCATGAGCCAAAAACTGATGAGGGCCGCGGTGCTATATGGCAAGGAAGACGTGCGAGTTGAGCGCGTTCCTGTGCCCGATGCAAGCGTTGGCGAAGTTGTGCTGCGAGTTGCGGTTGCTCTGACTTGCGGGACGGACCTGAAGGTTTATAAGCGCGGCTATCACGCGAAAATGTTGGTCCCCCCGGCGCTGTTTGGGCATGAAGTGGCGGGTGTAGTGGAGCAGGTTGGTGCGGGCGTGACCGGCTTTCAGATCGGGGACCGCGTGGTTGCGCTGAACTCGGCGCCGTGCGATGTGTGTTTCTTCTGCAGGCACGATCAGCAGAATCTTTGCGATGATCTGCTGTTCAACAACGGCGCGTATGCGGAATACATCCGTATCCCTGCGCGAATCGTGGCAAAGAATATGCTGCGCGTGCCGGAGAGCGTGGAGTTGCCGCATGCTGCGCTCACTGAGCCGCTGGCTTGCGTGATGCTCGGACTGCAGGATGTCCATGCGCGCACGGGGGATACGATGGCGGTGATCGGAGCGGGACCGATCGGGCTGCTGTTCATGCACGCTGCATCGCTTGAGGGGATCCGCGTAATTGCAGTGGTGAAGCGCGAGAGCCAGGAGCAGGCGGCTCGTGCTTTCGGCGCGAGCGATGTGGTGCGGCTGGACCAGGTGCAAGACGCGGTCGCTGCCGTGCGCGGGTTGACGGAATTAGGTCGCGGCGCTGATGTCGCGATCGAGGCGGTCGCGACTCCGATGGCGTGGGGCTGGGCTGTCGACATGGTGCGCAAGGGTGGCGTCGTGAATTTCTTCGGTGGCCCGCCATCGGGAACACGCGTGGAACTGGATACGAACCGGCTGCACTACAACAACATCGAGATGCAGGCGACGTTTCACCATACTCCGGCCTCGGTGCGCGCGGCGTTTGCGTTGATCGCGAGCGGGCGATTTAAGAGTGCGCAGTACATAACCGGGCGTGCGGCACTGGCTGATTTGCCGGATATATTTTCCAGGATGTCGAAGCGCGGCTCTGCTCGGGGATCTGCTCGCAGTTCGGGAGATTGCGAAATCAAAACGGCGATTGTGACATGACCACACTAAGCACAGACCTGCTGGAACGCGGATGGGCGTCTCTGCCCGCGTCGTATCGCGCTCCTTCGCATCGTCCAACCTTGGCGGAGGCGCGTGCGTACTGTAAGCGCCTTGCGCAGTCGCACTATGAGAATTTCCATGTTGCTAGCTGGTTTTTGCCGGAGCGGCTGCGGCCGCACTTCCACAGCATTTACGCATACTGCCGCATGGCGGATGATCTTGGCGACGAAGTCGGAGACGCGGAGCAGTCGCTGGCATTGCTCGACTGGTGGGGCGGGGAGTTGGACGCGTGCTATCGCGGGGAGACCCGGCATCCGGTGTTTGTAGCGCTGGCCGAAACGATTCGCGAGTGTGATATTCCGCGCGACCCGTTTGCGGATTTGCTGGTTGCATTCCGGCAGGACCAAACGGTGAAGCGCTACGAGACAATGGATGAATTGCTGGCATATTGCCGATATTCGGCGAATCCGGTGGGCCGTTTGGTGCTGTATGCGTGTGGGTATCGCGATCGCGAGCGATTTGCGTTGTCGGATGCGACCTGCACGGGCTTGCAACTAGCAAATTTTTGGCAGGATGTGGTGGAAGATTTCGTGAAGGGCCGCGTGTACCTGCCGCAAGCCGATATGAAGCGCTTCGGCGTGTCGGAAGAGGACATCGCTGCGCGTCAGTTTTCGCCTTCGTTTCAATTGCTAATGAAGTATGAAGTTCGCGTGGCAAGCGATTGCTTTGAGCGCGGGCTGCCGCTAATCCGGCGCGTGGATCGGGAGCTTGCTCTGGACCTTGATCTTTTCAGCCGCGGCGGGGCTGAAATACTGCGCGCGATTGAATCGCAGCAGTTCAACGTCTTGCGAGGACGCCCCGTGATAAGCAAAACGCGCAAGCTAGCGTTGATGTCAGCGGCGGTGTTCGGGAAGGTAATGGAAACTCTGCTGCCGAAGAAGGCGCTTGCTTGACCGGACAAGAAGAACTGGGTGGAGCGTATGCAGCGTGCCGCGTAATCGCCAAGCGCGAAGCCAGAAATTTTTACTACGCATTTATGGCTTTACCGCGCGAGAAGCGCGATGCGATGTGTGCAGTGTATGCGTTCATGCGGCGCGCGGATGACATTTCTGATGATACGACGGTGGCGCGCGAAGAGCGGGCGCGCAAGATGCGTCACTGGGTGGAGGATTGGCATTCGGCGGCAGCCGGTGGACCGACTCAGGATGCGGTGTTCCTCGCGGTGCGCGATACGAAGCAAAAATTTCAAATTCCTGCCTTGCTGTTCGATCAACTGGTTGAAGGCACCACAATGGACATTCAGGCGACTGCCGGAAAATCGCTGGGTGAATTCGATACCTACGCAACCTTCGATGATTTATACCGATACTGTTATCTCGTGGCATCTGTCGTGGGACTGGTGTGCATCCGTATCTTCGGCTATCGCGATCCTGCAGCCGAGAAGCTGGCGGAAGAGACGGGCATCGCGCTCCAGCTGACGAACATCTTGCGAGATGTGCGGGAAGATGTCGAGCGGGGGCGGATCTATATTCCGCAAGATGAACTTGTGCGCCTTGGAGTAACGCCGGCGCGCCTGCAATCGCTGCATCATGCGCAGATGACAGAAGGAGAGCGCGAGATACTGCGACATCTGGCGGAGCGAGCGCGCACGTATTACAAGTCCGCCGATAGGTTGCTGCCGCTGATCAATGCGGATAGCCGGCCTGCGTTGCGAGTGCTGGTGAGCATTTATCGCAGGCTGTTGGACCACATTGAGGCGCAGGATTTCGATGTGTTCTCGCAGCGCATCTCGGTGCCGAAGCGCGAGAAGTGGGCGTTGCTCTTTCACGGCTTGAGACAAGCCATGGCGGCACGCGTCAAAGGGGAACCGCGGGGCGAGACGCGCGGCGAGGCGCGATGAGGGTTGCTGTTGTGGGCGGCGGACTCGCGGGGCTCGCGGCGGGCTGTGCGCTGTCGAATGCGGGCCACAGCGTGAAGCTTTTTGAACAGCGCCCGTATGTAGGCGGACGGGCTTCTTCGTATGAGCATCCTGGAACCGACGAGGTCATCGATAACTGCCAGCACGTGCTGCTGGGCTGTTGCACGAACCTGATTGATCTCTATCGTCGATCGGGAGTCGCTGGTCAGATCAAATGGTATGACCGGATTCAATTTCTGGAGCCGGGCGGGAGAAGGAGCGTACTGTCGCCCGGTCCACTGCCGGCGCCGCTGCACACCTCGCTTGCCTTTTTACATTTTCAGGCGCTAAGTTTTCGTGAGAAAGCAGCTATCGGCAAAGCGCTGACCACATTCGTGCGCGGCGTACCGGCGGATGACCGTGAGCGCTTTGCGAATTGGCTAGTGCGCCACGGCCAGCCTCAGAGAGCGATTGACCGGTTCTGGCGGCCCGTCTTGGTAAGCGCGCTGAACGAGGAGATGGACAAAATTTCAGTGAAATACGCGGCGCAGGTGTTTCACGATTCGTTTCTCGCATCGGCGGAGGCAGGACGCATGGGGATTCCTGCCATTCCGTTGAGCGATCTCTACGGGAAGTGTGCGGATTACATTCGTGCGCGTGGCGGCGAGGTCTTGCTACGAACCACTGTCGAGGGCATTGCAACGAGCGAAGATGGCGGTTGGCAGATTGCGTCAGCAGACGACGCGGTTCATGTGGATGGCGTGGTGCTCGCGCTGTCGTTTGGAGGCATGCAGCGATTTCTGCCGAAGCTGGCTGCGGGTGAGGTGCGCGCGGAACTCGAAGCGAGGCTGAGCCATTTCAAATCTTCTCCGATCACGGGGATTCACTTGTGGTTTGATCGCGAAGTGACTTCGCTCGACCATGCAGTGCTGCTGGATTCGACGATTCAGTGGATGTTTCAGAAATCCCGGATTCAGCCGCTAAGGCATGGCGGTGGCAGTTATCTCGAACTTGTGGTCAGCGCCTCGCGATCGCTGGTCAACCTGCAACGGCAGGAAATTATCGATCTGGCCATGCGCGAATTAGCGACGTTCTTCCCGCGAGTGAGGGACGCGAAACTGGAGAAGGCGGCGGTCGTAAAGGAAGTGCACGCGACCTTTTCGTGTACCCCGGGGCTGGATGCGTTTCGCCCAGGGGCAGAGACGGGCTGGCGCGGAATCTTTCTCGCAGGAGATTGGACGGCCACAGGATGGCCGTCAACGATGGAAGGCGCGGTACGAAGCGGCTATTTGGCGGCTGAGACCGCGACGCGCTACGCCGGCGCGGGAGAGAAATTTCTCGTGCCTGATCTTCCGCCGCAAGGGTTGATGCGCCTTTTTAGCTAGCGGTTCGCACGCCTGATTCGCAGCATCTAATGGCCGTTGGTCGTTTGCCGGAGGTGATTGGTTGGCGTATCCCGCGATTGAGGACCATGGGATTATTGGGGACCTGAGCACGGTGGCTCTGGTCTGTACGAATGGCACCATCAACTTTCTCTGCCTGCCGGATTTCGATTCGCCCAGCTGTTTTGCTGCGCTGCTCGATCAGGAACGCGGCGGACATTTCAGCCTGCATCCGAGCGGCGATGGGTGTACGTCGAAGCAGATGTACCTGCCGGATACGAACATTCTGCTGACACGATTTTTGTCGGAGACGTCTGTGGCCGAGGTCTTCGATTTCATGACGATGGCTGAAGAAGCTGGGCCGCAGTTTGTTGTGCGTATGGTGCATGTAATTTGCGGAGCGGTAGAGTTTGACTTCGAGTGCTTGCCGGCGTTGAACTATGCGCGCAATCGGCAGGCTGCGAAAACCGGCGAGAGTTTTGCGGAGTTTTCTGCACCGGCTGATGATGGGATGCGCTTCCGCCTGAACTGGAATCTTGGGAAGGAGTCGCGGATAGATCCGATCGATCCTGCGAACAATACTGGCGGCGTGAAGGGCAGTTTTACGCTTAACAAGGATGAATGGGGATATCTCCTGTTTGAACATTCGAAGCAAGGTGAGCCCAGACCAGATCTATCACACGAAGCAATGCAGGTGCTCCTCGATGAGACGCGAAGCTACTGGCGCGCATGGATGAGCCAATGCAATTACAAAGGGCGCTGGCGCGAGATGGTGCATCGTTCCGCGCTTGTGTTGAAGTTATTGACGAGCCGCAAGTACGGATCGATGGTCGCCGCGCCTACATTCGCATTGCCGGAGAGGATCGGCGGGGAGCGGAACTGGGATTACCGGTACACGTGGCTGCGCGACTCTTCATTCATGTTGTATGCGTTTCTGCGGCTTGGATTCGTTGAGGAATCGGAGCAGTTCTTAAAATGGCTGAAGGACCGAATTGCAAAGAGTGATGGACTACACGGGCCGCTGCAGACGATGTACAGCATTCGCGGTGAGACGGAGCTGAAGGAGTACACGCTGGAACATCTATCGGGTTATCGCGATTCGAAGCCGGTCCGGGTGGGCAATGCGGCGTACTCGCAGCTGCAACTGGATATCTATGGGGAGCTGATGGATGCGATTTATCTCGCGACAAAATATGGAGATGCATTGCCGTATGAAACGTGGAGGGACTGCCAGGATTTGGTCGCGTATGTGTCGGAAAACTGGCGTGTTCCCGATGAGGGCATCTGGGAAGTGCGCGCAGGACGGAAAGAATTTCTCCATTCGCGGGTGATGTGCTGGGTCGCCGTGGACCGCGCGATCCGCCTTGCGTATAAGCGGTCCTTGCCGGCCCCTCTGGGGGAGTGGCAGACTTTGCGCAATGAAATATACGAGAGCGTTTTTAGCGATTTCTGGAACGAGGAACTGCAAGCACTGGTGGCATACCGCGGTGCAGACCATGTCGACGCGTCCGCGCTGCTGCTGCCATTGCTGCGGTTCATCAGTTCTGCCGATCCGAAATGGATGAGTACATTGAAGGCCATCGAGCGCGATCTGGTGGAAGATGCGCGTGTCTATCGATATCGCGAGGAAAGCGCTGAGGTTGATGGGCTGCACGGGGAAGAAGGGTCATTCGGAGCATGTTCGTTCTGGTATGCCGAGTGCCTGGCTCGCGGCCGGCAGACGGAAAAGGCGCACGATATGTTTGAGCGCATGTTGGGATACGGAAACCATGTCGGGTTGTTCGCAGAAGAACTGGGTACGCGAGGGGGACAACTAGGAAACTTTCCGCAGGCCTTGACGCATCTAGCACTGATCAGCGCGGCGTACTACATCGATAAGGATTTATCAAGGGAACTAGGTACCTGGCGTTAGCGGGCAAGGAGTGCGACGCCGCAGCAGACCAGAATTGCAACGAACCAGCGCCGCCGGTCTACGTTTTCTCTGAGGAAGAATTTTGCGGCGAGGGCGTTGCTGACAAAGGTGAGCGACGCGGAAGCGGGCGCGACGAGAGAAACGTCTAAGCGGCTGAGGGCGAACAACAGCGAGAAAAAACTGATCGCCATGAACAGCACTCCCGTAAGAAACAGGGCGTTGCCGGTGACGGCTTTCACTGCTCCGATGAAACCTGAGCGGGCGCGAATTTCGTCGAGGTCGCCGATACGGCGCATGGCTCCAGCGGTAAGGACATCGCCTGCGGTCGCCGTAAAAACGATGGCGAGAATCATGCTCCACGTGGCGAGCTGCGAAGCGGCGTGCATCAGGAAACTACTGTGTCGGAACGCGGGTCATGCTGGGTCAGCGAAGGGCCTCGCGCGATGAAGCTGACAGCCAGAGCGATAAAGGCGATTCCGCTCCAGCGCCACGGGGAGATGTATTCGTGTAGCCAGAACTTGGCCAGCAGCGCCACGATGACGTAGCCAAGGGACGTTGCAGGCAGGACGAAAGTAAGGTCGGCCCAAGAGAGCGCCGTCAGATAGGAGGCGAAGAAGCCGATGAGCAGAAGGATTCCCGCCACGACCCACGGCACCTTGAGAGCGGCGATCAGAGAAAGCGGATGGTGTAGGGAAATGGGGCCAACCTGGCGCATCCCGACAGCGAGAAAAGTATCGCCGACCGATGCCGTCAGCGTGACGGCAACGAGCACGAGCCAGCGGCGAAGTGTCATGGTAGATGCCAAAAAAATGTTTCCTCTGCGAAGAAGCCGCAGCTTTCGCCGCGGCTTCTAGATTCAGTGCGAGAGCTGGTTAGGCTTCTGCGCCAGCGGTGCTGGATGGGTTGGCTTTCTTTTCGTCTTTGCTCGCCTGCACCATCTTGTTGCGCTGGGAGCGGAGCTTCATGAACGCCTTCGCTTCGGTGTAGAGGCGCGGCACATCGCGATTCACCACCGCCTTCCAGATGACGCGCGCGGCAGCCTTTGGACGGAAGTAATACTCGTCGTAGAAGCGGTGCACCATTTCAAGGACGTATTCCTTGGGCAGGCCGGGATACTCGATGTGCGCGAGCTGGTGGCCGCTCTCATCCGCCATGAAAACGTCATTGGTGATGAAGCCGTTCGCCTTGGCGAAGTCATAAAACTCTGTGCCCGGGTAGGCGTGGGCGATGGAAACCTGAATCGTTTCCACGTCGAGCGTCTTGGCGAAGTTGATGGTGTTGCGAATCGATTCCTTCGTCTCGCCGGGAAGGCCGAGGATGAAATCGCCATGGATGGTCAGGCCGAGGTCGTGGCAATCTTTGGTGAAGTCGCGGGCACGCTCGATGGTCGCACCCTTCTTGATGTTCTTGAGGATCTGCGGATCGCCGGATTCGAAGCCGACAATGAGCAGCCTGCAACCAGCTTCCTTCATCGCTTTGAGGGTTTCACGGTCGGTTGTGACGCGTGAAGTGCACGACCAGGTCAGGCCGAGCGGCTTCAGTTTCGCGCAAAGCTCGACAGTGCGCGCTTTCTGAATGTTGAAGGTGTCGTCATCGAAGAAGAATTCCTTAACGTTGGGAAAGAGCTGTTTCGCGTGCGCCATTTCGGCCGCCACATCATCTGTGGACCGCTTGCGCCATGCATGTCCGCTGAGCGTCTGCGGCCACAGGCAGAAGGTGCATTGAGCCGGGCAGCCGCGTGTGGAGTAGAGCGAGACGTATGGGTGCAGCAGGAAAGGCACGTTGTACCGCGTGACGTCCATATCGCGTTTGTAGATGTCAGTGACCCACGGCAACGCGTCGAGATCTTCGACCTGCGGGCGATCCGGATTGTGAACGATTTGGCCGTCTTTGCGGTAGCTGATGCCGAGGATTTCGGCGAGGGGCTTTCCGTTTGCGTACTCTACGACGGAGAAATCAAACTCGCGGCGGCAAATGAAGTCCATCACCGGGCATTCGTTCAACGCGCGGTCGGGTGAGGTTGTCACCGGCGGCCCGACGAATGCAATCTTGATGGCAGGATTGGCGGCCTTGATGGCTTCGGCGAGCTTCTGGTCGCCTGTCCAGCCAACGGTGCTGGTGAACAGAACCAGGAAATCGTAATCTTTGCAGATCTGAATGGTCTCATCTGCTGAGACGTGATGCGGCGGGGCGTCGAGCAAACGCGATCCCTCAAGCATACCGGCCGGGTAAGCGAGCCAGACGGGGTACCAGTACGACTCGATTTCGCGGGTCGCCGGCCAGCGTGAGCTGGCGCCGCCATCAAAATTCTCGAACGAAGGAGGGTTCAGAAACAGGGTTTTTAGAGGCATGATATTACCCTGATTTTACCATTTTTGTGGGTGCTAGGACCGTTCGAATTGGCAAGCTTGATTCACCGCTGATTAGGGCGCGGCGGGGGCTGGCAGGGCGGTGATCGGACTGCGTGCCCAGGCTTCGATACTGCCTGTCGCGCGAAGCAGCTCTAACTGAATCTTGGCGAGGGCCAATTTAGCATCGAGCGCATCAATATATCGCTGCCGCTCTTCGATGCGGGCGGTTTGCTCGTCTTTCGGCGTTAGCGGGGTGATCCCGGGCGCGCGACCGTTCGATTGCGTGACGATGGCGTCGAGCTTGTCCTGCGCCAGTTCTGCGGTCAGCTCAGCGACCTCCTGCTGAGCGGCAAGTTGGGTGTACGTGTTCTCAAGCTTGAGCACCTGTTCGCCGGTCTGATCGCGAAATTGCGCAAATTCTTGCTGCGCGCGCACAGCGTCCGCTTCTGCCTGGACGCGCTTTGCTTTGCGTGTCTGGTCGAACAGGGGCCAGGTGAGGTTCAGGCCGATGGAGAAATTGTTTGCGTTCGCCCTGGGAAAGTTCTGCTGGAAATCGGCAAGCGTCGAGTAGCGGTTGTATTGCGCACCCAGGCCCGCCTGGGGACGAAACTCTTCACGCTTGACGCCGTATGCCTGATATTGCTTCGAGCGAGCGATGTCGAATGCCGCTTCGAGACCGGGGGTGAGGCCGGTAATCACCTCGCCTGGCCTGACCGCGGGGGGAGCCGGAATCGAGGCAGTGTCGGTCTTAAGAGCAGCAGCAGGCAGGCCGGTGAGATGTGCAAGGTGATCCTGCATCTCGCTTTGCCGGCTGTTGAGTTCGAGTTGTTTCAGATGGATGTTTGCTGTGCCCAACCGCGTGTGTGTGACCTCCACCTTACTCTCAAGTCCGGCGGCAAATCTGTCATTGACGATGTTGACCAGTCGTTCGCTGTATCCACTCTCCTGGCGCAGTGCGGCGAGTGAGTGCTGCAGCATGTCGAGGTCGATATAGCTCTCAGCCGTCTCAAGAATGATCTGCTGTCGAATGTCTTTGAGGTGCATCTGCGCGGCATGCAGACCGGCGCGCGCGGCGCGGATGTAGTCGTGCTGTGAAAAGCTGAAGAGCAGCGATTGTGAGTTCACGTTATAGAGAGTGGGCGGATTGATCGTGAACCCGAAGGAGTAGCCGAGTCCTGAGCCGACAGAGAGATTGGGAATGTAGGCGTCTTTGACTTCGCTGACGGCGCCCTCGGCCTTGCGAACTTCTGCCTCTGCAATTTTTACCTGACTGCTGTTGCGCAAGGCCTGGTCAACGACGGTATAGAACGAAACCTGCGCCTGCGCTGCGCTCGCGGCCATCATTAGCGCGCACACACAGCACGCGGTAAGGATGCGCCGGAAGCCGGTGCCGTAGGGAGTGACGGGTTTCATGTGTCTTGCCGATTGTAATCGTGAGCCCGTTCGATTCACTGTCAGGTCAGGGTGATTCATTTCGCGCTGGGCTTGTAGTTTTTGGCGAGAGCGTCCGCGGCGTTGAACTCGACAAGGGCTGCGGCGTGGTCTCCACGCATATCGAGCAGCTCTCCGAGCAGCCAATGTGCGCGGAACGCCGGAGAGGCTTCGGAGAGGTGTCCTCCGCTCAGATATTGGCGCGTGAGGATCGCGGCAAGGTCGAGGTGGCGCCCGGAGCGTCGCAGGGTTTGAGCCGCGTCAAGCAGAGCCGCGTCATGGCGTGTGTCGGTCAATTGGCCTTGCTGCACTGCTTCCAGCATCTGAGGCCATCGGGAATGGCGCCGGTAGAAAGAAGCGAGATCGATCCAGCGTTCTGATGGATCAGGCGCGGTCTTTATCGCGGCGCGGAGTTCCGCCTCCGTGGTCGCATAGTCATGGTCGCCCTCTGCGATTCGCGCCATCAGCATGTGATAACGAGCTGCGTCCAGTCCCTGTAATCTGCCGGCGATGCCGCGGGCCTTGTCGCGCCCCCCGCCGACAATCGCGGGAGCCTCGGCGTAAAACTCGCCGAGATCGCTGAGGGCCTCAAGATTCTTACCGTCCAACCGCACTGCGGCTTCGAACTCTTGCGCCGCCCGCTTCGCGAGTTCATAAGCGGTGATAAATGAGGCGTGATCCGCTTTTTCCCCATAGGCCCGGCCGAGCCAGAGATGGTAGTTGCTGTCATTCGGGCTCGCGTGGACGGAGGCTTCGCACGCTTGTACGGCTAAATCCCAGCGCTCCTCAGAGTAGTAAATGCGGCAGCGCAGATTCTCCGCGTATGGATCCGCTTTTTTACCCAGCAGCGCGAGCGCTTTGTCGGCTTGCCCGGCATCGAGCGCATCGTGCACGTCGGCGTATAGCTCGGCGGCGAATGCCGAAACGGAGAGTGCAACGGTCAGGACGATCGAGGCGGGGGCGAGGAGGGCAGGAATGCGCAAGGCGTTGGCTCGAGTGGGGGGTCTGATTGCTATTGAACTATTGAACTATTGATGGGCTATTGGACGATGCGCACTGGCATCGCGTTACTGAGAGGCTCACCCTTTGTGCCGCCCAACGCCACCGTTGCATGCTCGCTGAGGCCCGAAGCGATTTCGACGCTGGTCAGATTGATGCCGCCGACCTGAACCGTCCGACGGTGCAACTCATTGTTTACGACTTCATAGACGATGTTCTTGCCGCTTTCGACATGGAGAGCTTCGCGCGGAACCGTGAGGACGTTTTGCCGCCGAAAGGTTGTAACCGTCACGGTTACATTTGTATTGGGTAGCAGCGTTCCGTCCGAATCATCGACGGCGACGAGCACCTCGCCTACGTTGCGTGTGCCATAGGTGATGATCGTGGTGGGAATGCGCTCGATGTGGCCATGCCATTTGAGTCCGGGCTTCGCATCCCAAACAATAGTCATGGGCTGATTGAGCGCGAGTTGGCCAATCTCCGGCTCATCGAAGTACGCGCGTACCCGCACATGTTTCAAGTCGGCCATGGCGAGCAATTCTTCGCCGGCCTGCACAAAGGAGAAGGCCTGTACGGGAACCGAGTACACGGTGCCGTTGAATGGCGCGCGAACATTGGCCTGGCGAATGGTCTCCTGGACAGATGCGACCCCCGCATTTGCATCGCTGACCGCGGCGCGGGCGCGCTCCAGTTCTAGCGGGGCAAATCGGTCTGTTTTGCGCTCATTCAAAGACTGCATAGACATATTGGCGCGGTTCAGCCGGTCTTGTGCGGCCGCCACTTCGCTGGAAGATGCCGAGCCTTGTGCCTCGAGTTTCTCTAACGTTTTCAACTGGTCAGAAGCTTGATCGCGGTTCGACTTCGCGGCGGTGAAGTCGGAACCGAGCACGAGGCGCTCTTCCTGCGTGCCGCCGCGTTCAATCGCGTCAAGCCTCAACTGTGCTTCGCGCAGGCCTGAGATGGCCGTTGCCAACTTGGCCCGGACTTCGCTGTCGTCAAGCGCGAGAAGCAGCTGATCTTTCACGGCGAGATCGCCGTTATGAACGGAGATGGATTTCACCGTACCAGGGAACGGGGCATGGGCCTCGAAGTTGTCGACCGGCTCCACTTTGCCGTTCGTGCTGAGCGTATTGACGAGATCGCCCCGGGTCACGGTGGCAGCAGAAACAGCGATTGGCTCCTGGGTGAAATGGCGGATCACGAAGAGGGCAATGAGGACAATCATCGCGGCGGCGACCCAGAGGGCTCGGCGACGTTTTGGTTTAACTGGGGTCTCAACTGCCATAGGCGACAATGCTCACTATATAAGAAGGGACCTGAAAATCCTTTGTATCGGATGCTTTGCAGCGCGACTCGATACAATTTCATTTATGAGTACGTTGCCGCGGTACACCGACGACCACGCCAAGGCGGGTCTCGATTTTCATTTTCCCGAGATTGAGACGTGGGCGAACCAGTTTCCCGCGTATGAGATTTATATCGACGATCCGGAGTTCACTTCAGTGTGTCCGAAAACCGGCCTGCCGGATTTCGGAGTGATTTTGATTCGGTACATGCCGCGGGAGCGCTGTCTTGAGTTGAGGTCGCTGAAGGAGTATTTGTTCTGCTATCGCAATCTCGGCATCTTCCAGGAAAACATCGTGAATCAGGTTCTCGAGGATGTGGTCAAGGCATGTGAGCCGATCTGGGCACTTGTGAAGGGAGACTTCCGACCGCGCGGCGGAATCTCGACGGTGGTTGAAGCGCGCTATCCGCGCAGCCTGGAAGCCCCGGTGCGGAGCTAGACCGGGATGAGCGCCGCAGCGTCCGCGAAGGGAATGCCTCAAGGTGCGCTGCTTGCGCTGGTGCTGCTGACCGGGCTGAACCTGTTCAACTACATCGACCGGTTCATCTTGCCCGGCGTGCAGACGCTGGTGCAGTCGGAATTCCGCATCAACGACGAGAAAATTGGCGAACTGACAACGGCGTTTTTTGTCGTTTATATGCTGACCGCGCCCCTGACCGGCTGGATGGGAGACCGCTTTCGCCGCAAGCCGCTCATCGTTACAGGGGCTCTGCTGTGGAGCGCGTTAACGCTTACCACGGGGCTGGTGCATACCTACCGCGAGCTTTACATTCGCCACGCACTGGTTGGTATCGGTGAGGCGAGCTTTGGAATATTCGCTCCGGCACTGATTGCAGATTACTTTCCGGAGGCGGCGAGAAACCGATTCTTGAGTTGGTTTTATGTCGCGATTCCGGTTGGCGCGGCGTTGGGTTACGGAATCGGAGGGTTCGTTGGCGGTCACTACGGCTGGCGTGCGCCGTTTTATGTTGCGGCAGTTCCGGGCGCTTTGATCGCGCTGTGCATTTTGTTTTTCATGCGCGAGCCGGAACGCGGTGCTTCCGAGAGAGTTCTGGCCGCTGACGGTGGAGGCCTCCTTGCGAATTTTGCTGGCCTCTTCAGAAATCCGGCGTATCTGGCATCGACTTTTGGCATGGTGCTGTTTACGTTCTCGATGGGTGGTATCTCGGTTTACATGCCGACGTTTCTGGTGCGGTTCGCCGGGTATTCGGTAAGCAAGGCTGGATTGGTGATGGGTGGGGCGCTGGCGTTTTGCGGGCTAGTTGGCACCGGGGT